>JAFGRA010000305.1 GCA_016935415.1 Anaerolineales bacterium
CACTGCTGCTGAGCAGGGAGTTTGTTTTTTTGACAGGAATTGCAAACGCTTGCAAAATGCATTATAGTGACATTATAGACAAATGACTTTCTTTCAGATTTTGGGGAGGTGCAAGCCGTGGGGGATAAAGCACAGAAGCAATATCCCGCCATCCGGGGGCTGACCTGGCACCGTCATCAATACTACTCCTTCTTCACCCCGATGGATTGGCACCGCTTCGCCTGGCCGGATGAGCGCCTGGGAGAAATCTACGGCCCGGATGCAGACGATCCCTTAACCGTCTTCGCCGTTAGCGTTGAAGACATGGGTACCCGTGTTTCCGCCGATGATTTAGGTGCATTGGCCGAAGGGTTCTTTGGCACAATCGAACAGCTCCCAGGGGCTCAAATCGAACTCCGTGATCAGAAAGTGGTCGGCTTCCAACTGGAACTGGAAGCCAAATACACGTTTGTGGATCAGAACGTGACCCGTAAATGCTGGGTGCGTGTCTTTTATCACATGACTCGCCAGGTCACCATGACCGCCCAGGGTGCAACTGTTGACAAATACGACTACTGGCTACCGATGTTCTTCCAGGCCATGATGACAGCCAAGGTGCACAGCAGCAAACCCACCATATCGTCTCTCGGTTAGGGCGCAGGCCCGATTCGCTGGTGGCGCGCGCATGGGTGCTGACCAACGTCCCGCACCTTCAAAACTAATACATTCGATGGCAGATTTGCCTGCCAGCTACCAAAGACCAACTTCCGGAAAGCGAGGTGATGTCTATCGGGTAGGCGAGGCCAAGATTACGGAATTTCCGATTAGCGAAAGAAAGGAAAAACGTCAGTGAACGGAAAAGGACTTTCACGTCGTGATTTTTTGAAAGCCGTAGCGGCCACGGCGGCGACTGCTGTCACGGCCCGCGTGGTGCCGGAAGCGGCGGCAGCTCCACACAGGCAGGGGGGATACAATGAAGCCCCTATGCTGGCCGACCTGGTAGCATCCGGCGCGCTGCCGCCGGTGGAGCAGCGCCTGCCCACCAGCCCGCGTGTTATTACACCCACGCATGAAGTCGGGCAGTACGGCGGCACGCTGCGTCGTGCCTTCAAGGGCCTCTCGGATCGTTGGGGTCCCGTGAAACTCTCCGAGGAAGGCGCTGTGCAGTGGGATTGCCCGGATCCTGAGCAAGCTCCCACCCTCGTGGTGAACTACATCTCCGAGTGGAGCCAGAACGACGACGCCTCTGAATACACCTTCAAACTGCGCGAGGGGCTGAAGTGGTCGGACGGCATGCCTTTCACCACTGCCGATGTCAAATTCTGGTATGACTACATCTTCGTGCCGCAACTGATGGGCCGGCCCGGACCGCTGAGCGTGGGCCTGGTGGGCGAAGGCGAAGACCCGGACGCCAATATGATGCAGCTTGAGGTGATCGACGAGCTCACCTGGAAGATCTCCTTCACTGTGCCTAACCCCCTGCTCATCCTGCGTTTTGGGAACGACACCATGGGCCTGATCGCCGGGCCCTCGATGGCGGCCCCCAAGCACTACCTGGAAAAATTCATCGGCACGGCAGATACCGCCGACCAGGCCCTGATCCAGGCCGCAATGGAAGCCCATGGCCTGTCTACGTGGGAGGAACTGTGGTTCGAAGCCGCGCCGATGGATGGCCGCGGTCCGATCAACTTCTTCTTCCGCAACCCGGACCTGCCCTGCATCCACCCGTGGCGATCGGCCAACTCGCCGCTGGACGATCCCTGGGTCATGGAGCGCAATCCATACTACCATGCCGTCGATACCGCCGGGAACCAACTGCCCTACATCGACCGGATATCGCACGCGTTGTTCCAGGAAACCGAAACCCTCAACCTGTGGATTGCACAGGGGTTGATCGATATGCAGCAGCGCCATGTAGGCTCGGCTGACTTCACGTTCTTCAAGGAAAATGAAGAGGCCGGCGACTACAAGGTCATCACCTGGCGTTCTGCTTCCACCAACGCTTTCCACCCGAATACCAGCCATCCCGATCCAGTGAAGGCCGCCATGTTTGATACGCCGGAATTCCGCGAGGCGCTGTCCATCGCCATCAATCGCGAGGAGTTGAATGAGCTGGTGTACAGCGGGCGGTTGGAGCCGCGCCAAGCTTCGCCGGTGAGTGGTTCTCCGAACTACGATCCTGAGTTCGAGAGCCGCTGGATCGAGTTCGACCGGGAGCGCGCCAATCAACTGCTGGACGGCCTCGGCTACGATAAGCGCGACGGCGCTGGCTACCGGCTGCGCCCGGACGGCGAGCGGCTGTCCATCACGGTCACCTATACCGAAGCGCTCGGCGCGATGAACCCCGACGAGGTGCTGGTGGTCAAGGGATACTGGGAAGCTATCGGCATCCAGGTCAACCTGCAATTGCTGGAGCGCTCGCTCCTTGAAGAGCGCAACCAGGCGGGTGACATCGAAGTGGGTGTCTGGCTGGTAGACCGCAGTTCGGTGGTCATGGTCGACTCGCGTCGTTACACCGGTGTGCTGACCGACTCGCCCTGGGCCCCGCGCTATGCAAACTACATGGCTGTCATGGTCTACGGCAATGGCGTGACCGCTACGGCGACTGCAGAACCGCCGGAAGGCCATCCGATCCGCCGGATCCACGAACTGTGGCAGGCGATCCAGACCGAAGGTGATGAAGCGACCCGCAATGCGATGTTCCAGGAGATCCTCGATATCCATAAAGAGCATCCCTACATGATCGGTACCGTGGGCGAAGACCCGGCGCCAGTTATCGTGAAGAACAACATCGGCAACGTCGGCGCTGGTTTCATCAATGACGATACGATGCGTAATGTCGGCATCGCGCGACCGAAGCAGTTCTATATCAAGCAGGCATAACCTATAGTACCCAACGCGGCAGGGGAGATCGCTCTCCCCTGCCGGAACCCTTCATGCTTGAGCAAAAATGTCGGATCCGGATTAGCCAATTATAGGAAAACCATCGTGCTCCAGTTTCTCATACGCCGTTCGATCTCCGCGCTGCTGACAATATTGGCCGTGTCCGTTGTCAGTTTCATCATCATTCAGCTTCCCCCTGGAGACTTCCTGACCACCTATGCGGCCAATCTGGCTGCGATGGGCGAATATGCGCCAGAACAACAGATCCAGGCTATGCGCGAGCATTACGGGTTGGGCGAACCTATGTACATCCAGTACTTCAAATGGATGCGCGGAGTCGTTCAGGGCGATTTCGGGCGATCGTTGGAATGGGGGGTTCCGGTCAGCTTCATGCTGAAGGATAGAGTCCAGATGACAGTGCTGGTAGGGCTGTCATCGATCCTCTTTGTTTGGGCAGTGGCCATACCTATTGGCGTTTTCTCAGCCACGCACCAGTATTCCCTCCTCGACTACTTTTTCACGTTTGTGGGTTTCCTGGGGCTGGCCACACCGAATTTCCTCCTGGCATTGGTGCTCATGTGGATCGGATGGTCGGTGTTCGGGCAAAACGTCGGAGGGTTGTACTCGCCTGAATATCAGGGGGCACCCTGGAGCCTGGCCAAATTCGTAGATTTGCTGAACCATCTTTGGATTCCCATGATCATCATCGGGACATCCTGGGCCGCCAATTTCATCCGCATTATCCGCGCCAACTTGCTGGACGAATTGAACCAGCCGTACGTCGAGGCGGCGCGCGCCAGAGGGCTGAAAGAATGGCGGTTGATCTGGAAATACCCGGTTCGGGTGGCCCTCAATCCATTCATCAGCACGATCGGATACGCTTTACCCCAGATTGTCGGTGGCGTGCTCATCACGGCAGTGGTGCTGAATCTACCCACGATTGGCCCCCTGCTGTTACGCGCACTTCTGTCCCAGGATATGTTCATGGCAGGCGCCGTCGTGATGATCCTCAGCGTCCTCACCGTCATTGGCACTTTCATTTCGGATATTCTGCTGGCTATCTTTGACCCTCGCATTCGGCTTGAATAGGGAAATACAGCATGGAAGCAACTCAACCTGAAGGGAAAGAGGCCGGTTTGGGATCGGCGCCCCTGGCGAATGCGCCCGATCCACAGTTGGACAAAGAAAAAGAGAAGATCGCAGTCGCCACGCCGCGCCAGTTGATGTGGTGGAAGTTCAAGAAGCACCGCCTGGCCGTGATCAGCGCGATCCTGCTGGTGATTTTTTACCTGATCGCCATATTCGCCGAGTTCGTCAGCCCATATGATCCCAACGAGTTCGAGGCTTTTCAGAAGAATGTCCCGCCGATGGGAATCTCGTTCTACAACCAGGAAGGTAATCTCACGCTGCGCCCGGGGGTGCATGGCCTTATCCGGCACAAGAATCCGGAAACGGCGCGCACGACATATACCGTAGACAAGTCCACCTGGTATCCGATCCACTTCTTTGTAAGAGAAAGACCCTACAAACTTCTGGGGCTGTTTGAAACCGATATCCATTTGTATGGGCTGGGCGAGGAAGCGGGGGATTTCAAAGTATTCCTGTTAGGCTCTGACGAGCTGGGGCGGGATATGGTATCCAGAATCGTTTATGGAGCTAGAGTCTCGCTCTCAATCGGGTTGGTGGCCGTCTTTTTAAGCGTCACGCTGGGCATCGTACTGGGCGGCATTTCAGGTTACTACGGCGGCTGGATCGATCTCATCATCCAACGCCTGATTGAGTTCA
>JAFGRA010000306.1 GCA_016935415.1 Anaerolineales bacterium
CAGATCTCCAGGTCCTCGCGGTACTGCGAGAGGGTGTTGAAGAGCAGCGGCAGCCGGTCGAAGATCTCGAAAGGCCAGCTGGCCATCGAGCCGGTCACATCCACCGCAATGATCAGCGGGTTTTTGGATTCCGTGCTGATGTGCTTCTTGGGGTCAATGATCTTGGCGTTGGGGCCGCTTTTCTTTGAATAGGTGCGCGGCCCGGCTGCTTTGGCCCGGCCAGCAGCCGCACTGCGGGTGCTGGCCCCGCTTTCGCTAAAGCTGTACGAAGCATCGCCGTACCACGAACTGGTATCTTCATCCCATGAATACATAATCCATTACTCCTTTTCTACGATAAGTGTATTTGCGGCCAGTGTTTCCAGCCCATACTCGCGCCGGAAGCGCTGATCCAGTTGATTCTGACTGATATACTCCGCCACCGACTCCGCCAGCATGGATCGCCACTCCTCACCCCGGGCCATCGCCAGGCGCACCATCGTCCCAGAGACCGGTACGCGCCGATCCTCAGACACCAACTGCACCGGGTGCGCCACAGTGTACACCTCCCCCATCAGGCTGGCGACATATGGGTTGGCAGTGAAGAACATCTCCAACGGGCCGAATTTGTCCACCACCATTTGCCGCCAGCGGGGACCATCGTGCAAGTCTGGCAGGGGGATCAACTCATAGTTCTCATATCCCGCCAGGACCAGATGAAGCATGGCTTCCACCTCGTCAGTGGTGAACGGGCTGCGCACATCCTGCACATTAGCGCTGCCGATCCCGATCTTCACCTGCTCGGCCGAACGGCACAATCCATCCAGGACAGCGGCGTGCCCCAGGTGGACCGGCTGCCAGCGCGCCACCATTCCGGCGCTGGTCAAAGGCGCCAGCCCGGCAGGGTCTGTCTTCCTCGATCGGTGGTTTTTGGTCATTGTAGAAGGAGTGATTTGCGGTAGTTTCTGGTACTATTCTACAATAGAAAACTGATTAGGAGCACACTTTGAATTCCTGGAAAACCCTCTCACGCACTACCATCCTCGACCACAGCATTTACCTGCGGGTGGAGAACCACGTCATCGAACTGCCGGATGGCCGCATTCTGGACAAATGGCCCTGGGTGATCGCCCGCGACTTTGTCAATGTGATCCCGGTGACCGATGACGGCAGGATCCTGGTCTTCCGGCAGGGCAAATACGGCTACCAGGGCACCTCGATCGCCCCGGTCGGCGGGTACCTGGAGCCCGGCGAATCCCCGCTGGAGGCTGCCCGGCGCGAACTGCTGGAAGAGCTCGGTTATCAGGCCAGAGAGATGATCGCCCTCAACACCACCCTGATGGCGCCCAACCTGGGCTTTTCCACCGGGAATCCGTTCATTGCCCGCCAGCTGCGCTTCACCGGATCCCCGGAGAGCGATGATCTGGAGGAACAGGAACTGCTGGAGATCAGCCTGGATGAACTGGAAACCGCCCTACTGGAGGGCGCCATCAAGGTAACCAGCTGGTACGCCTCCTTTGCCAATGCCCTGCTGTGGTTGAAACATGAGGAAAGTTGAGAGAATCTTCCTTTACAGTTGATATCCGCAAAAGTACAATCCTGTCACTTTAATTCCATACAGGAGAAATGAAATGAAGAAAACCCCGATCGTGATTTCCATACTCATTGCGATCTTGCTTGGGTCCTTGCTGAGCGCCTGCGGCGGCAGCCCTACTGAACCGCAGTCCCTGCGCATCGCCGTACTGCCGATCCTGGACGCGCTGCCGATGCACGTCGCCCTGGAGAGAGGCTACTTTGCCGAGCATAATCTGGAGGTGGAACTGGTGACGGTCAACTCCGGCCCGGAACGCGACCAGCTGATGCAAGCCGGCCAGGTGGATGGGATGATCAACGAGATCGTCTCGGTGCTATTCTACAACCAGCAGGAGATCGACGTAGTCGCCGTGCGCTTTGCCCGCGCCGCCACCGCCGACTCGGCGGTCTTCAGCATCGTGGCCGCCCCCGGCTCGGGGATCGAGTCCGTGGCAGACCTGGCTGGTGTCGAGATCGGCATCTCTGAGGCGACCGTGATCGACTATATGACCGACCGCGTGCTGCAAAAGGCCGGCCTCTCCCCCGATGAGATCAAGACCGTGGCGATCCCGCGCATCCCTGACCGGCTGGCGCTGCTGCAATCCGGCGAACTGGCCGCTGCCACCCTCCCCGACCCGGCGACCAGCATGGCGCTGCTGCAAGGCGCCACCCTGATCATTGACGACAGCACCCTGCCTGAGGTGGGCACCAGCGTGATCACCTTCAGCGTGGAAGCCGTGGAGAACAAACCCGAAGCGATCCGGGGATTTTTGACCGCCATCGAACAGGCTGTGGCCGACATCAACGCCGAGCCAACCGGGTTCAACCAGATGCTGGCCGAAAAGGGACTGGTGCCGCCCCCGCTGCTGGAAGGCTACTCCCTACCGCCCTACGTGACCGCCTCGGTCCCCAGCGAAGCGCTGTGGCAGGACGCCATTGCCTGGGCCAGCGAAAAAGGCCTGATCAGCACCGAACCGAGCTACGCCGAGTCGGTGGACGATAGTTTTTTGCCTTAGACCCCTATTCAAGAATAAACCAAAAGCGCACTAAGAATTTCAGTGCGCTTTTTCTGTAGGGACAGGTCGAGTCGACCTGTCCCTACGCTAAATAATTGATAGATAGCTTTGCTGTGGCCGGCGGTTAAAACCGCAGCCACAAAAGCACGAAGTTCACCCGGAGGCGGACACATAAAAATTCGAGGTGAGTCAGACAATTTATCAAACAACAGCAGTTTACCCAAACCGATTACAGCTCCTTCAGCATATAAAAGCGCTTGTGCCCGGCGGGGAAGTCGGCCAGCTCACCTAAGATCCGGTAACCCGCTTTTTCGTAGAATCCAGGTGCCTGGAAGCTGAATGTGTCCAGATAGGCGCTGGCCACGCCGCGCTGTTTGGCTTCCTCCTCTGCCTGGGCCAACAAACGCGCCCCCCAACCCTTGCCCCGCAAGTCTTCCCGCACCCACATCAGGCTGACATACAACCAGCCGTAGTGGATGGCGGCGATCACGCCGCCGGCGGTCTCCCCATCAGGGCCGCGCAGCAGGTAACACAGGTACTCCGAACTATCATCACCGGCTTGCTCGGCATTGAATTCACCGATCCCCCCGCCGATGGTGTCCCAATCCGGCTGCTCGGCGGCTTCGATCCGGTATTCCTCGCTCATAATGTGGTTCCTCCTCGGATTGAATCCTGTGGTCATTGTAGAAGAAAGCCCAAGTCAAGTCAATGACTGGCACCCGGCCGCAAATAAGCGGATAATCAGCGCCGAACCGAGCTATGCCGACTCGTCTAAATTTCTTTTATCCATCTAGACATTTCTATTGGTTTTTCCCTTTCCTAAGTTGGTTCGCCAATTCTACAGCCTGCCTACACTTCTTTGCCTGGTCAAGTATGTAAGGTGTTTCTTCAAAAGCAGAAGAATGATTCATTATGAGATTATCTAATTGCACGAAAGCACGAGAATCACCAGCATTTTTCTCAGTAGCTTTGATGAATGATTTTGCAGCCTCTAAATACTTACCTTGTCCCTCCAATGAGATTCCAAGATTTTTGTATGCATTATGCTTTTCTGCATCAATTCGAATTGCTTCGTGAAAATATGGCTCAGACTCTTCAAACTTCCCGTATTGGTTCAGACAGTACCCTAGATTATTGTTAATATAGTACCAAACCCAACTATCCATCTTTTCAATTGAAAAAGCATCTCGATAACAGACTATTGCCGCTTCATAATTTTCCACTTGTTCCATTAGTTGGCCTAATTTTAAATAATAACTTGCTTGTTTTTCCAAATCATCCGTTTGTTGCAATAGTTGACTTATGTATTGGTAGGAAATATCCTGTCTCCCAATTCGGCTATAAAACCAAGCAAGATTTATCATGGCAAATTCAAACTCTGCCTTCTTCTTGGAAAGATTAGAGAGTAATATCGTTTCAACCTGGGCAACAGGAATCGGTTTACCTCTCGGTAGGTTGGGGATTGGAATATTAAATGTGAGTTTATCTTCCGGCATCTCACCAATCCCCATCACAATGCTTTTTTACTGGTGCATCTCTCAATGGAGAATAACGTTTGCCAAATAAAAGTTGAATAATATGAACCAATGCAATCTCTTGATCAATTGAGTCAAGAGATATTACAAACCACATATCATTGAAATCCTTTTGAGCAGCAAATCTATATTTCTGTTTGATCATTTTTAGCAATTCATCCCCCAAATTATCAACTCGTATGCTAATCACTCGTTGCCCACTATTCTCATTCTTCTGAAATTCAGAGCAATTTGGATCAAGATGAATAGTGAAATGTGGGTTTGGATAATTTACATATACTTTAATCATGTCAAACTCCTTGCATATGCCCCACCGTGGATACCCTACTATATAACCTAAGTTGCTACCCAAGATGAAAATCCATGAGTTTCCGTGTAAAGTTGATGGTGACCAAACCAATCAATTCGCAAGGAA
>JAFGRA010000307.1 GCA_016935415.1 Anaerolineales bacterium
TTATCACCAATTGCATTCTGATGCACCCAATCATCAGTTGAGTATTGCTGAGTTTTCTCTATGAGCAACTAGCACCATTAGTTACTAGTATCTCGCCCAGCAGGTTGTGTGATAACCGGGGCGGTTTTTTTATGTATGAGGAGTGATTAGATGGTAGATAGACCAATGAATTTGCGTAAATTGATCCTGGGTGATCCGTTGGCAACGTTTGAAGCACAGCACCAACGCATTACCAAGGTGAAGGCATTAGCGGTATTTTCGTCAGATGCGCTTTCTTCTGTAGCTTACGCTACGGAAGAAATTTTGTTTATCCTGATCCTGGCCGGAACGGCAGGCACGCGGCTGACGCTGCCGATTGCGGGAGCGATTGTGGTATTGCTGTTCATCGTTGGCGCGTCTTATTTCCAGACCATCCACGCATACCCCAATGGGGGTGGGGCGTATATCGTGTCCAAGGATAACCTGGGAATCTTGCCTGGGCTGGTAGCTGGTGGGGCGTTGATGATTGCTTATATCTTGACCGTGACGGTTTCGGTGGCTGCCGGGTTAGGGGCGATGTATTCAACGTTTCCGGCCTTGTTCCCATACCGGGTGATCATTGGGTGTTTTTGATCGCGATGATCACGATCATCAATCTGCGGGGTGTACGTGAGTCGGCAACCATCTTTGCGGTGCCGACTTATTTATTTATTGCTGGAATTGTTGTGCTCTTGATTGCTGGGATTTATAAAATGGCAACCGGTACATTGCTGCCTGTAGAAATTGCCGAGGGAGAACTCATTCAACCCGCGCATGCACTTACTTTGTTCCTGGTGCTGCGAGCCTTTTCGGCTGGGTGTACGGCTTTGACCGGTGTTGAAGCAATCAGCAATGGTATTCCGGCTTTCAAACCCCCGGATCAGATAATGCCGGTAAGACGCTGATCGCCATGGTTGGGATTTTGTCTGCCATGTTCCTGGGAATATCCTTGCTGGCGAGTGCTATCGGCGCTGTACCTGTACATAGCGAGACCGTGCTGTCGCAAATTGGACGGGCAGTATTTGGTGAAGGCGCGGCTTATTTTGCCGTGCAGCTTGCCACTGCCTTGATCCTGGTTCTGGCGGCGAATACCTCTTTCGCGGACTTCCCGCGGCTGGCTTCGCTGATCGCCAAGGACGGCTACCTGCCCCGGCAGTTGTCGAGCCTGGGAGATCGGCTGGTATTCTCGAACGGTATTGTTGCCCTTGGCGTATTATCCGGGCTGCTGTTGATCGGCTTTGGCGGTGATACCCACCGTTTGCTGCCTTTGTACGCGGTGGGTGTCTTCATTTGTTTTACACTTTCACAGAGCGGGATGGTGATCCATTGGTGGCGCTTGCGCACCGAGGGATGGAAACAATCCATGGTATTCAACGGCATTGGGGCGTTGGCGACGCTGGTGGTCTCGTCAGTGGTGATCGTCACGCGCTTCACGCAGGGGGCCTGGGTGGTGATCGTGCTGATCCCGCTGACGGTGTGGGCGTTCATGGCAATTCACAAGCATTATCAGAGTGTGGCCGGACAGCTGTCTTTAGATGAATACGGCGCGCCTCCGGCCATTCGCCGCCACCGCGTGATCGTGCCGGTGGGCGGCATCCACCGCGGCGTGTTGTACGCGCTGCATTACGCGAAAAATTTATCGGTGGATGTTACCGCAGTATTGGTGGACATTAATCCCGATGAAACTGAAACGATCCAAGCGAAATGGGAACGCTGGGGTGATGGCATCCGCCTGGAAATCTTGCCTTCACCCTATCGCTCGATCATCAGCCCGTTGTTGGCGTACCTGGATCGCATCGACGCAGAACGTGGGCCGCATGACATCACTACCGTGGTAATGCCGCAGTTCATTGCGGCGCATTGGTGGGAGAACGTGTTACATAATCAAACCGCTATATTGTTGCGTTTGGCATTGATCTTTCGGCGCGGTACGGTGGTTACGGATGTACCGTTCCAATTGCATAGTGTGCAGGATATGGAGATTACGAAATGAAATTAATCGTTGTTGGGTCAGGACGCTTTGGCGCCGAGTTGACCATGGGAACTTTTGCTCAGGGGCATGAAGTTACCCTGATCGATGAAACCGGAGAATCTTTTGTGCGCCTGGGGGATGAATTCCACGGCTTAACGATCCGTGGGAATCCGTTGGACCGCTCTGTGCTGGAGCGCGCTGGAATCAATGATGCTGAAGGTGTGGCTGCGGTGACTTCGGATGATGCGACCAATTTCGTGGTTGCCCGGCTGGCAAGCCATATTTACAAAATCCCCAATGTGGTTGCGCGCGTATATGATCCGCTGCGTCTGTCTGTATTCGAAGAGTTGGGCATCCAGGCGGTGGCGTCGGCATCCTGGGGCGCGCGCCGGATCGAGCAATTGCTAACCCATCCTGGGGTGATCCCGCTGACGACGATTGGACACGGGGAAGCAGCTTTGTTGGAGGTGCTTGTACCCGATCGTGCCAGTGGGATAAAGGTTGCGGAGCTCGAAGTATCGCTCCCGGTCAAGGTCGCGGCGGTGATTCGCGGCGGTAGCGCCAACCTTTTCCAAGCGGATGGACAGCTAGAAAAAGGCGACCTGATTGTAGTCAGTGTGTTATCGCGCGATATTCACCATGTCGATGCCTGGGTGAAAGGACGGAAATAAATGACTAGAGAGATGTTTGTACTGATCATTGGGGGTGGGCGGTTGGGCAGCCAGCTTGCCCTGGATATGTTGGAGCAAGGTTATAAAATCCGTATCCTAGATCACCGTCCGGCGGTTTTGGAGCGCTTACACGGCATGTTACCGACGGAAGTAATCGTGGTCGGCGATCCGACCCAACCGCAGGCGTTGGCGGAAGCTGGGATTAATACGGCTAATGTCGTTGCAGTAGTGATGCCTAAAGACTCGCAGAACCTGGCAATTGCCAGCTTTGCGCGTTTCCAATTCAAAGCTCCCAGGGTGATCGCTCGGGTGAATGAGCCGCGTAATGCCTGGCTATTCACACCCGAAATGGGTGTAGATGTGGCTGTCAATCAGGCTGATATCCTCGGTAACCTGATCCAGGAAGAGATGTCGATGGGCGACATGATGACCTTGTTGAAGCTGCATCGCGGCGACTATTCGGTGGTCGAGGAGAAAATCCCAGAAGGCGCCTGGGCAATCGGAATGGAGATTCGGGAGTTAGATCTGCCCGAAAACTGTGTGATCGCCGCCATTATCCGTAAGGGGAAGATCGTTGTCCCGCATGGTTTCTCTGTCCTGGAGGCTGGTGATGAGGTGTTAGCGGTGACCGATCATAAGGGCGCACAGCAACTAGAATTGTTGTTTGCGCCGCTGAAACAAGACTGATTTGAAGAAGATCGGAGCGACTGCTCCGATCTTCTTATGTCTTGCGATTGAAATTATTCTCCGTATTCCTTTAGGATGCGGACGATGTGTTGTGCGCCTTTGACATAGAGGTCGAGGCGCATATTTTCATTTGGGGCATGCGCACCTGCGCCCGGATAACCAACACCGGCGCTGACGATGGGCAGTTTCAGGTATTGCAGGAAAGCGGCGTTGGGGCCGGAACCACCCACCATGGGGTCGATCTGCATGGGCATGCCGTAGACTTCGGTGGCGGCATCGACGACCAACTGTACGAAGGGATCGTCGGGATCAGTGCGCCCGGCCGGGCCGCCGCCCATGAACTCGATTTGGATATCTTCAAAGCCTTCAGCGTCGAGGTGAGCGCGCAGCTTGGTGAGCACTTCTTCGATGGTCTGATTGGGCACCAGGCGAAAGTCGACTTTGGCGGAGGCTTTGGCGGGGAGCACGGTCTTGGAGCCAGGGCCTTGGTAGCCGGAGGTCAGGCCGCAAATTGTACAGGTTGGTTCGAAGACTTGCTGGATTTGTAGTTCTGTGCCGCCTGTAGTGCCCTTGAGGAAATGGTCAACCCCGTAGCGCTGCTTGTATTCGTCTGCCACTTCCGGTAAGGCGGCAATCAATTCGATATCGCGTTCGGTGGGCGGGGCCACGTTATCGTAATATCCGGGGATGCGAATGCGCTCGTCTTCTCCCTTGAGCGTGTTCAGCGCCCAAACCAGCCGCCAGGCGGCGTTGGGGAAGATCGAACCACCCAGACCGGAATGTACATCTGTGCTGGCTGTTTCAACGCTGAGTTCGACATAGCAGATGCCGCGTAGGCCGAGATGCTGCATGGGCGCTTCGCGGTGGTCGACGCCGCCAAATTCCCACACGCACACATCAGCAGCCAGTTTTTCGGTGTTAGCAGCGATGAATTCGGGCAGATGCACGCTGCCAATTTCTTCTTCGCCTTCGACCAGGAATTTGACGTTGCAGGGCAGCTCGCCGTCTGCTTCCAGGATGGCGTCGATGGCGAATAGGCGGCTGGTGAGGTGGCCCTTGTCATCGCTTACGCCCCGGGCATAGAGCTTGCCATCTCGCAGTGTAGCTTCCCAGGGCGGGCTGTCCCACAGTTCGAGCGGCTCGGCGGGCTGTACATCATAATGGTTATAGAAAAGCAAGGTCTTGTCGCTCTTGCCCTTGCGCTCGGCGTAGACGACGGGGGAGCCGCCGGTGGGTAATATCTCTACCTCGAACCCACGCGCCGCCAGCATTTCGCCGACAAGGGCTGCGCCTTCGTCCAGGCCAGTGTTCTGGGCGGCGACGCTGGGAATGGCGCATAGTGCGGAGAGTTCGGCAATGCTGGCATCGAGGTGCTCTGTCAGGTAATTATCATAATCTTTGTAGACAGTCATCTTGTGATCCTCATTCATTAAACAATTGGGTCAGCCAGGGCAGAGAAAAGGCACCTGCACCGGCGTAGGCGATATAGGTCATTTTTGTGGTCACACCGATCCAAACCCAGATCAGGAATTTCCAGAGCGGCATTTTCAGCGCTCCGGCAGCGATGCCGGTAATATCAAATACTGGATTGGGAATGATGGAAAGACCAAGGATGGTGATGCCGCCGTGTTTCTTCATCCAACCTACACTACGCTGGTAGATCTTGTAATCTTCGATGATGGCCTGGCCACTGAAACCGGCCAGATATCCTGAAATTTCCCCCAATGCGCCACCCAGGCCTCCGGCCAAACCGACGAAGAGTGGATTGAAACGCGCCCCCATAGCGAATACCACAAATAAGCCCGGTGCCGGGATCAACACTGTAGCATTCGAAAGAAATGCCAGCAGCGCGATCCCGAAATAACCGAGGCCTTCTATTTTTTTTATTTCTGCATCCGAGAGCGTAAATACATACACCGACAGGCCAATAACGACCAGCAGGGCGATGATGCGGGCAATGATGAGGCGGCGCTCTTTGGACATTTTTAGGGCATGCTATGCTTCGATAATCTCAACCGATTGCAGGGTGACGGCAGGGCTGTTCACTTGGCTGGGATCGCGGGCTGGAATCTGGCGAAAAACTTCTTCACCTTCAACCAATTGGCCGAATACGCTGTGCTTTCCGTCCAGCCAGGGGGTGGCAATGTGGGTGATGAAGAATTGGGACCCGTTGGTGCCAGGGCCGGCATTGGCCATGGAAAGTACGCCGCGCTTATCGTGTTTCAAGCTGGGATCGAATTCATCTCCAAAGCGATAGCCAGGGCCGCCCCTGCCGGTGCCGGTCGGGTCGCCACCCTGCACCATGAAATCATCGATCACGCGGTGGAAGATGGTACCATCATAAAAGCCTTCACGCGCCAGAAAGACGAAATTGTTTACAGTCGTAGGGGTCTTATCGGCGAAGAGTTCGAGGGTGAATTCTCCCAGGTTAGTTTTCATAATGGCTTTGTAGCTTTTCTGGGGGTCGATGACCATATCAGGGGGGCTATTCCATTGTTTTTGTGACATACGGTTTCCTTTCCATGCTTGAGTAAGAGATAAAGTAAATTGAACTACTAACTTGCATCCTTCTGTTTATTCTTTTTCTGTTTCTTGTGAGCGCGCAGTAATGATTCGATGCGCGCAATGACCATATCCATAGCGACTTCATTGAAACCGCCCTCTGGGATGATGACATCTGCATAGCGCCGGGAAGGTTCGACGAAGCGTAAGTGCATGGGACGTACGGTGGTCTGGTATTGGTGGATGACCGATTCGGTCGTGCGGCCGCGTTCAGTAATGTCGCGCTGCAAACGCCGGATGAAGCGGATGTCGGGGTCGGTATCGACGAAGAGCTTTACGTCGAAGAGGTCGCGCAGTTCGGCTTCCAGGAAGATCAAGATGCCTTCGACCAGGATGACCGGCCGGGATTCTACCAGGATAGTTTTGTCCGTGCGTGAATGCGTGGTGAAATCATAGGTAGGCACCTGAACCGCTCTTCCTGCCTTGAGTTCGCGGACATGCTCAATCATCAAATCGGTGTCCAGCGAATTGGGATGGTCGAAGTTGATAGTGGAGCGTTGGTTGAGGGGAAGGTCGCTCAGGTCTTTGTAGTACGAGTCGTGCATAATGTAAGCTACTTGATCGATGCCAACTCTTTCCAGAATAACCTTGGAGACTGTGGTCTTGCCAGAGCCGGTGCCACCGGCGATGCCGATCACAAGTGGGATTATCTGCTGAATCATGCCCTGATTATACTGGACTTCGGGGATTTGGTAAAAAATTGCGGATCGGAAACCATATTGCGATGATGATCTGATAGTAAAATTGTAGAAATTCATTTGAGGAGATTGTTCGATGAAGGTCGATCCGCAGATTTATGAGCGCCCGCTAGAGCTGCTTCAATACTTGATCCGTTTCGATACTACCAATCCGCCTGGCAGAACGGTAGAATGTATCGATTATATTGATTTGCTTTTAAAAGCAGCGGACTATCAAACCACAATTCTGGGGATGGACACTGAACACTTGAATTTGATCACGCGCCTAGAAGGGCGCGGCGAAGCACCCCCGCTGCTGCTCTATGGGCATGTGGATGTGGTCATCACCGAGGGACAAGACTGGACTTATCCACCGTTCGCCGGGGAGATCGCGGACGGGTATTTGTGGGGACGGGGTGCATTGGATATGAAATCTGGGGTGGCGATGTTCTTGAGCACCATGCTGCGCGCCAGGGCGGAAGGGCTGCGCCCGGCGGGAGATGTGATCTTCGCCGCGTTGGCCGATGAGGAAGTGGGTGGCAAGTATGGCGCAGAATATCTGGTCAATGAGCATCCTGAATTGTTTGCAGACGTCGAATATGCGCTAGGAGAGTCGGGCGGATATACGATTGATATTGGCGGACAGCGCTTTTACCCGATTCAGGTGGCTGAAAAGCAGGGCCTGGGTGTGATGGCGACCGTGCGTGGCACAGCCGGGCATGGCTCGAAAGTCGTGCGGGATGGTGCAGCAGCGAAACTAGGGCGTATGTTGGTTAGTCTGGATGAGCATTTACTGCCAATCCATATAACTTCAGGGCTGCGCGCGATGGTCGAATCGATGGCAGCAGCGATGCCGGAGCCAATTCGCAGTGATCTGTACAAACTGCTCGATCCTGATACAGCCGAAGAAGCGCTGCAAACACTGGGAGAGTTGGAAGCGATTTTTGCGCCTTTGCTGCGCAATACATTCAATCCAACCATCATCCAGGGTGGGAACGCTGTCAATGTAATTCCCAGCTCGGCTACAGTGAATTGTGATATGCGTTTGCTGCCCGGTTTCACCCAAGAGGATGGGCTGGCCGAGGTGCGCCAGGTGATTGGTGATGATGTTGAACTGCGTGTGGTATATTACTCGCCGAATCCGGCCGTGCCAAATTTTGGCATGTTCGATGCATTAGCGGAAATTTTGCGTGTGGTGGACTCGGAAAGTGTGCCGATACCGTACCTGCTCAGTGGGGTGACGGATGCGCGCTTCTTTGCTCGCCTGGGTATCCAAACTTATGGCTTCACGCCGATGCAACTCCCTACGGATGTCGACTTGTTGGGGACGGTGCACAATGCCGACGAGCGTATTCCGGTGGAGGCGATGGATTTCGGTGCTGATTTGGTCTATCGGGCCGTGCAGCGCTATCAGGGTTAGACGGCATAGTTCAATAGTCCTATTGCAACTGGTTCTGGCGTAGCGAAAAGCTAAAAAATAAGCAAAAATTGAACCCCTGTTCTGTGAGTGAAGTAATTCAATAGGATGACGCTCCGGCTGCCGTCGGAGCGTTTTCTCTGACCGTGAAATTAGGTCAGGCATTGACCCGAGTGAAGTGCTTCTGAGCGCGGATAAATTACTTTTACTGCTTGCACGATAAATTGAAGCTTGCTAGATTTGATGGTTGAGAAGGAATGCAGATAAATAATTATTCAGATGTAAATAACGGCGCTCGTTTTGAGCGAAACTTGCGTGAGAAATTTGCGCGTTGTACGGATAGCGTTGCGCCTCCGGCAGATACCTGGCAGAGAATTCTTGAAAAAGTTAAGCAGGCTATGGAAGCGGGCGAATGGCCGGATGACCTCGATGAAGAGGAATATCATCCGCGTGGGGAGAGGGGCATACTGTTAAAATCCACCAAGGTCATCTGGAGCAGAAACGGAAACACCCAGAATTAGCGGGGGAATTCCTGCAGGCGACGCTTACATGCCGATTTCATGGGTGTAGATCTTACCGCCTTTTTTGGGGCAAAGCACGCGCTTGTATGCCTCAATGATCTGGTTGGCGATATTGCTCCAACTATAATCACGGGCATACATGGCAGCCTTCAGGCTCATATCCCGGCGTAAATCCGGGTCGCTGAGCAGCAGCATGAGCTTCTCGCTCAGCGCCTGGGGATCCTGGTTGGGGATGTGGTAGCCGGTCTCGCCGTCTTGAATGAGGTATGCCAAGCCGCCAACTTGTGAAGCAATTACGGGGGTGCCGCAGGCCATCGCTTCCAAGGCGACCATGCCAAAGGACTCGTAGTGCGAAGGCACGACTACAACGTTGGCTGCCGAGTAGAAGTAAGGCAATTTTTCCTGGCTGCGCTTACCCATGAAGTTGACATATTCATCGATTCCCAGTTCGGAGCATAAATTCATCAACCGTGTCATTTCGGCGCTCATCAGTTCTTCGGAGACATCGGCGTCGCCGCCAATGATCGAAAGGCAAACTTCGTACGTGTTGAGAAAACCCTGGTCGTGCATTAGCGCGACAGCGCGGATGAGCGTGTCAATGCCTTTGAGCGGTTCGATGCGCCCGACGAAGAGAATCATACAGTTTTGTTCTTTTGCGCCAATATAGTTCTTGGCCTCGTCCTTGGGGATGGGGTAGAAATGGCAGGTATCTACACCTGGGGGGACGACGGTAAGATGATCGGCATTGATTTCGTATAGCCACTGAAGCTGCGCCAATTCTGCGGGAGTAGCCGCAACCACCAGATCGGCGATGTCCAGTACTTCGCGCTCGCCGTCGATGCGGTAATCACCTTCGTATTCGCCTTCCCCGGCAATGCGGTTTTTCATCAGACCGAGAGTGTGAAACATGTGCACTACCGGCACATCCCAGGCTGCCTTCAGGTCGCGGGCGGCAATGCCGGACATCCAGTAATGACTGTGGATCAGGTCGTAACTGATCTCTTTCTTTGCGGTAAATTTTAGGATGCCATCGACAAAGTCGGGGATATACTCGGCAAGCTGTGCTTTAGGTAGGGGAACTTCTGGCCCGGCAGGGATGTGTACCACGCGGTTACCGTAACCCAGATCGTGCACGACCTGGGGGATATGTTCGTCTTGTGAACGCGTGTAAACGTCGGCGTGTACGTTCATGCGGCCTAACCGGCAGGTGAGTTCCTTGACATATACGTTCATGCCGCCGGTATCTTTGCCACCCAGGGTTGCCAGTGGGCAGGTGTGGTAGGAAAGCATTGCTACGTGTAATTTATCTGTCATGTGAAAGCCTATTGTGGATTGAGTTGATTAATCTTCAATCGGGAAGTCGGATTGGCCAGATCCGCCTGGAGCGATTTTTAGCAAACCAATACTGCTACGATCATATCAATATATACCGTTATCAAGCTTGCTTGGTTGTCGTGTTTTTAGCCGTTATCTTGTCATTCTCAGGGCTACTCTGGTATAATCCGCCGTGCTTAATTGGATGTACCACGCCACCGTAGCTCAGTTGGTAGAGCAAACGATTCGTAATCGTTAGGTCGAGGGTTCGAATCCCTCCGGTGGCTTGATGATTTTACTACGGATGCCCCTGTCAGGCAGATAAATCCATGAAGAAAACTGTCATTTGTTGGGCAGTTTTTTATTTTAAGTGACTTAATCCTTTACAGGAAAATAGCTGAATCCTGCTGTTCCGTTGCCGGTGTGCACGCCTAAAGCGGGAGATAGTTCGGTGAAGAGTTCCTCGACAACGGTGAAGCGCTCATCGACCAACAGCTTGATTTTTTCGGCTTCTTCACGCGCCGCGGCGTGCATGTAGGCGATCTTGATCTTGCCCATCTGCCCAACCGCGGATTCGAGCAGGTCGACCATCGTCTGGTAGGCTTTGCTGCGACTGCGTGCTTTGCCAATTGGGACGATTATCCCGTCTTCCATACTGACAATGGGCTTGATACTCAACATCGAACCGAGTAAACTGGTGGCTTTTCCAATCCGGCCGCCCATATAGAGATACTTCAAGGTATCGGCCATTTGCATGAAGCGCGTTACGGGAATCATGCCTTTAACCTGGTCGACAATGTTGTCCAGGGATTTACCTGCCAACGCTGAGCGCGCGGCTTCGATTGCCATCCAGCCCTGACACATGGCTGCATTGACGGTATCAATAACTTCAATGCGTAGATCGGGTAGCCGTCCGATGAATTCTTCTTTTGCCACCAAGGCGGCCTGGTAAGCGCCGCTCGCTTTCGAGCTGATGTGGATGCTGACGATATTGCGGATATCTTCCAGAGCAAGCTTTTCGTACAACTCGAGGTAGTCGTTGGGGCTGGGGTTGGCGGTTTTGGGGAATTCGCTTGCTGTGGGCAGCCAGTCGTAAAATTCCTGGCGTTTTATGGTAATTAAATCGCGTAATGCCTCCTGGCCGCGATGTACATAGAAGGCAACAGTGTGGATGTTGAGCGATTGAATTAAACTCTCTGGGATACAGGCTACGCTTTCGGTGACTACCGCGACTTTGGACATGCTTTCCTCCTCAAGGATGCATTGGCAAATGCCAAAATAATTTCGTGTTTTCAGTGTACCATTTTTGGAAGTTGAAAGCTGTTAATATTTGCTAAGAGTTTAGGGCTTTTCGGGTATGGTTTCGCCGATGCGTTCTGGATGGGTGTACAGGTTGAACTGTGCCCGGCGAGCGTAGCCGATCAGGGTAATCCCCCAGGCATCGGCGTACTCGATGGAAAGTGAGGTGGGAGCAGTGCGTGAGACCACAATACTTGCACCAATGCGAACTGTCTTTTGTAGCATTTCAGAACTGATTCGTCCGGTGGTGAGGATAATGCGCTTATCTGGGGTGATACTCTTTTGGATTATGGTTCCAGCAATTTTGTCGAGCGTATTGTGGCGGCCGATGTCCTCGACGGAAAACAGGATTTCTCTTCCATCGCTGATTGCTGAAGAATGCACCCCGCCGGATTTTTTGTAGAGCGGTTGGCTGTCGGATAACGTTGCCATCAGGTTGATGATCGTCTGGGCGGGAATCTTAGCGCTGTTACTAAATTCGGGATTTTGCGCTTGCATGTTGGATGCAGTAAAACCGCCGGTGCAGCCCGATGTGCGCCGCCATTGACGTGGTTCTTCGACCGATTTATTCAGCCAAACATCGACATTATCTTCGCGTTTGCAGACGTGCACATCGGCGACTTCTTCTATCGAATCGATGATGCTTTCGTTGTATAGAAAACCAAGTGCTAAAGCTTCCAGGTTGAGGGGGGTGCACATGAATGTCAGCCAGACTTTGCCGTTTACGGTAAGCGAGACTGCTTTTTCGATAATCACTTCACTTTGGATGGGGTCTTGATTGCTGATGTTAACCTTTTTAAAGTGAATCGACTTGGATGCTTGAGTCATGGAATCTCCAAAATATAGAGTAATAGGGTGAAGCATCTGCGCTTTCGAGTATATAGCAGGCACCTTGAGTAGTCAAGTGAGGAGTAGATGAATGTAAGGTTATGAGTAAAGACATTGTGACGTTTGGGGTGTTTGATTTGTTGCTGCCGCAGATTATAATGAATGATAACAGATTGGAGAATGATCGATGAGTGAATTTGTTTGCAAAGAATCGGGAAAACCTTACCCGCAGGAAGGTATGCCATATCGCTGCCTGGAATCGGGAGGGTATTATGATCTGACGCGTCCACCTTTCTTTCACCCTAACAGCATCGAACGAGATTTGCCGGGGATGTGGCGCTATCGCCACGCGTTCGCATTATTCGATGGTGCCCCGGTGGTCAGTCTGGGAGAGGGCGATACGCCCTTGGTTTGGGATGAATATAACGGCGCGGAAATCGGATTGAAGCTGGAGTCTTTGAATCCCACCGGCTCTTATAAGGATCGGGGAACTGCTGTGTTGGTTAGCCAACTGTTGGCGCGCGGTGTTTCGGAGGCGGTGGAAGATTCATCTGGGAATGCGGGAGCATCTTTTGCGGCATATGCTGCGCGGGCCGGGATCAAGGCCAGGGTATTCGTGCCGGAGTATGCCTCTGGACCGAAACAAGCGCAGATCGAAGCCTACGGGGCAGAATTGATTGGTGTACCGGGTGAGCGTGCGTCCGCTACCCAGGCTGCTTTGAAGGAAGTGGAAAATGGGGCGGTGTATGCCAGCCATGCCTATTTGCCGTTTGGGCTGCCGGGAATTGCTACAATTGCTTATGAACTCTGGGAGGCGTTGGGCGATAACCCGGTCACGATCGTGGCCCCGGTGGGACATGGCGGATTGTTGCGCGGGGTCATGTCGGGGTTTGCGGCTTTGCACCAGCAGCATTTGATCCCATATCAACCCTATTATGTTGGTGTACAAGCGCGTGCCTGCGCTCCATTATGGGCTGGATTCTGGCAAGGGCCGGAGGTGATGGATATGGTGGAACAAGGTGAATCCCTGGCGGAGGGTATCTTGATCCGCGAGCCTTCACAGGGGAAAAAATTGTTGGAAAATGTGCGCGATGAGAAAGGGGAATTTGTAGCTGTGGAAGAAGTGGAAATCGCGGAAGCGCATGTTGCCCTGGCGCATAGGGGCGTTTATGTCGAGCCTACTTCGGCAGTGGTGTGGGCTGCCCTGGAGCAGATCGTTGGTAAGGTGCCGGAACCGATCATCGTGATTATGACCGGGGCTGGATTGAAGCAGTCATTGGGATAGCTTGCCAACAGAATAATGATTAAAACGAGGCTCCTGGGCAGGAAGCCTCGTTTTAATGTGAGGTTTTGTGATGCTCATAATGAGGGCGCCCTATTTGACCGGGTTTAAGGTAGAATCGGAAAGTTGCTTCTATTGGCGAGAAATTCCTGATTTGAGAGGTGTTTAAAGTGTACGCAAGTGAATATCAGTTAAGACAAGAACTCATCCGCGTGACGCGTATTGTTACTGAACAGGGATTGGTGTGCTCAAGCGATGGCAATATTTCGATGCGGCTGGATGATAATCATTTCCTGATGACGCCTACGGGGCTTTACAAGATGGGGATGGCGACGGAAGATCCGATTGTGGTGAACTGGGAAGGTGGAGTTGTCAAGGGTAAGCCGGGTTACCAGCCAACCTCGGAATTTAAAATGCACCTGGAGGTATATCGCCAACGCCCAGATCTGAACGCGGTACTGCACGCCCATCCGCCGTACTGCATCGCGTTAACGGTTGCTAATATTCCATTTCCAACTATGCTGGTTCCAGAGGTGCTGATGGCAATTGGCGAGGTGCCTACTGCGCCGTACGCTCGACCGGGTACGGCGGATTTGGTATCGAGTGTGAGCGATCTGATCGTCGATCACGATTCAATCCTGTTGAGTCATCACGGTAGCGTAAACGCCAGCGAAACCCTGGAAGGCGCGCTGATCGCGTTGGAACGTATGGAACATACCGCCAAGATTTATTACCTGGCAAGCTCAATGGGTGAGTTGGTGCCGCTCCCGGCAGACGAAATCCAGGCGTTGAAAACTATGGGCGAAACGCGGCGCGATAAGGCTGCTATCTGACTTCTGCACTTGCCGCTAGGCGACAACTTTTAGCCAGCCGCCATCCACGTAATAGGTTGCACCCACGCAGTAGCTGGCGCGCGGCGAACACAAAAAGACGAAGAAGTCGGCCAATTCTTCGGGAGTACCGAAGCGCCCGATGGGGGTGTTCTCTTTGGCGATGTTATCCAGGTAATCCTGGTAGGTCTGACCGGTGCCTTCGGTTAATTGGGTGGCAGTTTTGATCCAATCGGGAGTCAGGATCAGGCCGGGGTTGATGCAGTTGACGCGGATGCCATCGGGTATGAATTCTTCTGACATGCATTTGGACAGCATCATCAGGGCGGATTTGGTGACATTGTAGATCGGTTCGTAATCCAAGGGCTGCTTGGCGCAGATCGAGGCGTTGTTGAGGATCACGCCGCCACCGCGTTTGTGCATTGCCGGCACCAGGGCGCGTGCCAGCCGGACGGCAGCCATCACGTGTAAATCCCAATAGTATTGCCATTTATCATCGGGCGCATCCATGATCTTCTCATTGCTGCCGGTTCCAGCATTGTTGATCAGGATGTCCGCGCCGCCGAAGTTTTCCGCTACCTGTTGGACAAACGCGGCAACTTCGTGTACGTTAGTGACGTCGACGCTTGCGCCAAGTGCCTGCACGCCGTTGGTGGATGCGATTTCCGCGGCGACAGCTTTCACCCGGTCCGCATCGCGGGCGCATAAGGCTAAATGTACGCCTTCCGCGGCCAGCCCTTTTGCGACGGCTAATCCGATGCCTACACTGCCACCCGTGATCACGGCGACTTTATCTTTTAATTCCAATTCCATTTCGCTTCCTCCAGGTCGATAGCGTTTGAGAGTATAAGGCTATTATAGTTGTGGTTGGGAAAATGCGAATCAATCGAAGCCATAGATAATTTTTACCGGCTAAAAACAAGATTGATAGTTTTTGATACCAAAGTTTAGCTATGATATAATTAATTGTGAAAAAAGTTACAAATGATCCCAGCATTGGAGCCTCGGAATGTTGAAGTTTTCATGGCAAGAGGAATTGTGTCAAACATTGCAGTATCTGGAACGTGAAATCGGGCGTGCGCCACGCGTATGTGTGATTGGTACGGGCAGTGAAATGCGCGGCGATGATATCGCCGGATTGGATGTGGCCCGAGGGTTGTTGCATTGTCTTTGTGAGCATCCCGATACACCTTTTATGGTCATTGATGCCGGCGCGCAACCGGAAGATCATCTGAATAAGATTCGTGAATTCGATCCCGATTTTATTTTAATGGTCGATGCAGCTGACTTCCATGCCGAGCCTGGCAAGGTCAGTTGGGTTTCCTGGGAGACAGGACGCGGGTTTGATGCTACGCCACATACGCCGCGCACGGTCACCTTTGCACGTTACTTACATGAAGAAGTTAGCTGCCCGGTGGCATTGATCGCTATTCAACCTGAGCGTGTCAACTATAATCCCCCCTTGTCAAAACCGGTCTGGTTGGCGGTTGACCAGGTTGTGCACGGCATTGAGAAAGCCGTCCGGCCGATTGTCACTGCTTAGTCGATAAAAGCCGACGCTTTCCGATTATCTCTTTCCCAATCAAGGCGCGACCAGTTTGCGTCTTTTTTTATTTCAACAACCTGCGCCGGGAAATCGACCTGAGTATAGAGGTTATCGTAACGAGGAAATTCGTGCGTGCGGATTTCCTCTTTGTTTAACAGGTATGGCCCTTTCCAGCCAAATTCGAGGCGACCCTGAGCAGGGGATTGATAGCTGACGCGTAGCCCGTTGAATGATAAGGGGGCAGCGCAAATCGTTTTAACGAATGTCGAGAAATTTCCGTTTTCCTGTTGGGAACCGAGTTCGCAAATCCAGATATTTTGCTGCCCTTCGGCAATGATTTCCCGGTTATTATCCTCGCCCGCGGCTTGCTGCCAGGTATAAGGCCGCCGTGAATGCAAGGCCAGATAGCTGGTATCTTTGTGCGCGAAAATCCATCCTTTACGCTCGATAACTTCATCGAACTGATCTCTGGGCAGCCAGGCGTGTGTAAAGAATAATTGGTTGGTGACGTATAGACCGGGCGCGCGACTGAGATTGTAGATTGCAATGAGGACATTCTTGTGTTGGACGACACGGGGCAGTGTACCTGAACCCGTCCAGTAGTTGGGGGTTGGGCCATCCCGGCGCGGCGGATGGGTGGTAAAGCAGACCGCGTCTGGACCGAGGGTGGCCTGCCAGATATGCTGCTGGTCGCCGCCATAGCCGGGGCGATAATGCAGGGCGCTGCTTAGCATGTAGTCCGAGGTGCGGTAGGTGTAGATGTTGACTTCCTCGCGCGTATTGCGGCAAACGTCGCGTTCGAGCAGGCGCGCCAGCCAGGGTAAGAGGTCGAAGCGGCGAATTGTGTCGATCAGACGTTTATGATTGGCAAAATCTTTGAAGAATGCGTTTTCCCACCAGTTAAATTCGTCGAACATGCGCATGGTCAGGTTGGCGGTGTGTGGGTGCAGGTAGGCTTCCAGACTGAGCAAGACCATGCCGTCTTCGAGGTTGTCGAATTTCAGTCCCCAACGTTTCGCTTCAGACACTTTGATGCCCATGCGCTGGCGGTTTTCGAAGGTGGCGGGTGTATTGGCGATGTCGAAGATCACCTGTGGCAGGCGGTAGTTTTCGCTCATCGCAAACAGCACCACGCTCATGTTGTCGTAGCCGGAAAATACACCAGTTCCAAATAACAGCTTGGCGATGTCCGTGGTGCCTTCCAAGCGCGCCCATTTCTTATATTCTTCGTAACTGCGGCCATGTGTGCTGCCGAATACGCCTTTGAAACTGTTGAGCGCCATGTCGAAAAGTAGCAGGTCGACGATCATTTTCGCGCGTTGGCGGAGTTCTTCGTCGGCGGCGAAGTCCAGCAAGTTGAGCAGGGCAGCGAGGTCTTTGTCGTAATACACGTTGGAAAGCCATTCGCTGAAACCGGTTTTGAAGCGCAAATCCAGCCAGCGCAGGATGCGCGGACGACTGAGTTCTATTTTTTGCCTGCCGGTGTGGCCGGTGTTCGAAAAGACTTCATCTGGGTACATCTGGCCAACCAGGTAGGCGGCGGTAGCGAATAGAATCTGGTGGTTTTCTGTCCAGGTACACATGTCATCGCGTCCTGGCTCATCAGGCCAGTATTTGAAGCCTAAGATAGCTGTTTTGGCGTGCTCGCGTAATTCCTGGCTGAAATGTTCCGGAATCTGGTAAAGCATGCGGATGATGGCGTGTAGGGCGAAATCGGCGCAGTCGGCACGGGCTTCGATGAACTCGGTCAGCGTTTCGTGGATGATACCTTCGTGGGGCGTGCCACCGGCGGCAGCACGGGCGACTTC
Source organism: Anaerolineales bacterium (assembly GCA_016935415.1). Classification (GTDB taxonomy): domain Bacteria; phylum Chloroflexota; class Anaerolineae; order Anaerolineales; family UBA11579; genus JAFGRA01. The sequence continues at coordinate 17,433 of JAFGRA010000307.1, forward strand.
GTAGTAGGCGCGCTTGCTGTTGTGTTCTGGAGCGGGATTATGCAGGATGTGTTGCCAGAAGGCCTCTCGGCGTTGCTCGAAGCTGGGCGCGAAAACGGTTGTCGAATACGTGTCGGGAGTTTCTTGTTTGGGATAATTGGCGGGTGGGTAGGTCGGATGATCGCTCAAGGTGCGGCTCCATTTGATGACAAAAAGAGGCTGTGTGGGCTACATAAAAATCATACTCGATTTTTGCTGGTTGGCAAGCACCAGGGAATAAACGCCCTGTATTTTCAAGCACTCAGGTGCTTTTCCGGGCGTTCTTGGATGTGAACTGGATAGGCTGAAATCGTATATAATGGTTATTGGGTCGGTATGGTTTCGAAAATTTGTTTTGCGTAATCCAACACGATCATGACCCAGAGGGTGTATGCCTTGTCCGAAATGCAACCATTTAGAATATCAAGCGAATAAGCCCTGTCCTAACTGCAACTTCAGTGGGGATACAGATCAAATCGTCGAATTGACCCACATAAAGTGGATGCTGCGTGAAATCTATTCCTGGGAGCCAAATGAACTGCAAGCAGCAGAGCGGAGCGCGTTGGTATCCCGGTATACGACGCGCCTGCGAGAGCTTGAAATCCAATTGGGGTTGCGTGCCCGGCCTTTTGCGGCCGAAGAGGCGCCACAGCGTTGGCAGGAATTGATCCGGCTGGAAGCATTTTTTAATTTGCTGACTACCTGGCAAAACGCCCACGCCCTGGATGCCAAATCCTCGCAAGCTTTACGGGGCGATATCTGGGCGCAGATCAAGGATTTGCGGAAGCGGTTGGAAGACTTCGAACGCCCGAAGTACCCAGAAACACAACAGGAGCAGCTTGAAGTCAACATTTTCCTGTTGGAGCAAATCCAACTGTACCAGGATGAGGGGAAACTCCATTTCCTGGATAGTAAAGTGTTGTCCGACCTGCATCAACAAAAGAAGGAATTAGAGATCGCGCTGGGCTTGCAGTCTACGCCGGAAGAGAGCGGGGATAGTGTAGAAGAAATTGAAGTAGAGGCGCAGCCGGAACAAGTATATGAAGTCCCGGAAATAGCCGATATCATTCCGCCTCCGCCCAAGCTGCCGCTGCGCGAGCGCATTATGCGCTCGATGTTGTCCGAGCGAACGCTTCAAGCTGTGCTTTTCCTGGGTATCTTTTTGCTGTTCTCTGCGGCGCTTTCCTTTGTGATTTGGGGCTGGCAAAATTTTTCGGCAGCCGTACGGGTAGCAATCCCTATTGCCTTTACGCTGGTATTCTTCCTGATTGGTTGGTACGTGCGCGAGAAAACACCGCTCAGTCGATCGGGGGTAGCGATCGAGGCGATTGCGGCGTTGTTGATCCCGATTGACTTTTATACGGTTTATGCCAATTACGGTAACCCGCCGGATTATTGGTCTGAATTCTGGCTGTTGACTTCTGTTTTATGCTTGGGAGCCTATATACTTTTGACGTTGAACATCCAGAGTGAGTTCTTTGGGTATCTGGTGGTCACTGCGGCAGGCAGTGTGGTGCTTTCCACGATTGAAATCTTCGATCTGTCGCGCGATTGGTATCCAGCCGGACTTTCGGTGTTGGCGGTGGTAGCATTGGTTATTGCCACGCTGCTCTCGCGGCGCCCAGAGCCGGGAGAGATGGATATATTTGCTGCCCCCTTCCGCTATATGGCGTTGCTGATCCCTGGTATCTTGATGCCGCTGACGCTGGGATGGCGTATGATCGACCGCAGTACATACGATTCATTGCATTATGCAATGACGGCCAGTTGGCTGTTGGGTAGCTTGATCTTTGGTTGGGGGGCAATTTACCATCGCAGCCGCAGCCTGGGCTTGCTGGCCCCTACCGCATTACCGATCTCGATCTATATGCTGCAGGGGGCGATCTTCGACGCCATCGGGACAAATCTGGCCTGGCAGGCTTTCGGAATCGCGCTGATCGTGCCGTATTACTTCTATTCTGGGTGGTACCTATCCCAAAAAGATGATGCTGTGTTCCAAGGACATGGGCGGGTATTGAACGTGTGGGGGACGGTTTTGCTGATCGTGATGCCGTTTTGGGCGCTCACCGATCTGCGCAGCGGGGCAGCGGCGGCGAGCACACATGCAGTGCTGGCGGGGGCAGCAATCTTGGCCGCGGGGTTGTGGCAACGCCCGCGGTATCTTTACGTGGCTTCGGTATTGGCTGCCAGTGCAACCAGCTTTTTTGTCAGCGAAATTGGGTTTACAACCAGTGAGGTGAGCGTTGGTTGGGCGTCCCTGGCGATACTACACGTTGTGACTGCTTTTTGGCTCGGCCGGACACATTTTAATGCAGGGAAACGCTTTATCACGCCGCTCGTGCGCGCCGGTTATGCGATCTCACTGCTGGCAATCCTGCTGGCGCTTGTGCAATATGATGGACAATTGCTATCGTATTCACTGGGGAACTGGATTCTGTTGACGATCTGGGGAGCTAGACTGGCCTATCTAAACGCTCCTGGATTTGCGACTGAGAAAGAGCGCTACCGCACGCGCTTCCACTGGCTTGCGGCGTTGGCTATGCCTTTCTGGTTGTGGGTAATTATCAACAACCAGCAGCCTGCTGATGAAGTCCTGCCGCTGGCATTGACCGGTTTAGCCTGGGGAATGGCGTTGGTCAGTTATCGTCTCAAAAAATTCGATCGGGCTTTCCATTTGCCCTGGTACTTGACTGGCTTGGTGGTTAATCATATTGCTGTGTTGGTAGCGATCGGAACACTCGGTTTCAGCTATACGCTATCCTTCGTGGTGCTGGCGCTGGGCGGGTTGTTTTTGACGGATGCTTTTGCCGTTCACGTTTCGCGAGAACTTTTTCCGGGCGGATTGGTTGGCGTCGTCGGGCTAATCCTTTTGATGCATGAATTCGAATTGACGCGGGAAGAAATTGCCTTTGGTATCGGTGTGTTGGTAACGGTGTACTTCCTGTCCGGGTTGTTGATCGAACGCCTTAAGTCGCAAGTCTTCACGGGAGAGTTCTTAGTTCCTCTGTATGCCAGCGCGCATCTCTTGACTTTGGTCATATTGTTGATCCTTTATAGCCGTCCTCTCGATCAGTTTGTTTTCCGTGGCGAGTGGACGGATGCGATGCGTTTGTGGGGAGCGGGGACGCAGTTGGTATTGGGGATTATGTATGGCTTTTTTGCCTGGGGTAAATATAAAGAAGTTTGGGGGCACGTTGCAGCCTGGTTGGGGGCAGCCGGAGGCGGATTCATCGCCATTATTCTGAGCAGCGGTAGCGGGCGTTCGGCGGTGATAGCTGCCGTTGTGGCAATCGTTTATGTGTTGGCGGAACGAGGACTGCATCATGGACGCCGCTTGCTGCGATTATCTGTTCGCTTGCGGGCGTACGACCGTCTGGCGTGGCACTTGTACAGGCGTCCATTATTGTTTGCAGGATGGGTGGTCTCGGCCGGGGCAATTGGCCTAGCGTTGGTACGCAACTTGTGGATATTAGGTGGGCAGCGTATCCAACAAACCTGGGCAGTGGTCTGCCTACTGCTGGTGGTGGCGCTTTATGCGCTCTCAGCACGCTTGTTCCGGCGAGCGCGCTTCGTGTGGTTGGCAGCGTTGGTGCTGTTTGTGCCCTGGACGATCCTGACTCGGATGGGCTGGTTTTTCAAGTGGCGTTTCTCTATTCCCGAATTCGCGATCAGTTGGGTCATGCTGGCCTGGTTGCTTTACGTCATCGGCCTGTATTTAAAGCCCAGGATTCAACCGAAATATGTGTTGCCGCTGAATGTTGTGACACAAGTGTTGCTTGTATTCGCGTTGTTCTGGGGTATCGCTGATGTGGATACCGGCAAATATAGTTTCGGATTGGCAATAGGTCTGTATGTGTTGGCTGCCTGGCTGGATTATAGAATGTTGGCGGGAGCGAATGAAAGTATGTCGGTTATAAAAGCGAGCCGGTATCTGTATCTGGCGTTGCTTTTGGTGCCGGTGTGGTGCGTGTATTTGCTGGCCTGGAGTCTCCCACAGGCACAGCACGAACTTTATGGGGTGATGTTTTTGGCGTTTGGCATAATAGGGGTGCTGGTCGGACGTTGGTTCCGGCGACGGAGAGCAGTATCTGAGCAATGCGAACGATACGCCCTACCAGCCTACCTGACCGGCTATTTGGCTTTGATCGTGGGTACGATGTTGGTCGCCCACATCCCTACCTTGCTGGCGTTTGGGCTGGTCTACGCTGCTCTGGTGATGCTTTTGTCGGCGCGCCTATTTCGCAACCCCGGCTGGGTATATCCCGCCGCGATTTTTCTTGCGCTGGCGCTGCTACTGGCGATGCATGAAGCCGAAATCGACGTCAATCGACAAGGTTGGGGATTGATCGCGCTGGCAGCCGTTTATCTGATGTTGGCCTGGCTGCTGCGCCGGGTGAAGCTACCTGCTTACGGCACGGCTTTGCTGGCGACCGGATTTGCATTGATCGCCTTTGGCCTGCCGCCATCCAGCCAAGATCAGGACGGCGCCTTGTGGGGATACGGCGCAGCAGCATTTTTATATGTGGTGAGTGCCTTTTGGCTGAGACAGCCGCTGCTGTTGACCCCGGCATGTGCGCTAGTGATAGTTCCTTATGCAATTGGTATCCAGAAATTAGAAATCTCCTCGGACTGGGTTGGCTTGAGCCTATATCCGGGAGCGGTTGCAGCGCTGGTGGTGGCCTGGATGCTGGATAAGCACCAAGGGATGCCCAAGCAATTCCCGTGGAACGCTCCGGAAAAATGGCCGGTTGCGGTAGGGAATCGTTTCTTCGGTTGGTGGGGTTTGCCGCTATATATACTGGGGTTTGGCCTGGCAACCTTTAGCCCAATCTTCACCGCCGGACGAGATGACCTGGTAGCCCTGAATTGTTTGCTGCTCATGCTGGTGTTTGCCTGGGCCGTTTACCGTTTCCGGTTGCGCGGCTGGCTGTTCGCCAGTGTTGCGGCGGGGCACCTGGCATACGCCTTCTTGCTGCGCTCGTGGGGCTGGTGGCGCTACCCAGTACATGCCTGGATGCATTTCCTGCCGGTGAGCGTATTGACAGCGTTGGCAGCTATCTGGGTGATGCGTAGGTTAGGCGAGAAATCGCCGCTGACGAAAGAGTATTGGCACGTGGGCTGGTCACGTCCATTGTTCTTGATCGCAGCTTTCGATATTTTGATCTCACAACTCGGCAGCCTGGCTCTCGCCGATGCGGCTGCGCTGATCACCTTGGTCAATGCTTTACTGATTGCTTTCTGGTCTTCGGCCCTGTACGCGCCCAATTTGCTTTACGCCAGCAGCATTCTAGGCCTGGTTTCGCTTGGGCAGTGGCTGATGTTCAAGTTGGAATCTTTGGAGCGGATCCTGCCGGCGTATGCCTTATTGACACTGGCGTACGCTGTGATTGGTTATGGCCTGACGTTGTTGAAGCGGGGGCGTGAGCATTCTGTACCGGGCTGGTTGGCGGCCTGGGAGAAACCATTCCAGTTAAGCAGCCGGGTGCTGTCATTCTTGTTACTTTTCTGTACGGCCGTTTTTGGTTTCCCCTTGGCGTATTGGAGTTTGCGAGCTGTCTTTGGATTCGCATTCCGCCACCTGGTCATCTTGGAAAAGGTGCGGATGGTGATCGAGGTTTTCTCCTTCATTGGGTTAGCCTACTTAGCTAGAGCGTTTGCTTACCGCCGTACGCGCCTGTCCTACTCTGCCAGCGGCTTGCTGCTGGTGAGCTGGTTGCTGTATGCCTTTTATATACAACAATGGGATAACCTTGCCAGGGTGCAGTGGTACGTGATCCCAACCGGGTTGTACATCCTGGGAGTGGCTTTCCTGGAATGGCGACAGGGAAACAAGACGCTGGCGCGCTGGCTGGACTATACTGCTATGCTGCTTATGCTGGGGTCGTTATTCCGGCAGACATTGGCGTTTGGATGGAGCTATGCCTTAATGCTTGGCCTTGAAGGTTTCCTCACAATCTGGTGGGGCAGCGCCCGGCGGCTGCGGCGTTTTCTGTACGCCGGGATGGTCGGCGTGATTCTGGCGACCGTGGGACAACTTATCAACTCTTTGCAATCCATCAACCAGTGGATCACCTTTGGCATTATTGGTATTCTATTAGTGGTAGCAGCGATCTTCATCGAACGCCGTCTGGAGCAACTGAAAGCCTGGCAAGAATTATTGGAATCCTGGGAATAGACCATGAGTGTTGAAACTGTGAAAGAAAAATCCATAAAGAACATGCCAGGTCAAATGCCTTTATGGCAAAAGCGCACGATCAAGGTAATTGGCATACTGATGGCCATTGTGGGTCTTCCGGTGGGGGTTGCTTCTTTGTGCGTCGGTTTACTTTCGATTATCGATGGATCTACTGGTCAAGGTCTTGCCGTGCTTCTATTTGGATTGCTCGCGTTCGGTGGTGGATTATTAACCGCCTACCATGCAAATGCGTCAATTGACAAAAGGCCTTCCAAACCGCTGAAGCTCCCCAAAGAATGGGTATTGGTGGGTGCGTTCGTTCTATTAGTCTATCTGGGGGTATTGATCTCTCCGGTTGGAGACGATGGTGTTGTGTTCGCGCCAGTCTTGATCGTGCTGGCGTTGCTGCCACCTACCTGGGCGATGGCGTGGTTCCGGCGCAATCAGCCGGATACGTTGACCGCACGGCGTGGGATTGTAGCTTTGATCGGTGGGGCAACGGTTAGTGTGTTATTTGCCCTGCTGTTGGAAGTCCTCTTCCCAACGATCATCCTTTCATTGGTTTACGAGCTTTACGGTTCGGTTTTGGTAAGTGTGCGGACGTTACTAAGAGAGTTAGCCTGGCGGGAGATCGCCAGGGCGCTCACCAGTCCCGGCTTTATCTTCGCATTCGTTCACCTGGCGATCGTGGCACCGCTGGCAGAGGAGCTTGCCAAGCCACTGGTTACCTTGCCGGTGATTGGATATCTATCCAAACGGGAAGCATTCCTGGTTGGGGCGATGGCCGGGATTGGCTTTGCGGCAGTGGAGAATGTGCTCTACGCTGGGTTTGGTTTTTCCTTCTGGGCGGGTATCCTGGTAGTGCGCGCTTTGGGTGGCGCGATCCACCCGTTGGGTTCGGGGTTGGTAGCCGCGGGGTGGCAGGGAGTTCTCCGTCGTGAAAAGGATGCGCTGCGCAAGTGGTTGAGTTATTTTGGACTGGCAGTCGGAATCCACGCGCTATGGAACGGTGGTTCGCTTTTGGTGATCACGTTGGCAGGTGCGCAATTCTTTGGAGATTTACCGCCCGAGATCGATGTGCTGGGACTGTCGGCGGGTGGCACGACTCTGGCATTTTTGATTGTCTTGGGGTTAGCGGCATTGTGGTTGGGTGAAGCGATATTCAAAACCGAGGGCTCAGATTCTGAGCGAGATGCCGACGTGATGGAAGAATTGTTCATGGTGTCGGACCGGGCGATGGCGATCTGGGCGTTTGCTTGCCTGGTTGCCTTTGTACCAGCCGGGATCGCTGGGTTACAACTAATTTTGCGGTGATGGTGAAAAGCGGTTATGAAGGCACCTAAGTTTTTACGTAAGCTGAATATCAACACGCTGTTCGTGGTGATCCTAATCGTCGCTAACCTTTTTACCTGGCTGCGGTTGCTGCTGGCCATGCCGGAACCATACCTAGTCGACCCGGTGCGCGATCCCGAAGTGGTCGCTTTGCTCGAGTATATCCGTTCTGGAGAGCATTCAGGCGAGGAGTGGGTGGTGCACTTGACTGAGGAAGAGGCCGAGCAGACGATTGCCTGGTACTTGAATCGCTACCCGCAAATCCCGTTTGCGCATCCACACGTGGAAATCACGTCCGATTATGTATTTGGCGAAGGCGACGCGACAATCACCGGATTGCGTGTGCATGTAAGTGGCAAGGCCAGTGTAACCTTGGAAAACGGCTTACCCAAGGTCGAAATTTTAGAATTAAGCCTGCCGCTGCCGCGACCAATCCGACAGGCATTAGAACAGGAAATTGACAGGCAACTCCAACGCGCCGATTTGCTGCCGGTGCGTTTTACGTCAGCGGAATGGCATGATGGCGAAGTGATCGTTGAGGGGATTATTCGATAATTGCAGCAGTTATCTTGATGAACTGGCAGAAGTGAGATAAATTAATAGGGACGATATAGGCCAGCAGGTTGCTGGTGGTTTTTAGTTTTGGCTGGCAATTGCTTGCTGGTGTTCAATTTATTCAACATTGGTAGTACAAAAGGAGAAGATCATGCAGTATCGTAGACTGGGGAAATCTGGTTTAAAGGTGAGTGTTCTGTCGTATGGCGCCTGGGTAACGTTTGGTAATCAGGTAGATGTTGACCTGGCGGCTGATATGCTGAAAACAGCATACGACGCCGGGGTAAATTTTTTCGATAATGCCGAAGTGTACGCACATGGAATGGCTGAAACTGTGATGGGCAAAGCTTTGAAGAAGCTTGGTTGGCGGAGGGATAGCTATACCGTGTCCAGCAAGGTGCGCTGGGGCTGTTTGGAGAATCCCAAGCCAACTCAATTGGGATTGAGCCGCAAGCATATCTATGAAGCCTGCGATCAGGCCATCGAGCGCCTGGGTACAGATTACCTCGACCTGTATTTTTGCCACCGGCCGGACCCCGAAGTGCCGATGGAAGAGGTCGTGCGGGCGATGACGGAATTGATCCAACAGGGCAAGGTGTTCTATTGGGGCACCTCGGAATGGTCTGCCCAGCAGTTGATGGAAGCGCACAGTGTCGCACGCCAGTATAACCTGATCCCGCCGACTATGGAGCAGCCACAGTACAATATGCTCCACCGTTATCGCTTCGAAATCGAATACGGCCGCCTGTACGATGAGATTGGCCTGGGGACAACGATCTGGTCGCCGCTGGCTTCAGGTTTGTTGACCGGAAAATACAACGACAGTGTGCCCGATGACGCGCGCATTAACCTGCCCGGCTACGAGTGGTTGAAGCAGATGTTCGAAAGCGAGGAAGGGCAGGCGCGTTTGCAGACCGTACGTGACCTGACCGAATTGGCAGGCGATTTGGGCACGACAATGCCGCGCCTGGCGATTGCCTGGTGCCTCAAGAATCCGAACGTAAGTACGGTGATTATGGGCGCTTCGAAAAAGAGTCAGCTCGAAGACAATCTGAAATCTCTGGAAGTGCTCGATAAGCTGACGCCGGATGTGATGGAGCAAATCGAAGGTGTGCTGGGTAATAAACCCGAGCCAATGGATTTCCAATAAGTTTGATTTTGGATTGAAGTAGAGATTTCCCCTGGACTGCAAGTGAAAGTCCAGGGGAATTTTATTTAAGCGACAAGTGGATTTTTGTTGTATGTCAGGCCCACTTGCGAGAGAAAAACAGGGTACACTTAGTACCATTTTGCACAAATTATCAAAACGGCTCTTTTGAAGCGTAGTTCCTTTCGAGGAAATATTAGGAGAGAAAATGAGAAGCAGAACCAAACTGGAGCTTGATAATGATACGATCGTTACACTGTTTGAAAAGGCTGGGATTGACGGCGCCGAAAACATCGCTCCGCTTGGGGCGGGGGAATTCAATAGCGTGTATGCGGTGGATGCAGCCGGAAAAGCCTATGCTATAAAAATCGCCCCACTAGGTTCGGCGGGGACATTGACTTATGAGCAGCAAATGATGGCGCAAGAGGTTTATTATTATTCGATAATGTCGGATCGGGCAAAGATCCGCGTACCAGAGATCTATTTTACGGATTTTTCCAGGACGGAAATACCTGTGGAATATTTCATTATGGAAAGACTTCAGGGGAAACAGATCGATCAGGCTGAGTTATCCGATGCGCAAATGAAAGCAGCCGATGAAAAGTTGGCCGCGATGGTCGCAAAGATGCATGCCGTAAAAGGGGATAAGTTTGGCTATCGCCAAAATCAATTGTTTGAGAACTGGTACCTGGCACTTCAGGCTATGGTCAGCAATCTGATTGCGGATTGCAAGAAACTGGGAAAGAAAACCAGGCGGGGTGAGAAACTGCTGGACTATATCCACAAAAATAAGCTGGTGCTTGAAAAGGTGGAATGTTCACTGATCAATTTTGATATCTGGCCGCCGAATATCTTCTGCGATTGGGAAAATGGAGAATTGAATTTGGCGTGGATCGATCCAGAAAGATGCCTTTGGGGGGACCGAATTGCCGATTTTGTATGCTTGGATTTTATGAATATGTCCCTGGAGAGCAAGACGGCAATGTTGCAGGCGTATAACCGGGCCACGGATGAACCAATCAAGGTGGGGGGCGAAGAGAAAATCCGTTTTGCGATTATGTTGGGTTATCTGGGACTAATCATGGAAGTGGAAAAGTATGCCCGTTACTCGTTTTTTCATTATGGATATTGGCGGAATGTGCTGGTTACGAGAAAAATATTCCCCAATTGTTTTGCGCAACTTGAAGAATTGATTAAGTGATGATTTGTGGTTCGTGCTTTAATGTTTAATCGAGATATTGAGTTCCATAACAAGAAAAAGAGCTGAGGTATAGCTTGCACTTCAGCTCTTTTTATGTCCAGCGAATTTTATACTTGCTGTATATCCAGGACGACTTTGATGGTTTCCGGATCTTCCTGGCTGACCTGATCGAAAGCGGCGGTGATCTCTGCCAGGGGCACCTGGTCGGTGACTAGTAGTTCAGGGTGCAGCAGGCCGTTTGCTAACATGCGGATGGCGCGCGGAAATTCGCCACGCGTCACGCGTGAGGCGATGATCTGGGCTTCTTTGAGCACCAAGGTTTTGAAATGCAGTGCGGAAAGTTGCTCGCCCAGCCCAGCGGTTACGATGCGGCCGCCGCTGCGGATCATTTTGACGGCCTGTGCCAGGGGGGCTTCCTGTCCGGGTGGTAGGTGGTAGTGGCCGACCGCCTCGATCACGCAATCTGCACCGATGCCATCGGTCAATGCTAATACTTGTTCAACGGGATCGATTTCGCGAATGTTGAATGCATAGTTGGCACCCAGCTTTTTTGCGGTTTCCAGCCGGAAGGGCTGCAGATCGGTGATGATGGTCAGGCCGGGGGTGACGCTGTGGCAAAGTACATCCAGGATCGACAGCCCCAATTTGCCTGCACCGAGGATGACGACGGTCTCACCCGGCTGCACCTGCCCACGTTGCAGAATATGGTGGCCCAACCCGAACATCTCAACCATAGGGGCGTATTGCATGGGGATGCTTTCTGGTAGTTGGAAGAGGTGACTGGCCGGGGCGGCTACGTATTGCCCTAACCCGCCATCCATGTCGATGCCGAGCAACTTAAGCGTGCTGCAAGCGTTGATGTGACTGGTGAGGCAGGCTGGGCAACTGTGGCAGGAAATGATCGGGTCAACGACCACGCGGTCGCCAGCCTTGAAGCCCTGCACATCTGCACCAACATCCACGATTGTGCCGCCGAACTCGTGCCCCAGAATGGCCGGGTAGCGGACCCGGTTATGGAATTCACCCAGGAAGACGTGCAGGTCGGTGCCGCAAATGCCGGTGAATGCCGGTTGGATCAGGACTTCATCGGGTTCGATTTTTGGCTCGGACGCTTCGCCGACGCGGATGTCTTTATCGTTGTAGAGTATGCCAGCTTTCATCGTTTCACCTCAACAATCGGGCTTTAGTTTGAATTGCGAATGGCGTTGATGCGCTGCAAAACTAGGGCAACTTTTTCGGTCAGGGCGGCGTAATCTCCGGCTGCTACCAGGGATTTCTCGATTAATTTTGAACCCATGCCGACACAAGTTGCCCCGGCTTCGAACCAGGCGCGCAGGTTTTCTTCGCTGGCATCGACGCCACCGGTCGGCATGATGCGTGTCCAAGGGCACGGCCCCATCACAGCTTTGACGAAGCCTGGTCCGCCGACGGAAGTGCCGGGGAAAATCTTGACGATTTCCACGCCGAGTTCTTCAGCCTGCGAGATTTCGGAGAGTGTACCGCAGCCTGGCATATAAGCGACCTTGTGGCGGTTGCAAACGCGGGCAACTTCAGGGTTGAGCACTGGCCCGACCACGAAGTTGGCCCCAGCCGCCATGTACATTGCGGCAGTTGGAGCATCGACCACGGAGCCGATACCGAGGATCAATTGTGAGTTTTGTTCGGCGAGGTGCTTGGAAAGTTGAGTGAAAACATCGATAGCGAAATCACCACGATTGGTGAACTCGAGCACACGCGCGCCACCGGCTTCGCAGGCGGCAGCAACCTGCTTGCTGACTTCAAAATCAGCGTTGTAGAAAAGCGGTACCAGCCCGCTTTCGATAACGGCGTTCAATACTTGCATTCTGCTAAATCGTGCCATGATGGTTATCCTTCTGGTTAATTAGCGCGAGACACGCCCGGAGGCGTCCCCACCCATTAATTTCTCGACTTCGGCCACCGTGGTGAGATTGAAATCGCCAAAGAAGAGGTGCTTCAAGCAGGAGGCGGCCACGGCAAAATCCAGGGCGCGCTGGCGGTCGACGGCATACGTACGCAGCCCGTAGATCAGCCCGCCCATAAACGAATCGCCGCCGCCGACGCGGTCTACGATGTGGGTGATGTCATATTGGGGCGATTGGTAGAAATTACCCTCATCCCACAGCACGGCGGCCCAGGTGTTGTGGCTGGCCGAGATGGAGCCGCGCAGTGTGACGGCTATCGTCTTGAGGTTGGGGAAGCGCGCGTTGAGTTGTTCGCAGACGTATAGGTACTTTTCGGCTTCAACCTTTCCGGCAACCACATCGGCTTCGGGGGCCTTGATGCCGAAAACTTTGTCGGCGTCTTCCTCATTGCCGATGGCGACATCGCAGTACCCTACCAGTTTGGGCATGACTTCAGCGGGCGTCTTGCCCCATTTCCAGAGTTTCTTACGGTAGTTGAGGTCGCAGGAAACGGTCAATCCCATTTCTTTGGCGGCTTGAACGGCTTCCAGGCAGACGTTAGCAGTACCGGCCGAGATGGCCGGAGTAATGCCGGTCCAGTGGAACCAATTGGCGTCAGCAAACACCTCTTTCCAGTCGATCATGCCGCGCTCAATGGTTGAAATAGAGGAATGGGCGCGGTCGTAAACGACCTTGCTGCCGCGCTGTACGGCTCCCATTTCCAGGAAGTAGATGCCCAGGCGTTCGCCGCCGCGGACGATCTTGCCAGTGCCGACGCCATATTGGCGCAGGAAATTGATACAGGCGTCGCCAAGATCGTTTTCGGGCAAGCGGGTGACGAAGTCGGTGGGGACGCCATAGTTGCTGAGCGAGACAGCTACGTTGGATTCGCCGCCACCGTAGATGGCATCGAAGGCGCGTGCCTGCGCGAAGCGCAGGTAACCAGGCGGGGAGAGCCGCAGCATAATTTCGCCAAAAGTAACGACTTTCTTTTCCATGTTCAAGTCCTTAGCGTGCTAACCAGCCGCCGTCAACGGGGACGATGGCGGCGTTCATGTAATCGGATGCGGCCGAAGCCAGGAAGACGACGATGCCTTTGAGGTCTTCCGGTTCGCCCCAACGCTGTGCGGGGATGCGTTCTAAAATCGCCTGGCTGCGCGTTTCATCCGCTCGCAATGGTGCGGTGTTGTCGGTAGCCATATAGCCGGGGGCGATGGCATTGACGTTGATGTTCTTGTTGGCCCATTCGTTTGCCAGGGCGCGCGTGATCCCGGCCACGGCGCTTTTTGCAGCGGTGTAGGAGGGCACCAGGATGCCGCCCTGGAAGGACAACATCGAAGCCACGTTGATGATCTTGCCGCCACTGCCGGCGGCCATAACGCGACCGGCAGCCTGGGAGAGGAAAAAGACCGCCCGCAGGTTGATCTGGATTACATCGTCCCAATCCGTTTCGGTGTATTCCAGGGCAGGGGCGCGCCGGATAATTCCGGCGTTGTTGACCAGAATGTCCAGGCTCCCGAATTCGGCGAGGATCGATTTGACGTGCGCGTTCAATTCGTCCACGGTGGCTTCCTTGAGGTTCACTTGCAGGTGCATGGCGCGTTGGCCCAATGCTGCGATCTGGGCACAGGTTTCATTGCAGGGGATGATATCGAGGGCGACCACGTCTGCACCAGCTTCGGCCAAGCCGACGGCCATGGCTTGTCCCAAACCGCGCCCGGCACCGGTAACCAGGGCGACTTTGCTGTGTAAGCTGAATTTTTCTAATATACTCATTGCTGTCTCCTAAAAATTACGTGTTTAAATATTCAAAAAGAGTAGGCTGGTAGTGGTACTAGATTAGATTTGCCTGTTTGGCATTCTAAGCGCTTGCACGCACGATCAGTTCTGGTTCGAGGATGACGTTATCGCAATTTTCCGAGCATTCGAGCAGCAGGTTGATCAATAGCTGAGTGGCAAGTCGGCCCATTTCTTCGAAAGGAATGCGCATGGTAGTCAGGGGAGGATTTACCCAGCTTGCCATCGGGATATCGTCATAACCGACAATTGCCAGATCGGCGGGAACTTTTTTGCCCAAGGCGATACAAGCCTGTAAAGCGCCAATTGCAACCATGTCATTGAAGCAAAGCAAGGCGGTCAGGCCGGGGTTGGCTTCGAGTAGTTGCAGCACCGATTGGTGTCCGCCTTCTACAGTGGGGGAGCAGGTGGTCAGGAGGTTGGGATTGACCTCCATGCCGGCTTCGGTGTGGGCTTGCCTAAAGCCTTCCAGGCGTTTTTTCGAGCCGTAGGAACCTTTAGGGCCGGTAAGGAAACCGATGGCTGAATGACCGGCAGTGATTAGATGGCGGGTCGCCAGATACCCACCTTTGCGGTCGTCGTTGAGTACAAAACCTATTTCGGCAGTTTTGGCATCGAACAGGCGGTTGATGAGAACGGCGTTGGGGTATCGTTTGAGCAATGGCAGCAGCACTTTGGTGGATTGGCGCGGTGAACCCACCAGGACACCATCGACGCGTTTTTCCTCCAAAACTTCCAGCAAATCAAGTTCGCGTTCAGGGTCTTCCTCGGTGTCGCACAAGAGCACGCTGAAGCCTTCTGCGTGGGCGATTTCAGCAACACCATGGGCGATGCCTGAAAAATAGGGATTGGCGATGTCAGGAACGACTAATCCGATCGTACCGGTGCGTTGGGTGACCAGGCTACGGGCGATGCTGCTGGGGCGGTAGCCGAGTTTTGTGATGATTTCCTGGATTTGCTGGCGCGTTTCCTGGCTGACGCCGTCCTTATTGTTTACGACGCGTGAGACGGTCATCATGGAAACCCCGGCCGTGCGGGCGACATCTGCAATCGTAATTCGCTTGGTCATCTGGGAAAATCGCTCCTTGAGATAGCATTTACGTTAGCGTTAACGTAACTATACATGATGTCCTCAGAGATGTCAAGTTTAGAAAACGGAGAGACTAAAAACAATCATGGGCAGGATAAAATCTCTACATTCGAATTGTTGCCCTGGGCAGAAAAGGGGTTATTTTCCTCTGAATTCTTGGCGATGATATGTTAGTATAGGGGAAAGCAGAGAGAGCAAATTTGAATTGATAATGAATACCTATTGTGAAAAATATCACTATGTGATAAAATAAGATAGTGAAATTTTTCACAAGCGGATAACCAATTAGCGTCAAGCTTATAGAAAAGAGGATTTGATCATGAGCGACAAAAATAAAGTTGCGATCGTAACAGGGGCCGCTTCCGGGATCGGGAGGGAATGCGCGATCCTGTTTGCCGAGAATGGATGCAAGGTTGTAGTTTCCGACGTAGTGGTTGCTGGTGGTGAGGAAACCGTAGAACTTATTGAGCAGACCGGTGGCGATGCGATCTTTGTGAAAACGGATGTTTCTGACCCGGAAGAATGTAAGACGCTTGTTGAAAAGACAGTTGAGACGTACGGGCGGCTGGACTACGCCTGCAATAACGCCGGTATCGGTGGTGAGAGTAATTCAGTCGCGGATATGAGCGTTGCCGGTTGGCAAAAGACGATTGGTATCAATCTGTCTGGGGTGTTTTACTGTATGAAGTACCAGATTCCAGCCATGCTGAAGTCCGGCGGCGGGGCCATCGTCAATATGGCCTCGATCTTGGGGCAGGTTGGCTTTGCCGGTGCACCTGCTTATGTAGCAGCTAAGCATGGTGTTGTAGGTTTGACTAAAGATGCGGCCCTTGAATACAGCCAACAAGGCGTTCGTGTAAACTCAGTGGGACCGGGTTTTATTCACACCCCAATGATTGCCGAATTGGAAGAGAATACCGCTGTCAATGATATGCTGATTTCAATGCATCCGATTGGCCGGTTGGGAAAACCGGAGGAAGTAGCCGAACTGGTGGTTTGGCTGTGCTCTGAGAAAGCTTCCTTCGTAACCGGCGCATACTACCCGGTGGACGGCGGCTACCTGGCGCATTAATATAAAGGTCCCCTTTATCCTCCTGGCGCGCTATTTTACATAGCGCGCCAGTTTTCATTTCACCGTTTATGCCAATAAGACCTATCAAGATCAGACAAAAAAGATAGGAGCAGTGAATACGTAGTTTTCGAACTTTCCAGTGGGTTGATCGGTCATGTAGATGGTTGCGAAATTGCCCGGTTCGAAACCGCGTTCCAGTAGATGCGCCATTACAATGTTGTTGATGGTGGGAATTTCGAGACCAAAGTGTTCGCGCCCGGCCAGGGCAGCTTGTGTTTCGGCATGCGCCATTACCGCCGGAAAATCGGCTGCATCCAGCAAGGCAAAGGGGCCATTGAGTTCTCCAATGTAGCCATAGCCAACCAGGTTTTGGCTGCGGTAATAGAGGAAACCCTGGCGGTCTACGGCCAGCCATTCGTGTTCCTGATCGCGGCAGTGGCCGATGATGGCTTTGTCGATCTCTCCGAGAGCGGCATATGTTTCAGGATCGGCCGGAATTGCGACGATTTCCAGGTCGGTTTCGTAAGCCACTTGCTGCGGCTCACGCCCAAAATAGTAAATGGCAAAACGCGGATAAACGCCGTTTTTTAGGTAGAGCTTCTGGGCGCGCCAATCTGGGGTAGCGATGATCGAGCGGTGATTGGCCTCGATATTGGAAAAGGCGCGCTCAATCAGTTCGCGTCCAAAGCCCAAGGATTGGGCTTCGGGCAAGATCATTAATTCGGTCAGTTCAAGCGTGTTTTCACGTAAAATGGAGCGCGAATAGCCCAGGACGCGCTCGTCGCGCGCGGCCACCCAGAACTCAGTGGCGTGGGCGGCAAGGTGTTCAAAAAGTGACTTGCGCTGCTGCCACATCTTTTCTGCATGTTCCGGATCGGCGATTCTGGGCTGTTCGGAAGAGCCCATACGCTTCATCAGGTCAGCAATTGCGGATTCAAAGATTAAGAAAGTTTGGTAGGAATCGGCAGCAGTGCCGCGGCGAATAATGATCTCATCTGCCATATAAATCTCCTCAAAGTTGTATATACCTATTTTACTCGATAGGCGGTCAATAGGTGGTTTGAAAGCGATTCAGCCACACGCTGCAAGCGCCATACAGACCGGTATGGGCTCCCAGTGAGGCTGGGACGATTATTACTTTCTCTGCTGGGACTAAACCGCAGGCGTTGGCAATGGTTTTCTGAATGGTATCCCAGAAGAGGTGGCGGCTGCGCATCAGCCCGCCGCCCAAGGCGATCACTTCCGGGGTAAAGATGGTGATCATGTTTGCCAGACCAATCCCAAGATAGTGGCCTTCGCGTTCGATGGCTTTTTGCGCATAGACATCATGGCGCTCGCAGATGCTTTGAGCGGTAACGGGTTCTGGCCCATGATGATCTGAGGGGGTGTTTTCGACGAACCACTGTGCCATGGCAGGTCCACTCGCCAGACTTTCCCAGCAGCCGTGTGCGCCGCATGAACAAAGCGGCCCCGATGGATCAATGATGTGATGGCCGATTTCGGGGTGGAAACCATCCAGGCCGCGGTAAATTTTTCCGTCGACGATCAGCCCTGCTCCGATGCCGGTGCTGACGGTTACAAACAAAAAGGTACGCCTGCCCTGGCCTGCGCCCCAGGTGTATTCTCCCAGCGCAGCCGCGTCGGCATCGTTTTCCAGCGCGACCGGCACGCCAAAGTGCCCGGCAAGATCGCTGACGATCTCCGCACCTTCCCAGCGTGGCAGGAAATCTACGTGCAGCAATTTACCAGCGAAAGGATCGACCGGGCCGGTGCAACCGATACCAATGCCCTCAAGCTCGGTTCCGGTTTGCTTTTGGAGCTGTACTAACAAAGTGCGGATTTCTTTGAGCGCCTCATCCCAGGCGCGTTCTGGTTGGGTTGGAAATGCGTTCTGGGCAACAAGCTTGCCGTTTTGCTCGAAGAGGCCGATTGCGATTTTTGTGCCGCCGATGTCAATTGCGCCGATCATGATTTGCATCCTTGATGTGTTATGTGTTCCCATTATAAATGAAGGTGAAACCAGCCGTGATTTTTTGTTGGAGTTTCGTGTTTTTGCGGATATCGAGTAAAATGGACGCGCATATTACAGAATTGTTTGCATGGAACCTAAGGAGGTTTTTGGTGAACGAATCGGTTGTCTTGTTACCTTATCCACAGGAATTAACCTGGACGGATGGTTGGTATGAACTGAAGGGTGGGCACGATTTGGGAGACTTGGCGGTGAGGCGCAGTTTAGATGCTGCGGTTGTCCATGAGCAAGGTTACGAGTTAACGATCACGCCAGATGAGATCAGTGTCAGGGCCAAAAAAGAGGCTGGATTGTTCTACGCCGACCAGACTCTCAAGCAGTTGCTGACGCAATTTTCTGAGCGGCTGCCAACGCTAACGTGCAAAGATTGGCCGGACTTTGAGGCGCGCGGTGTGATGCTGGATATCAGCCGGGACAAAGTTCCGACCATGGATACGTTGTATGCGTTGATCGATATGCTGGCAAGCTGGAAAGTGAATCAGTTCCAGTTATATACCGAGCATACTTTCGCTTATAAAAACCATAAGGTCGTTTGGGAAAAGGCATCGCCGGTTACGGCGGAAGAGATCCAGGCGCTGGATGCATTCTGCCGGGAACGCCAGGTTGAATTAGTGCCTAACCAGAATTCGTTTGGGCATATGCGGCGCTGGTTGATCCACGAGCCGTATCGGCACCTCTCGGAATGCCCAGATGGCTGCGACACGGTGTGGGGTTATTTCGACGAACCGTTCAGCCTGTGCCCCACTGAACCCGGAAGCTTGGAATTACTGCAAGAGCTGTTCGATGAACTGCTTTCAAATTTCACCAGCGATCAGTTCAATATCGGCTGTGATGAAACCGTTGATCTGGGCAATGGGCGCAGTAAAGACCTGGTTGCAGAAAAAGGCGTTGGCAAGGTTTACCTCGATTTCTTGCTGAAAATCTACGAGGAGGTCAAGGCGCGCGGCAAGGTGATGCAGTTCTGGGGTGATATCATCATGCACCATCCCGAACTGGTGGCAGATTTGCCCAAAGACGCGGTTGCCCTGGAATGGGGTTATGAAGCCGACCATCCCTTTGACGATCATGGTGCGAAGTTCGCAAGTTCTGGCATCCCCTTCTATGTTTGTCCAGGCACGTCGAGTTGGAATACAGTTGCTGGCCGCACAGATAACGCGATTGGCAATTTAGTGAATGCGGCCGAAAATGGCCTTAAGCATGGTGCAATTGGCTATTTGAATACCGATTGGGGCGATAACGGACACTGGCAGCCGCTGCCGGTCAGCTATCTGGGGTTTGCGTTTGGTGCGGCGATGTCCTGGGCTAATACCACCAATCGTGAGTTAGATGTACGCAAGACGCTCGATCTGTTCGTTTTCGATGATGACACTGAGGTGATGGGAAAGCTGGTATATGAGCTTGGGAACGTTTACCAGACACCCGGCGTGTTGATCCCCAATAATTCGGTTTTATTCTGGATATTGCAGACTACACCGGAAGAGATCAGGGCTGAAGCGGAAAAATGGGAAGGCGATAAGACCGGAGGCTTGCGCGAAACCATTACTGAGGTTGAAGCAATCACGGCAAAGCTGTCTTCAGCACGCATGCAACGCAGTGATGCTGAACTGATTCGGCGCGAATTCCAATGGATTGCGGATATGCTTACGCATGCTTGCCACCGGGCTTTGTGGGCTTTGGGCGCAGAAGATGAACATGTCGCTGAATTAGCTGTAGCGGCACAAAGCTTACTGGACGAACATGAGTATATCTGGCAGGCTCGTAATCGTCCCGGTGGCTTTGCCGATTCACAGGTACGTCTAGAGAAGGCTGCTCAAGGCTATGCATAGCAAGCATCGTTGATCTTCTGAGTAAATTTGAGGGTTAGTTTGGAAATTTAATCGTCGTAGTCGTCGTCCAGATTGCGTGTTCTTTTTGGGCGACGACGCTTTCCAAATGATTCGACATCGTCGTCGGTGTCTTCGAAGTCTTCGGTATCGTCGCGTTCGTAGCGCTTTTTGTGTTTCTTCGACTTGCGTCGGCGGTCGTGGTCTGCTGGGTTTTCCTCTACATGATCATCCAATGCCACCCAGTTTAGGGTGAGTGGGGAAATGGTGGCGACCACTAACGCGGTTTCACAGCTAGAACAGGTGATGAGTTGCCCAACTTTTGGGTCTTTCTCTAAGCGAATTGTTTGCGCACAAGATGGGCATTCAACCTTATGCATGGATATAGCTCCTACAAAATAATAATGGCTCATTATAACGTAGGAATGTGAACTTTGGGTGTATTCATGTGCTGGATGCAACTTATTTTAGAAATGCTATTGTATAATACTGTGGTTCTCCGGTAGCTGACCTTGTGGTGAAATGATTACCTTTTTGCTTTGGAATTTTATTGTGGCAATGAACGGTCAGTTTCTCTTATAAATGCTATTGCGAGTTGTTTTCTTGTGCAAAATGACTTATGCATTTACTTTAGTACGACGACATTATTGCTAATAAGGAGTGAAAGATGCGTTTCGGTTATTTCGATGATGAATTGCGGGAATACGTAATTAATCAACCGGATACACCACTGCCCTGGATCAATTATCTGGGGTGTGAAAATTATTTTGGAATCATCTCAAATACGGCTGGTGGCTATTCATTTTACCGTGATGCCCGCCTGCGCCGCTTGACACGCTATCGCTATAATAACGTGCCTTTTGATGCTGGCGGTCGTTATCTTTATTTGCGGGATGATGACAATGGTTCCTTTTGGTCACCTACCTGGGCGCCGGTGAAAGCTAGTCTGGATGAATATAGTTGCCGCCACGGGATGGGTTACACGACCATCCATTCGGTCCAAAATCAGATCGAGGCAACCGCGCGTTATTTTGTGCCGTTGGGTGAAAATCTTGAAATCTGGGAACTAACCCTGACCAATCAGCGAGAAACCGCGGCAACAGTTTCAGTCTACTCTTGTGTTGAGTTTGCCTTATGGGATGCGTACGACGATATGACCAATTTTCAGCGCAACTTCAACACCGGAGAAGTGGAAGTCGAAGGCAATGTGATTTACCACAAAACCGAATATCGAGAAAGGCGCGATCATTTCGCGTATTTTGCCTGTTCGGATGATATGATCGGGTTCGATACGCAGCGTGAAGATTTCCTGGGCGCGTACCGCGGTTGGGATAATCCCAAAGTGGTAGAGCAGGGATATTCGGAGGATTCGATTGCGCATGGCTGGTCGCCAATTGGCTCCCATCATGTTGCCGTCTCGCTGGCGGCTGGAGAATCGCGTAAGGTCATCTTTGTGCTGGGCTATCAGGAAAACCCGAAAGATGAAAAATTCCAGGATGCAGCCCACGAGGTTGTGAATAAGAAATCGGTTTACCCCGTGTTGGAGCGTTATCTTGACGCGGTGGAAGTCGAACAGGCATTTACGGCGCTGCGCAATTATTGGGATGATCTCTTGCAAATCTTCCAGGTGGCTACTCCAGATGAACACACCAACCGCATGGTGAACGTCTGGACGGCTTATCAGACTATGGTGACCTTTAATCTGTCGCGCTCGGCTTCATTCTATGAATCCGGTGTGGGGCGGGGGATGGGCTTCCGTGACTCGAACCAGGACTTGCTGGGCGTTGTCCAGTTGATCCCGGAGCGCGCTCGCGAGCGTATCCTTGATCTTGCCGCGACCCAATTCGAGGATGGTGGTGCTTTCCATCAATACCAGCCGCTAACCAAGCGCGGCAACGACAACGTTGGCAGCAATTTTAACGACGACCCGTTGTGGATGGTGCTGAGCGTGAACGCCTATGTGAAAGAGACCGGCGATTATGGCATCCTGGATGAGATGGTGCCATTCCAGAATCAACCGGGCACCGAAGAGACTTTGTTTGAGCATCTGCGGCGCAGCTTACAATATACCCTCGACCGCATTGGGAAACATGGTTTGCCGTTGATCGGGCGCGCAGACTGGAACGACTGCCTTAACCTGAATACGTTCTCCGAAGAGCCGGGTGAATCTTTCCAGACGACTACTAATAAAGATGGCAAAAATGCCGAATCGGTGTTTATTGCCGGGTTGTTCGTTGCCGCCGCTAAAGAGATGGCTGGACTCCTTGATTATCTTGGAAAGAGCACCGACGCTGATTTCTATCGCGAAAAAGCAGAGAGCATGACCCAGGTTACCTTGAAGAATGGTTGGGATGGAAACTGGTTCCTGCGTGCTTACGACGACCTGGGTGACAAAGTTGGTTCGCAAACTTGCGAAGAGGGCCAGATCTTTATTGAGCCGCAAGGTTACTGTGTGATGGCCGGGATTGGCCTGGACAATGGCTATGCTCAAAAAGCGCTAGATTCGGTGGCGGAACGCTTGGCAACCAAGCACGGCATCGTACTGAACCAGCCAGCTTATACACGATACTATCTGAATCTGGGCGAAATCTCTTCTTATCCGCCGGGTTATAAAGAGAATGCTGGTATTTTCTGCCATTCAAACCCATGGATCGTGATCGCTGAAACGCTGGTAGGAAACGGTGATCGGGCTTTTGAGTATTACAGTAATAACAACCCTTCCAAGCGCGAGGCCATTAGTGAAATCCACCGCTGCGAGCCATACGTGTATGCCCAGATGATCGCCGGAAAAGATGCTCCGACTCATGGTGAGGCCAAGAATTCCTGGCTGACCGGAACGGCGGCCTGGAATTATGTGGCAATCACGCAATGGATATTGGGTGTCCGGTCTACACATCAGGGGTTACAGGTAGCGCCTGTGCTGCCAAGCGATTGGCAAAGTTTTGAAGCTGTCCGCAAACACCGCGGCGTGATCTACGAGATCAAGGTGGATCGCCAAGGGGATGGTAATCAAGTCAGCCTGGAAGTAGATGGGAAAGCAATTGAAGGCAGCGTGGTCCCATTGCCGGAAGCGGGCGTAACTAAGGTTCAGGTGCGGGTGAACTTGAAGTAAACTCTCGATACTGGAACTTGAAACGAAATAACCACACAGTATAATTGGATAGAGTGACCGGGCGGCATTGGCCGCTCGATCATTTTAAATGACAAAACACCACTAGAGGAGGGGGCATAACCCAACCGGGGACGGATGTCTGGATAGCCGGAATTTTCTATACTGGAACTGGCCTAAGATTGAGTTCAGGGTTCTTGTAACCCATCTAAACATCTTTACGATGACAACTGAAAATTGATCCGCCTAACCGGTGTCGATTTGTCGTTCACATGAAGGAGGTGCCGCGCCGAAAATACACCTTATCTATTTTGATTCCTAATTAACAAAATTCACTTAAGGAGAAGAATGTGAACAAGAAAATTAGTCTAGTCTTTGCGTTAATTATGATTTTAAGCCTGGTGCTCTCGGCCTGTGCAGCGCCGGAACCCGAGACCATCATTGAGACGGTAGTGGTTGAGCGGGGAAGTGAGACCGTGATTGAAACCGTTGTTGTCGAAGTTCCTCAGGAAGAAGATATGGGGGAAATGGATCAGCCGGTGACTTACGACGGCTATTCGACTACGGATATCCCCACGCTCGACCCGCAGGTTGGAGAGGATAAGGTCTCGATCGACTATATTGAGAACCTGTTCGTGCAATTGACCAATTACGATTTGGTTACCAATGAAATTGTGCCGGAAGCTGCTACCAATTGGTCGGTAAGCGAAGATGGCCTGGTTTGGACGTTTAATTTGCGTACCGACATTCCCTGGGTTTACCATGTGCCTGGCGGAGGGACAACCCAAGACGTAGACGTTGATGGTAATCTGCTTTTCGTTAACGCAGGCGATTTTGAATATGGTATCAAGCGCGCTTGTGATCCGAATATTGGCTCTGCCTATTCTGCGATCATTGCGCCGCTCATCAAGGGCTGTAATGATGTGTTGAATTATGAAGATCCGGCGAATGTTCCCCCAGAGATGTATGATGCGATTGGGGTCAGCGCGCAAGCGGATGATACCCTGGTCGTGGAACTTGAATTCCCGGCCGGATATTTCCTGTCCATGACCCCGATGTGGACGCTGGCGGCAGTGCCGCAGTGGGTAATTGAAGAGCATGGCGAGCAATGGGTCGAGGCTGGTTTTGTGGTGACCAGCGGGCGATATGTGCTTGACGAATGGGTGCATGGTGTTCGCCGCCGTATTGTTCGTAATCCTTTGATGCCTGCCGATATGATTGGCAGCGGCAATATCGAAGCATACGATGTTAATGTTGTTCCAGATACGAGCACCGGTTATGCATTGTGGTTGAATAATGAAGTTGATGTGGCCGGGATCCCGGATGCCGAATTGCAAGCCCATCTCGAGCAATTCCCGGATGAGACCGTTCAAATTGCTAATCTGACGGTGTATTACATCGGTTTTCGCATGACCAAGCCGCCGTTCGATGACGCGCGCGTGCGCCGGGCGTTCAGCGCTGCTTTCGACCGCGAAACCTATGTCGATGTCATCAACCAGGGACAAGGTTTGCCGATGAAGCACTTTGCCCCTCCAGGGATTTTTGGCGCACCGCCGATTGATGAAGTGGGGGTAGGCTTCGACCCTGAATTTGCTGCTGCGCAGTTGGCCGAAGCGGGATATCCAAACTGTGAAGGTTTCCCCACGGTTACGCTCTTGGGATATTCCGGGCAGAATACATTGAATGAGATCGAATATGCGCAGGGGCAGTGGTCTGAAAACCTGGGTTGTGATCCGGAGAAGATCATCATCGAGCAGCAATCATTCGCCGAACTGCTGGATTCGACCTCTGTGGATACCCCGGATGAAGATGCCCCACATATGTGGACACTGGGTTGGGGACCGGACTATGCCGATGAAAATAACTGGGTCGGTGATGTGTTGTGGTGTGAGGGCGATGTGCGCTTCAAGCGCACCTGCAACGACATCGACGATCTGATCGAGCAAGCCCGCATCGAATCTGATCCGGCAGTACGGGCTGACCTATATTACCAGATCGAAGAGATGTTCTTCGGCGCAGAAGGCGAGTTCCCCTTCATGCCCACCGATTTGAATATCAACTATGCTGCTGAACATACCTGGGTCGAACGCATTGTGGCCTTGTTTGGTGGGGAACAATGGTACAACTGGTCGATAGATTGGGAGGCTAAACTGGCCGCTCTTGGTGAGTGAACCAGACATGCCAAGATTGGGGGCAGCCCCTGACTGCCCCCAATCGCTTTGGTCCGTAATCTTTTAGCATTGCCGGAAGCGAATCTCCGGCAGTGTTTTGTTTAATGTGAAAAAATACTCCGTTTATTGTCCTATGACAGGCTGGCGTGTGGATAGAAAACAATACTGTGGTAGGGGGTATGTCTATTCTGTGGGGTGGTGTTTTATCTGAGTTGATTATTTATACTCAAATTGTAATCAGGGAAATTGGGTCTTATATCTATTAAGTGAAGATGTAGACCCAAATGATTTCATTAGATCCGAGTGAATATAAACGGCCTTTTGGGCCAATTAGGTATTTGCTTGGATGTGATCACGCTCAGAATGGAGGTGTACCAATCGAAAAAACAGAAAATTTAATAGACTCATGCGTCGAAATTTTAAAAACTTTACAAACGTAAGGAGAAGAACGTGAAGAGAAAAGGTATTCCGCTTTTAATTGTCCTGGTAATGATTGGTAGTGTCATTCTTTCTGCATGCCAGGCAGAACCAGAAACTGTTGTTGTTACCCAAGTTGTCGAGGTTGAAGGTGAACCCGTTGTTATCACTCAGGTTGTCGAAGTTCCTCAGGAGGAAGATATGGAGGAAATGGAACAGCCGGTGACGATGGATGCGTTTTCTACGACGGACATCCCGACCCTTGACCCACAGGTTGGTGAGGACGCGGTTTCGATCAACTATATCGAGAACCTCTTCGTGCATTTAACCAATTACGATCTGGTGACCAGCGAGGTTGTTCCTGAAGCTGCCACGGAATGGTCGGTAAGTGAGAATGGCTTGACCTGGACCTTTACCCTGCGCACGGATATCCCCTGGGTGTATCATGTGCCCGGTGGTGAGACCACGCAGGTTGTTGACGAAGAAGGTAACCCCCGCTTCGTAACTGCGCATGATTTCGAGTACGGTATCAAGCGCGCTTGTGATCCTAACATTGGTTCATACTACAGCACGGTTGTTGCTCCGGTTATCAAAGGCTGCAGCGATGTTTTGGGCTACGAAGATCCCGCCAATATCCCCGCCGAGTTGGTGGATGCGATCGGTGTGTCGGCAACAGCTGATGACACGCTGGTAATCGAGCTTGAATTCCCTGCCGGTTACTTCCTCTCCATGACTCCGATGTGGACGTTGGCTGCCAGCCCGCAATGGGCTATCGAAGAAATTGGCGAGCAGTGGATTGAAGCTGGCTACATTGTGACCAATGGCCGTTACGTGTTGGATGAGTGGGTACATGGCGTGCGTCGTAAGATCATGCGCAACCCGCTTATGCCTGCCGATATGGCCGGCGATGGTAATATCGAGGTCATGGTTGCCAATGTCGTCCCGGATGCAAGCACTGGTTACGCGCTGTGGCTGAACGGCGAGGTGGACTTCATCGACTTGATCCCGGATGCAGAAGTTGAAGCGCATTTGGCACAATTCCCTGATGAAACCATCCAGATTGCCGACCTGGCTGTTTTCTATATCGCTTTCCGTATGACCAAGCCGCCGTTCGACGACGTGCACGTACGTCGGGCGTTTGGGGCTGCTTTCGATCGTGAGACCTATGTCAACGAAGTGATCCTTGGGCAAGGTGTTCCGATGAAACACTTTGCGCCTCCTGGAATCTTCGGCGCTCCGCCGATCGACGAAGTTGGTGTTGGCTATGATCCTGAATTCGCAGCGGCTGAACTGGCGGAAGCCGGTTACCCGAATTGCGAAGGTTTCCCGCAGGTTACTATCCTGGGTTACAGCGGCCAGCGCACGTTAAGCTGGATCGAATACGCTCAGGGCCAGTGGGAACAAAATCTGGGTTGCTCGGCTGATACGATCGTGATCGAGCAGCAGACCTTTGCCGAACTTTTGGCCTCGACCGCACAAGACCAGCCAGACGAAACCGTGCCGCATATGTGGACGCTCGCCTGGGGCCCGGACTACGCTGACGAGAACAACTGGGTCGGTGACGTGTTATGGTGCGAGAGTGAAAACCGCTCCAAGCGCTCCTGCAATGAGATCGATGATCTGATCCTGCAAGCTCGCGAGGAGCCAGATCAGGCTGTCCGTGCAGAACTGTACCGCCAGGTCGAGGAAGACTTCTTCGGTCCAGAAGGTGAATATCCGTTCTTCCCGGTCTATCTGCGCATTCAGTATGCGGCGAACCAAACCTGGTTGTCACGCATTCCTGCCTTGTTTGGTGGTCAACAATGGTACAACTGGGATATCGATTGGGAAGCCAAGCAAGCCGGCTTGCAGTAGAAATCCACAGGTAATTAGTTTTATATTAGGGTGCGGCAGATGCTGCACCCTAATTTTTCTTATCACATATTATCAATCCTGTCAGGAGAATTTGGCGATTTCGGACGAGTTATTAATCCAAATTACCCTGTCAGGTGTATATAAAATATGAAGGTGTCTTACTGATCAAAGAAAAACGAGTTGAAAATAATGTTATGGCCTGGTTAGCTGACCGAAAAATCATTCCCGTACACCAACTGCGCTGGAAGCTCACCCTGAGTTATACCGCAGTCACGGTGGGTGTGTTGCTGGTGATAGAACTGATCGTGATCGCTGGTGTGTTTGCCTACTTTATTTCCAACGCCAGGTTGTCGCCGGAAGGCGTGCTCCAGGAATTGAACAGCGGCTGGGTGCCGCTTGCCCAGCCTTACCTTTCCGAAGACCCGCCGGATATTGAAGGGTTGCAAAATTTCCTGCAGCAGTTCTTAGGCTCCCAGGTGGATACCGACCCGCTGGTGATCACCGGAAGTTTAGAACTGGAATTGAAAAGTTATAACTTCTTGAGTGTGATTTTCGTCGATGCTGAAGGGAATCCAGTTGGCGCAATCCCGCATGATATTCTTGAGGGTTCTGACGAAACATCATTGTTTGGGCTGGAAGCTGTGGCGGGATTGGAAGGTCATTTGCAATTGGCCCTGGAAGGTGAACGCGATAGCTCTCAGTTGTATTCCGTCCAGGAACCGGATAATCGCGTGGTTGGTGCGATCCCAATTTATCACGAAAACGATGCCTCAAAAGTGGTGGGTGCGCTGGTGTTTACGACCAAGTCGATTCCCTGGGGGCTGCTGCCGATCAAGGAGATCATTCGCCAATTCGGGTATAGCTTTTTGATCATTACGCTGGCCGTTGGTTTGTTGGGTACGGCTTTTGGTTCGCTCACGGCCAGGAGTCTGGTGAAACGCTTGCATAATTTGTCCGATTCTGCGCGCGCCTGGAGCCAGGGCGATTTCTCGATTTCGGTAGATGATGCAGCGGAGGATGAATTGGGCCTTTTGGCCCAGGATTTGAACAGTATGGCTGGCCAGTTGGAAGACTTGCTCAATAAGCGCGAGGAAATGTCCATAATCGAGGAGCGCAGCCGCCTGGCGCGTGACCTGCATGACAGCGTCAAGCAGCAAGCTTTCGCAGCGTCGGCTCAACTTGGGGCTGCAATTGCGCGCCTGAAAAATGATCCGACCTCCGCAGAGACGCATGTGGTCGAAGCCGAACGTTTGGTGTATGAAGTGCGCCAGGAACTGACTGATTTGATCCGTGAACTGCATCCGGTGGCCTTGAAGGACAGTAGCTTAGCCCCGGCGATTCGGGAATATGCCGGCGACTGGGCGGCACAAAAAGATATTGAAATCGATGTGCAGGTGAAAGGGGAACGGCCGTTGTCGGTCGAGATCGAACAAGCCTTGTTCAGGATTGCCCAGGAAGCACTCGCTAATATTGCCCGGCACAGCGAGGCGAAGCGGGTAGGTATTTGCTTGTACTATCAAAAAAGTGAAGTATTGCTGAAAATAGAGGATGATGGCATTGGCTTCGAACCGCTTTCAGCCAACGGCGGCTTGGGCCTGCGTTCGATGCGAGAGCGCTGTGAATTGTTAGGCGGCAACATAACTATCGAAAGTGCACCTGGGAACGGTACCTGTATCCAGGCGCGTTGTGTAATCTAGGATATAAAAATGAATGACCCAATTAGTGTATTGATCGTTGATGACCATGAAGTTGTGCGCCAGGGGGTGCGTGCTTATCTGGATGCGCAGGCTGATTTCGACGTGATCGCCGAAGCTTCAACCGGGAGGAAGGCTGTAGAGATCAGCGCTGAGCATGTCCCGGACGTGGTGCTCATGGATTTAGTGATGAGTGAGATGGACGGTGTCGAAGCAACGCGGCAGGTAAAAAGTGTCAGCCCGCGTTCACAGATCGTTGTATTAACTTCTTATCATCAGGATGAGTATATTTTCCCGGCGTTACAAGCCGGGGCAATTTCTTACATTATCAAAGATGTGAAGATGGATGAGTTGGCGGCTGCTATCCGGCGGGCGGCGAGTGGAGAAGCCACGCTGCACCCGCGCATTGCCAGCCGAGTGATTCAGGAACTGCAAAACACCAACCACGAGAGCCGCAATCCCTACACCACGCTCACTGAGCGGGAGTTGGATGTCTTGAAATTGATCGCACAGGGCATGCCGAACAGCCAGATCGCCAGCGAATTGGTAATCAGCGAAAATACCGTGAAGGGGCATGTGAGCAATATCCTCAGTAAGTTGCAATTGGCAGACCGCACCCAGGCGGCGGTATACGCCTGGCAGAGCGGGATCGTGAGAAGAGAGTAAGTTGAAAGCGTACTGCGTATAGTCACATATTCGAGTTGTAGACTGCAAGATGCAGGATGCAAGAAGGTAAATTATAAGTTAGAAATTACAAATAACGAAGAGTGTACATCTCTTGCTTATGCTGAGAGTTGATTATTGAAAGTTACATTCTTTTTATAGTCGAAATTCGTAATGGGGAGAAATATGTGGTAGGGTGACGGTTCGATGTGGACCGTATATCATATATGATATACTTCGCTTGTGAAGACTCCTGATAATCTCCAAAACGTTTACTTGACCAAAGAAGAATACGCCTTTGAGCTTTTGCGCACCGCGATCTTAGACGGTGAATTGAAACCGGGCGAAAAATTGGTGATCGACCGACTGAGCGACGACTTGGGAATCAGCACAATCCCGATTCGCTCGGCCTTGCAGCGTCTGGATATGGAAGGGTTGGTGGAGATCACACCGCATTCTCCAGCGCGTGTAGCACCAATCTCGCTCGATATGGTTGCTGAGACCTTTGCGCTTTTGGCGGCGTTGGAAGAGGTTGCCTTTGTGAACGCGGCCTTGAAGCTTACCGATGAGGGCTTACAGCCTATCCGCGATCTGGTTGAAGAAATGGGGAGGGTGGCTGTGTCGGGGGAGACGGGGAATTGGATGGATTTGAATATTGCCTTTCACCGTAAAATTGCCGAACAGACCGGGATGCAATTGTTGATCGAATTTACCAACCGGGCGCTCGACCAGTGGCGGCGTTTGAGCCATTGCTACTTCGAAGAAGTGGCGGCTGAGCGTATTCGGCAGGCACAGCGCGAGCATGTGGAAATCCTGCACTTAGTAGAAACAAAGCAGGTGAATGCGCTATCGGCTTTGGCTAGGCAGCATAATCAGGGGGCGTTCCAAGCTTACCAGCAATTGATGCAGAACATGGAGGAAGAAGTATAATATGGTTACGCGGGAAACTTTGCTCCCCAAGTGTGAGCGCGCTTTTGATTTTGCCGGTAAGCAACTTAAAGCATTGATCGAAGAACACCCCGACCAATTCCCGGAATTCACCGTGGATGGCAAGTGGTCGCTGAATAAGAATCCCTGGACGAATTGGTGTGAAGGCTTTCTGGGTGGGCAGTTGTGGTTGCTTTACAAGCACGCCGGTGACGATTATTGGCGGGAGAAAGCCGAGCACTACTCTAAATTGATCGAACATCGCAAGACCGACCGCCAGGTGCATGACCTGGGATTTTTGTTTTGGTCAACGTATAAGCAGTGGTACGACCTGACCAGTGAGGAAGCGCTCAATGCTGTGTTGATCGAAGCCGGGCAGACGATGGCTTTACGCTTCAAGGAAAAGGGACAATACTTACGTTCCTTCCTGGCAGAAGACAGCTTGTTCATCGATATTATGATGAATGTGGGGATTGTGTTCTATGCGGCCCAAGAGACCGATGATGCCGATCTGTTCCGTATCGCTAACCAGCATTGCCTGACGACGCGCAAGTATTTGATCCGCGGTGATGGCAGCGGTTCCCACGAAGGTATCTTTGATTTGGAGAGCGGCGAGTTCTTGCGGCAGAGTACGCAGCAGGGCTGGCGGAACGATTCGAGTTGGGCGCGCGGCCTGGCCTGGGCGCTGTATGGCTTTGGCACGGTCTATGAATTTACGCAAGATGCGCGTTATCTGAATACGGCTTGCGCGCTGGCGGACTATTACATCGAACATACCCCGGCGCATGGCGTACCGCCTAATGATTGGGATGATCCCGAGCCGAAGTATCCCTATGAAAGCTCGGCGGCGGCGATTGCCGCCTCGGGGATGCTGAATCTCGCAAAACTGGCCCAAAATCCGGCCGCGGCGCGCATGTACCAGCAGTACGCTTACACGATTCTGGATACGCTGACTTCGCCGGAATTCCTGGCCGATCAGACGCCGGGTTACGAGGGTATTCTCAAGCGCGGCATCTACCATTTGAATAAGGGACTGGGCGTAGATCAAAGCGTGATGTGGGGCGAGTTTTTCTTCCTGGAAGCTGTAAGTAAGGTAATCAATGATGATTGAAAACGAGAAAAAAGTCGCAATTGTGACCGGCGGCAGTCGTGGGATTGGCAAGGCAATCGCTTTGGCGTTGGGAGAGCGCGGCTGGCGAGTGATCGTTAATTACAATCGCAACCGAGATGCTGCTGAGGAGACGCTGAATACCTTACAGGAAGCTGGTGGGGTGGGCGCGATCGTGCAGGCCGATGTCGCCAATGAAGATGACCGGATGTGCTTAGTTGAAAGCACGCTTGAAGCTTATGGACGGATTGATTTGCTGGTCAATAACGCTGGAATGGCGCCGCGCCAGCGCCGCGATCTGCTGGAAATGACTGCCGAAAGTTACGATGAGGTCATGGCAGTTAATCTGAAAGGGCCATTTTTCCTGACACAATTGGTTGTCCGGAAGATGATCGCTCTGGTGCAGGCCGGAAAAATTTCCGCGCCTAAAATTGTAAATGTGAACTCAATCAGCGCGTATACGAGCAGCACGGCACGCGGCGAATACTGTATCTCGAAAGCCGGGATGGGGATGATGACGGCGCTGTATGCCGACCGGCTGGCGGAATATGGGATTGGGGTGTATGAGGTGCGCCCCGGCATCATCGCCACAGACATGACCAGCGCGGTCAAGGGGAAATATGATCTACTTTTTGCGCAAGGACTGACGCCGATTGCGCGTTGGGGCGTGCCGGAAGACGTGGCCAAGGCCGTGCTTGCGATTGCTGAGGATTATCTGCCGTATTCAACCGGCGAAATAATCAATGTGGATGGTGGGTTCCACTTACGGCGTTTATGAGAATTAAGACGAGAGGAATGCAGTGATGAGATACCCACGGATGGCACAGTTGCGCACACCGCAAGACTTTCAAACCAGACTGGACGAGCTGGACTTGGAGCTTGGATTCGATGCAGAAATGCAGCGTGGACCGGATGCTCCGTTGGCGCAATCTTATACATTGCGGGACGGTTTCCGAATCGGCAACCGTTTTTGCGTACAGCCGATGGAAGGCTGGGATGGTTCTATGGATGGTAAACCCAGTGAAAATACCTTCCGGCGTTGGGAACGTTTTGGGATCAGTGGGGCCAAATTGGTATGGGGTGGCGAAGCGACCGCAGTGCGGCATGACGGGCGCGCCAATCCCCATCAACTGATTATCAGTGAATATACACTGTCTGAACTGGAAGCTTTGCGCCAAACCCTGGTGGATGCCCACATTTCCCACTTTGGAACCGCTGATGATTTGCTAATCGGTTTGCAGCTTACGCACTCCGGCCGGTTCTCGCGGCCGACGGCGGGCGGTGCATTGGAGCCGACCATTTTATACCATCATCCCTACCTGGATGAGAAATATGGTTTGCCTCCGAATTATTCGGTGATAAGCGATGGTGAGATCGAGATGCTTGTGGCGGATTTTGTGCGTGCCGCCAAACAAGCTTATGAGATTGGTTTTCAATTCGTGGATCTCAAGCACTGTCATGGCTACCTGGGGCACGAATTCCTGACTGCTTACTCCAGGTCGGGCAAATACGGCGGCTCATTTGAGAACCGCACGCGTTTCCTGCGTGAGATCGTGACGGGGATTCGGACGGAAGCGCCCAATTTGCGAATTGGCGTGCGGCTGAGTGCCTTCGATATGCCGCCATTCAGACCAGGCGCGGATATGGCGGGCGAGCCGGTGGAGTTGCTTGACGAACGGCGATACTGGTTCGGCGCGGAGCAGGCCAACCCGTTTAGTTTCGATTTAGAAGAGACCGTCCGTTTTTTGGAATTGCTCGATGCATTGCATATCGAGTTAGTGAACGTGACCGCGGGCAGCCCATATTATTGCCATCATATCCAGCGTCCAGCGCTTTTTCCGCCTTCGGACGGCTACCAGCCGCCAGAAGACCCGCTGGTGGGTGTGGCGCGCCAGATCGAGGCGACCGCGCGGCTCAAGGCGCACGTTCCCAATTTGCTGATGGTCGGGACGGCTTACAGCTATTTGCAGGAGTGGCTGCCGAATGTGGCGCAATACGTGGTGCGCACCGGGCAGGCGGACTTCATTGGCCTGGGGCGGATGATGCTTTCATACCCAGAAATGCCTGTGGATATTTTGACCGGGAAAACCTTACAGCGCAAGTCGATCTGCCGCACGTTCAGCGATTGCACGACCGCCCCACGCAATGGGCTGGTATCGGGCTGTTTCCCGCTTGATGCATATTACAAGGAATCTCCAGTGGCGGAGACGTTGAAAACTGCCAAGGCGCAGATGAAGGAGAAATTCGAATGAGCAAAGATATCTTGCTGGTGTCTGCCGGGACGGTGCACCCCAGTCTGGCGGCGCGGCGTGTATTTAAGCGAACGTTGACGGCGCTGCCGGAATTCAAGTTTACGCAGATCAAGCATTTGAATATGCTCCCTACGCTTGACCTGGATACATATGCCGGGATGGTGCTGTATTATCACGCCGAAGAGCTGCGCCAAGACGCGCTGCAAGCCTTTCGGGATTATGTGGTAGGGGGTGGCGGTGTACTGGCAGTGCACAGTGCATCGGCTTCGTTCAAGGGGATGGATAAATATTATGAGGTACTGGGCGGTGAGTTTGTCAGTCATGGGCCGGTGGAGGAGTTTGAATTGATTCCGGGCAGCGCCATGGATGACATTTTTGGGCGGGGAGAAAGGTTTACGATTTACGATGAGCTTTACCGGCATGAATACGACCCGGATAACATGATCCACTATCACGTCGAGGTCAAGACTGAAGCGGGAGAGATCGAAAAAGAACCCTTTGTGTGGACGCGGGCTTTTGGTCAGGGGCGGATTTGTTATTGTGCCTTTGGGCACACGGTAAAGGCTCTGCAGCAGCCGGGGGCACAGGCGATCTTGCGGCGCGGTTTACGTTGGGTGAGTGGGAGTTGATGGGATGAGTGACGCATTGCGGCTGGGGATTGTCGGCTGTGGCTCGATTGCCGATCCGATTGCTAAACTAACGCGCCTGACGCGCGGTATGCGTGTGACGGCATACTGCGATGTGAATTTGGAATGTGCCAACCGGTTGGCGACAAAATATGGGGGTGGGGCAGTTTTCGGCAATTTCATCGAGATGCTGGAGAAGGAGGCGCTCGATGCGATCTATTTGGCGGTGCCCCATCATCTGCATTACACGATGATCTGTGAGGCGTTAGAAAAAGGATTGCCGACCCTAACCGAAAAACCGATCACGCGCACGCTGGCAGAAGGCATCGCGGTTGCGAACATATCGGAAGAAAAGGGGATTCCGGTGGGTGTGAATTACCAGTATCGCTATGACCGTGGCTGCTATGCGCTGGCGCAGCATGTTTGGAATGGTACATTAGGGCGGATATTCTATGCGCGCATCAATCTGGCCTGGCACCGGGAAGATGCCTATTTCAAACATTCTGCCTGGCATAAGTCGATTGCTCAGGCTGGGGGCGGCACACTGATCACGCAGGCCAGCCACCTGATTGATGTCGTCTTGTGGGCGTTGGGTGCTACGCCCAAGTTTGTGTATGGACAAACCGCCAAGAATCGCTTCAAGGATGTGGAAGTAGAGGATACCGCGTTAGGCACGATCACGCTGGAGGATGGCTGCATGGTGCAGATTGCCAGTTCGATGGCGGCGACACCGGAGCAGGCGGTGACGATCGAGTTATACGGCGAGAAAGGCACAGCGATCTATAGCGACAAACCACGCCCGTATTTGCGGTTGATTGGTGTCAATGCCCAACGTGTCGCTCCTCCGCTGGTTGGCGTTCACGCGTTGCACCGCAGTATCAAAGGATTCCGCAATTGGCTGCTAAAGGATGAACCCTACTTGACCCCGGCGCGCGCTTCACTGCCTGCCCTGGCAGTGGTGGAGGCATTCTATCGTTCGGCCGAGTCTGGGATGCGTGAGTGGGTGGAAACGGATTATTAAAAAATCCTTACAGGGCGGCAAGATAGACATTTTTCTATGGAGTTTTGTGAAACATTTCGCTATAATGAAAAGTGTTTGACATCCAA
>JAFGRA010000308.1 GCA_016935415.1 Anaerolineales bacterium
ATCGGTGCAGCGCGTTTGATGCGCGGTTCCAGGGCTGCACAGGCGACGGTCAGGGCACCACCCTGGCTGCCGCCCATCGCACCCACCCGGGTTGCATCCACTTCGGGCATTTCCATCACGATCTTGGCCAGTTGAGCCGTGTCCAGGAAAATTTGCCGGAAGAGCAATTTCTCGGGTACGCAGGAAAGGGCATCATTCAAACCGCGGATGATGTGCCCATTGAGCGTGTTTCCAGTAACATTACCGGAGTCTTCTGATAAACCGGCTTGGCCGCGGCAGTCCAGCGCAGCGACCGTGAACCCGGCGGCCACAAAACCGAGCTTATCGAACCAATCGCCCGAATCACCGGTGTAGCCGTGGAACAGTACTACAGCAGGGTGTAGCTCGGCAACCTTGGTTGGGCGCAACAACTTGGCGTGCACGCGCGCCCCACCCACACCGGTGAAATACAGGTGAAAGCACTCGGCATTGGGCACCTGGAATTCAGCCGGAATCAATTCAACTTGCGGGTCGAGCGCCCGCATTTCGGCCAGGCTCCCGTCCCAGAACTGGTCGAAGTCATTCGGCCGGGGATTGATGCCGTGGTACGTTTTTAGTTCTTCGAATGGCAGATCAAAAGTCAGGGGCATTTTTACACCTACGGATTATAAAAGCGGGTTAGCGCAATTTATAAATGACGATATCGACACTATCGTCTGCACCAGGCGTGGGGACCAATTCGCCGACGTACACACCAGAGTTGAGGTCACAAAATTTTCCGGTGCTGCTGGCGCTGAACGTCGGTTTGGTCTTGATAACCGCTGCCGCGGTGGGATCGATCAGGCCTTCGTTTTCAATCGCGATGAATTCG
This sequence comes from Anaerolineales bacterium, assembly GCA_016935415.1. Taxonomy (GTDB): domain Bacteria; phylum Chloroflexota; class Anaerolineae; order Anaerolineales; family UBA11579; genus JAFGRA01. The sequence goes on from JAFGRA010000308.1 coordinate 851, forward strand.
CCATCGTCGGTTTCCAGCAAATACTTGGCAAACACATGGGCAATCCCATCAGCGCGGGTTGTATTCCAATCCGCGCCGCCCGGGACAACTTTGCCATTGATCTTTTCGCCGCTAAAAGTGCCCCCGATAATGGGGATGACCTGAAGCGTGCCCAAGCCAGTCGGCCCAACGACCTTTGGCGGTGCGATTTTGACGCGCAAGCGCATGATCTCTTCAGCCTGGAGACTTACCATCACGGATTCCTGTCTTGAAAACTAGAGATAGGTAAACGGTTCGCCGGCTTCAGAGAACGAAATCGGCAACTCGGCGGGCAAGAATGTCTCCAACCAGTCGGGCAAGTATTTCATACCCGCCTCTTCGGTGCGATTGTGCCCCAGAATGATCAGGGATTTGTTCAAACCCAGTTGGGAGGCATCCCGTACATAGGCGCACAGTGTCCATTCCAGAATCTCGCCACATACGATCACGTCCAGGTTTTCGTTGCGCATCACTTCCATCGGCATTTGCTCGGAGCCTAGCCCCAGACTGCCACCCCCCACCAGGATACCAACCCGTTTCACTTCAGCATCATGCTCGCCGATGATCTGCACGACGTCCATCTCAAACTTCTCTTTGAAGAAAGCAGTCAGCTCCTTGACCTTGGTCGTCGGGATTTCGTAGCAGTGCATAGTTTCGGGGATGGCGTAATCTGCCCAACCCAGTTCCTTGTTGAGACCCACATAGATCAGGTCGGGGCGGCGAAAGTGCATGTGGTCATGGAAACGCCAGATATTTATCTGATTATCATCGATCAGTTTTTTCTTGAGCAGATAGACTTCATCACCCTCTAACCAGTCGGTCTGGTCCAGGCCGGTAAAGTAGGTCGGTTCGTGGGTGATGATCAAGTTAGCGCCTTTAGCGACGGCATCTTTGATCACATCAACGGTTGCCATAAAGGTGGTCACAATACCGGTAACTTCCGCGTCCCAGTCGCCGGCCATTAACTGGTCACAAGTTTTTTCTAAGCGCGGGATTTCACAGGAAGTTAAGATCTGCTCTACAACTTCTTTGATATTCATGTTTTCCTCCAAGAGAAATAGTGTGATGCGCGATTAAATGACGTTTTGTATTTCCGCTGGCAATCAGCTAACTTTATTCAACAACTTTTATCCTTTTACAGCTCCGATCACAATGCCGCGGATGAAGTACTTTTGCAGCAGCGGGAAGACGATCAGGATGGGTAGGATGCCGATCACCGCCAAAGCCATACGGATCGAATCGCCGGGCAGGCTGATCACCACATTGCCGATGATCGATGCTCCGGCCGAAGACCGCAAGAAAGCGATATTATTTAGAATTCTAATCAACAACTGCTGGACGCCATACAAGGAAGGATCATTAATATAGTAGAGACCGTTGATCCAGTCGTTCCAATAAGCCAACCCAGTGAACATACCCACCGTAACGATCACGGGTACCGAAAGGGGGATCATGATCCGGGAAAAGATGGTCAATTCATCGGCGCCGTCGATTTGTGCGGCTTCGATCAATTCTTTGGGTACGTTGCTTTCGAAGTAGTTCTTGACCAGCAGCACGTTGAAACCATTCATCAAGTAGGTGGGAATGATCAAAGCCCAAATCGTATTCTTCAAGGAGAAAACGCGCGTCCACATGATGTAGGAGGGCACAACGCCGCCGTTGAAAAGCAGCGAAAAGAATACCAGGAAGGTGAACAAACCGCGCAGCTTGAAATCCTTACGGGAGAGCGGATAGGCCAGCATGGGTGTGATGATGGAACTGATCGCTGTCCCCACCACAGTCACAAAAATAGAAACCCCGTAGGATCGCAGAATGATCTTACCCTGAGCCAACATATAGATATAAGAGTCCACGCTCCACGATTCCGGAAAAAAGGAATAACCATGATTGATCAGCGATTCGGTCGATGAGATCGAAGAGACAGCAATCAACACAAATGGCGCAAACACAATCACGGCAAAAAAACCTAAGATGATGGCCGATGCCCTGGCAAATATTCTTTCGTCGCGAGAAAGGATCGATTTCATTTCACATCACCTTAGAATAAAGCATTCTCTGGATTGATTTTCTTGACCAGGTAATTTGCACCCAAGACCAGTAGAAAACCAATAAAGGATTGGTACAGCCCAGCCGCAGACGCCATCCCGATATTGCCAAGCTGCATCAAGCCCCGAAACACATAAGTGTCGATGGTTTGGGTGGTGGGATAGAGTGCGCCCGAGTTCATCGTCACCTGATAGAAAAGGCCAAAGTCGGAATACATCATCCGCCCGACAGAAAATAGGAACAGGATGATGACGGTTGGCTTCAACAACGGCAACGTAATATATCGGATCTGGTCCCACTTGCTGGCGCCATCGATCTTGGCGGCTTCATAAATGGTCTTGTCAATTCCGGCAATACTGGAAAGGTAAATCACCGAAGCGTAGCCAGTATTCTTCCAGAGAAATACGATCAACAAGATAAACGGCCAGTAACCGGGAGAAGTATAAAAGTTGATCTCTTCAATATTCAAGGCCGGGAATACGGACTTGGGAAACAGGCCGGTATCGGCATTCAGGAAGGCGAAAACTAGGTAAGACACCACCACCATCGAAATCAGGTTGGGCAGCAGGAACATGCCCTGAAAATACCGGGCGTAGAAAAAGCTGGTAATTTCGTTCATCATGATCGCCAGGCCAACTGCAAAGACCGTCCCAATGATGATGAAGGCCAGGTTATAAAGCAGCGTGTTCCTGGTCATGACCCAGGCATCCGGGGTGGTAAATAGGAATTTAAAGTTGGTCAAACCAACCCAGTCGCTGGCCAAAATCCCTTTACCATAATCGACTTTCTTGAATGGAATAATGATGCCTAACATCGGAATGTAGTTGTTGATCAGTAAATAGGTCATTCCGGGTAGTGCGAGCAGTAATAAGGGTAGTGTTTTTTTTGTCGATTTAGAGAGGGGGGCTTTGGTCTGCACATCTACCTCCAATAAAAAATAAGGTGTGTAGTGAAGGCGCTCGAAGCGCCTTCACTACACAAGCGTAAGTCAGCGCTATTTAGATAAAACTATTCTTGCATACTCAGCCATTGATCGAGTTGCTGCTGCTTGGCTTCGACGATCTTATCGATGCCGGCCGCTTCCAGCTTGTCAAGGAATTCGGGGATCTCTGCCGGGTCCACGCTGCCTGTGATCAGGCCAGGAACATATTGCTCGATCACATTGATCACGGCGGTATATTCATTGGTCACACCGCTGCTGTCAAAGGAGAACCCCATGGCAGGCGAGATATCGGCATTGATGTTCTCATCCAACATAACCTGAATATCGCCCATATCGGTCCCTTCCATCTGGTACTGGATGAATTGGTTACCGACAATACCGCAAGCCAGTTGAGCCGTGTAAGGCACGGTGCTGGCATCCTGGCCTTCAGGATAGTTGACATGGTCAGCATCCAGTTGGATGTAGTCGCGGCCTTCGATACCGTAGATGATCAGGTTGATGACCTCTTTGTCGGCAAAGATCTTATTCATGAACTTCAAGGCGGCTTCCGGGTGCTCGCTCGTGCTGGCAATCACCCAGGTAAGCGCATTGACGCTCGACGTGCTCAGGTAAGGCTCGCCCAGGCGAACCATCTGGATGGGTTGCCCGGTCTGGGCTGCAATCTGAGTATAGGCTTCATGACCGCTGTAAGCAGCGATATAAGCAAAACCTTTGCCTGAACTCATCAGTTCTATTGCCGTACTCGTAGTGGTAGCTGCGTCTTTCAATACAAACCCCTGATCGTACCAATCTCGGGCCAGGGTCACCAGATTTGTAAATTCATCGGTCTTGTAGAAATTGACCACATTCATATCATCGCCAACCAGGACGGCGATCGGGTTGAGATAGCTGTCACCGAGGAAGTCAATACCATGCAGTGTTGTCACTAAGCCGATCGAGCCGGTATCAACGGGCACCAACGGAACCATATCGGGGTATTGCTCCTTGACCTTGGCGAAAACATCGGTCAGGTCGTCGAGCGAGGCGATCGAAGCCGCATCGACACCAATCGCTTCCATGATGTCGCTGCGGTAAACCAGGTTCGGAGCCAGAGCAACACCCTTATATGCGGGGATACCATACAGTTTGCCGTCCATGGTGGTCGCTTTCAAGAAATCTTCCCCAACAATTTCTTTAGCTTCGGGGGCATACTCATCGATCATATCGGTAATGTCGATGATCTTGTTTTGGGTAACGCTTTGCGGCAAGTCGCCCAGCGTGGTGAAGACATCCACACCTTCACCACTTTGGATTGCTAGGTTGATCTGCGTGCTGTAGTCAACAATCGAATACGGGTGCAGCTTTACCGTCACGTTGATATCCGGAACGGTGATCGCATTAATGGCCTCTTCAACTGATGCCAGCGCATCTCCCTCTGGAACCTTGTTGAAGGTTGGGTAAGCGAAGTCGATTTCTACCGGCAGTTCAGAGCTGGAAGATTCCGCGCCTTCCTCACCATCCGTAGTATCTTGAGGCGCTGCATCGGTGCCACATGCCGAGAACAACATGCTTACCAAAAGCAGCATACTAATCAATGACCAGATTGTAAACTTCTTTTTCGTTTTCATCTCTTTTCCTCTTGTATTTGAAATAGATTCGGTCGGGTGGTAGTATTTACTTGAAAGCACTTTCAATCATCATACCCGATTTCCAATAGCGAGTCAACATTCACCTTTTTTACCGTACCACTCCTTTCACTATGCCCGCACCAACGGTCAAAACGCCAAGCACGGGGATACCAATAACAAGATCGCTGTCTCGAACAAGGCAGAAAACATAGCGAAGCTTCTGGCCGCGGCAGCTTTTGAGTATCCGGCAAAAACAATAAAAAGCAAGAAGACCAATGCGGCCAGTAACCGGCAAACATCGCATTGATCCTCTCCAAACTTCTTAAGATAGAAATTTATTGAGTTTGAGATAGAATCCTGAACGTGGGCATTGGCGTTGGCTGTAATCATCGCGCTGCATTCAATTCAGTTCAAGCGAAACGAAATGGGAACCGGTACATCGCGGCTTACCCTTTGATTGAACCTTGGAGCAGCGCCGCGATGATCTGCCGCTGGAACAGAACGAAGACGACCAGGGTAGGCACCAGGATCAGGATTGTACCGGCGCAAAGCAAAGGCACGTCGGTTGCATAGTGGCCCTGGAACGCGCCCAGCGCTCCGGCCATCGTGCGCCGGGTCGGGTCTTCAACCAACACCAAAGCCAGCAGGAACTGGTTCCACGTCCAGACAGACATGAGGATCCCCAACGAAGCAATTGGAGCGCGTGCCAACGGGAGATGAATCTGCCAAAACAAATCCCAGGTAGTAGCGCCATCGACGCGCGCCGCCTCCGAGATTTCATCCGGCATATTAACGAAGTGAGCGCGCATCCAGTAGACCGCGAAAGGCATATACAAGGCGATCAATGGCAACACAATCGCGAAGCGCGTGTTGTAGATGCCCATCGCCCGTTCCAGATAGTAGAGTGGCACGATGATGCCGCCAAAAGGTAACGTCAGTCCAAACACAAACAAGGCAAAAAGTACACGTGCGCCGCGGATCCGCAGCAGACCGATGGAGAAGGCCGCCATCGTTGAGATGATCAGCGAGACCGGCACCACGGCCAGTACGATGAACGTACTCGAGGCCAGCAGTGCGGTCATGTTGGCGACCTTGAATGCTTCAACAAAGTTACCCCACTGCGGGTCCTCCGGCAAGGCAAATCCACTGGGCACCGTCCCTGACGGATGCAGCGCGGTCAAGAAAATGCTGATGAAAGGCAACAGGGTGAACGCCATCAGCACGATCAGGAAAGTCCGGCCTGCAAAAAGTTCAACACGTCCAACTCTCATCACGCATTCTCCCGACTCAGGCGCTGGATCGGCAGCACGACGATCAGCACCAGCGCCATCAGCATCACGGCCAGCGCAGACGCCAGGCCAATGCGCTGCTGCGTGAAGGCCAGGATGTAGATCTGGATTCCGGGAACCGCCGTAGAATTACCCGGCCCACCGGCTGTTGCCACATAGACTATATCGAAGGCGGCTAGCGCAGCGATCACCGTAACCGTAAGGCAGACGCCAATCTCTTGGGTTAGCAGCGGAACGGTAATTTGGGTAAACTCCGTAAGCCAGTTGGCGCCATCGATGCGGGCAGATTCATAAAGTGATTGATCGATCTTCGACATGGCCGTCAGTAACAGGACGGTACAGAATCCCAATAAGACCCAAATTCCGATCATCCCTACGGACGGCAGTGCCCAGTCGAAGTCACCAAGCCAAGCGCGGGTGAACACGCTCAGGCCAATCGCTTTGAGAATCTGGTTGACCAATCCCGGCAAGGCCAGCAGCCAGCCCCAGATGATTCCCGCCGCAACCAACGGAATGACCTGCGGCAGGAACAGCACAGTGCGGGCTACCGTTCCCAACCGTCCGGTCGCCACGCGATGGATCACGCTGGCAACAATCAGGCCCAGACCGACCGGGATGAAGCTAAACCATACCACCAGCCGGAAGGCATTGAAGATTGTTCCCAGCAGGTCGGGAACTTCCAGGACGGTCCGATAGTTCTTTAGCCCCACCCAGATCATGGGGGTAATCCCGTCCCAGCGAAAGAACGAATATTGGATGCTTAACAAAAGGGGAAGCAGCACGAACAGCGCATACATCAACAGGGCGGGCAAAACGAACAGCCAGCCAATGATGGCCTCCCGGCGGATCACCTTACTAGGGGAAGTCCGCCGGGAGATTGCATGAGCCGTGGAGCGATCGTCTGACATCATCATTTCAGTGTCATCATCGATATGGCAAGCGCAGGCATCGTCCTGCGGTTATCGCCGCTATTCAGCAAGTTCTCGCTCGTATTCAGCCTGAACAGCTTCGAGTAGTCCGGCAGCATCTTGCTTGCCGCCAACCATCTTCTGAAGCTCGGGCGTCCAACCCTGAGCAAAGATGGCGCTGGTCGCGTTGGCGATGAAGTCCATCGATGTACCGGCTTCACCGATCACCGGGCCAGCCGCGAGCGTATCATTGGTCACCGAACCCCCAGCAACGGCAGGCATGGTGCTGCCCGAGGGGCCGCCGGGGTTGGAACCACCAACCGCAACGTCGATCTCGCGAGCGGTATCATTCGAGGCAACCCAGTTGAGGAAGAACGCCGCGCAATCGGCATTTTGGGCATTGGCCGCAATACCGAAGGTCAACGGAGCTGACATCGCGGCAGGCGAGCCACCCGCTTCAGCGGGCGGCATCAGGAAGAAGCCTACGTTGCCCGGCATGTCTGCATCATATCCAGCGTTCTGCCAGTCACCGTTGAAGATAAAGACACCCTCACCGGCTGTAAAGCGGGCATTGGCATCAGTATATTCGATGGCGTTGATGTCCGTCGGGAAGTAGCCGTTCTGAATCCACTGCTCCAGGTACTGGGCAGCGACGAGGTTCGACTCGGTGTTGATGGTGGCGCCAGGTTTCTGATAGATCCAGTCGTTAATCGGTTCAACCGGGCCAACCGAGGCCATCAGCGCTTGCAGTGGGAAGGCCAACCCCATACCACTCTTAGCACTACCCCATTGCATAATGGGCAGCAGACCGGCATCCTTGGCAGCGGCGAGCAAGTCTTCGAACTCGGCCAGGGTTTGCGGAGGTTCAATCATGCCGATCTGGGCGGCCAGTTCTTTGTTGTAGAAAATGCCGGTCAGACTGTAGTTGAGGCCCATGGCATAGAGCGTGCCGGAGCCACGCGTGCCGTCTTCAGCAACGCGGTTCTGGTCGAGCTGAGGCACAGGCCACTCATCCCAACCGAATTCAGCCGCGTAACCATCCAGGTCCATGAGCAAGCCCTGATTGGCGAACGAGACCATGGTTGGTAGGCGGATGAGGTCCGGCGGGTTGTCGCCAGAGAGCAGACGCGGGGTCGAGTTGATCAGGTTCGTGAACTGATCTTGCTTGATATCCCAGGTCACACTGGGATACTGCTTTGTGAACTCGTCGGCAAGTTCGAAGGGAAGGTCAAACCCGGTCTCAAAATAGGCATTGAGTACAACAGGTTCCGTCCCGCAAGAGAGCATTTCTGCGGCCGGTTCTTCAGCAGCCGGCTCTTCAGCGGCGGGTTCTTCTGCAGCCGGTTCTTCAGCAATAGGTTCTTCGGCGGCGGGCTCTTCAACTGCCGGTTCTTCTTCAGCAGGAGTGGTTGTTGCTGGCGCTCCACAGGCCGAAATAAGCAAGGCTATCAGCACCAGCACACTGACCATAGACCATAATACGGGTTTCTTATTCATTTCTCTTTTCCTCTTCGCTTAAATAGGGATTCGGTAACAAAATTTGGCTTTTGGGGCTTTGAATTTGATTTTGGCTAGGGGAAACCTCCTATAGATTGGCCGGAGAATAAGGGGATACAGCATGGACGGTAGTAATATCTTGAAAGCACTTTCATTTCGAGTATACATCTTTTCCCTCAAAGAGTCAACATCTGATTTTCATTTACGCGGTCTGACGTTTGATCAAAGTAAGCGGAATCTTAACATGCCTGGGCGGTCGGGAGGGCGACTTGATCTGCGCCAGCAATATTTCCACTGCCAACCTCCCCGACTCGTCCAAATGCTGGGAAATCGTAGTGAGGTCGGCAAACTCAGCCATATCAAGATCATCGAAACCAAGTACAGCTAACTGCTCCGGCACCTTAAGTCCCAAGCGGCGGGCAGCTTTGAGCACCCCCAAGGCTTGAAAATCGGTTGCCGCGAAAATAGCAGTTGGCGGCTCTGGTAGGTTGAGAAGTTCTTTTGCAACCCGGCGCGTTTGCTCTTGTGAATAAGGAGCAAGCCGCACGAGCGCATCGGGCAGTGCAATCCCAGCTTCCTTCAGCGCCTGACGGAACCCACTCAAGCGCAAACTTACGGGATGAATGGCGTACTCCGGCAAGTCGGTATCCCCCAAAAATGCGATGCGACGATGGCCTTGCTCCAACAAATAAGTAGCCGCCATGTGGCCGCCTCCCACATCGTCAATCTCAACGCAATTCAATTTAGAATGTGGATATTCAATCATCACGGTATGCAGTCCATGATCGGCAAGGCGGTCTACTTCATTCTCACTAATCGGCAAAGAAAGAATGATCAGTCCATCTAGGTTACCGGTCAATGGCAGGCTAGATAGATACCCGCGTAAATGATCGATGGAATCGACGGTATAAACAACCAATTCGTATTTCTCGGGGGATAAAGCCTCCGCAATCCCCCGCAGCCGCTGGATAAAGGACGGCGCGGTAAAAAAGGGAGAGATCACACCAATGTGTCCGGTATGCTGCATGGCACGCGCCCGGGCTTCTGCCTTTGGAATAAAGTCCAATGAATCAATCGCTTCCAACACTTTCTCGCGTGTATTGGGATTGACTTTATTCGGCGTATTAAGCACGCGAGATACAGTTGTAATACTTACGCCAGCATGCTCCGCAACATCATAAATCGTAGGCTTTTTCATCAAAGACATAGAGTTCCTCAACGTAATGGGTAAACAAGACCCTCATGAAAGGCGGAATGAAAGCTGTTTCAGTCTATCATAACACACTAACAACCGTCAATAGAAAGACACTTTAGATGTACAAAACCAGATAGATTTATATGAGTACCGTGAAAATGATTCTGATTTTGAGAATAAATATCATATCTTATCCATGCCCCTTCCACTATTCATTTACCAAAACTATTAAGCATTAAATATCTCATGATAGGTCTTATCCAACTCATCCTCGCTGAGATGGGCATAACGCTGGGTGACCTGGATATTCTTATGGCGCGCCAGGTCCTGGGCCATCTTGAGATTACCGCCGCTACCACGCAACACTGTGGTTACGAAATAGTGCCGGAAGGAGTGAGGGGTGATCGTTCCCACGGCATCCTCTCCCAGACACTCGCGTACGCGCTGCTCGACGATATTCCGTCCCGATGTGGTTGAAAGAGACAGAACATTTGTTCCCGCGCGTTTATCATGCCTGGCAAAGAGGGGTAGGGTAGGGAGGGGTTTGCCGCTGCCGCCATCCAAAGCCCCTCGTTCCTGTAAATATTGTCGGATGGCGCGCATGGACCGCGTGGAAAACCGTACAATCGCTTCCTGATCGCCTTTACCGATCACAATCGCGCGGCCTTCGTTCCAATCGATGTCACCGCGGCGCAAGTTTAACACCTCGTGGATACGTAGTCCGGTGTCTGCCAGGGTAAGGATCAAGCCGCGGTCGCGCAGGTTGATGAGCAGGTCGCGCTGGGAGTCGGTGGGGTATTGCGTCAAGTTTGTGACATAATTCACAATTTGTTCGATCGCATCCCGCGGAAATTGGGGCAAGCGCTGGCCGGAGCGCCGGCCGTGAATTTGAATGAGCTGCTGAACACGCGCCAGGTTGGGCTGCGCCAGGTCTTCGGCGTGCAGGTATTTGAA
>JAFGRA010000309.1 GCA_016935415.1 Anaerolineales bacterium
CCCACAGATACCTGCCCGGCCAGTACCCCAGCCAGAAATAGATTACCCCCAGGAACAGCGTTCCGGTCAGCAGGCCCATCATCAGGGCAAAGAACGTCTTGGGAACCATTACCCACGCCAGGGAACGCGGCGCCAGGCCATATTCTAGCGTGATCTTATTAATCTGCTCTTTGAAGGTCATAGCATACATATTGAAGATCGCCCCCAGGCACATCGCCATGGTGACAATGCCTACACTAATGATTGGAAACCAACCGATCATTTGCGGCAGGGGGTACTCTTCCGCTAACGCCAGCGGCGGGGCAGGTTGGCCGATCTTTTCATAAAAGCGCCACAGGATCTCGGCGGAATAAATGCGATGGTTCTTGGCGCGGTCATCGTTGTAGTTGCTGAAATGCATCTCGATTTGCGGGTCGGCCCCATTTTCAACTCGCTCCGAAAAATCGGCCGGGATCACCCACACGCCATCGATGTGATAACTGTTGAAAGCCTCCCAGGCCGCGGCTTCGTCCAGGTCGACAAGATCGTAGTATGGGGCATTATCCAGTGGGGAATAGACTTCATCGAAAGTATCCACCAGGGTTTGCCCATACGGGCCAGTATCATGATTGATGACCACCAGCTTCAGGCCTAACTTGCCCCCGAACAATAAGCCAAAGGCAAGCATAATGAACGTAGAAGGGATTACCCCACCCAGGGCCGTGATCGGGTCGCGCCACCAGGCTTTGATCTGAGTTTTGAACAAAATCCATAAACGCTGCATCATAACACCTCTAACCCTGCTGGGCACGCACCCGCTGCCGGTAAACGAGTGTGACCACCGTCAGGATAACCACGCACATGAGCAGCAGCATACCGACAGACTGCCCAGGATCCCCGACCAAATAACCAAAGTAGTAATAAGGGAAGGTCAACTCAACAACATGCGCGTTGGGTGTGAACCGGCTGACCGCCTCATAAGTGCGGTTAAAACCGGCCGCCAGGCCAAACCCATCCCCCAGCAACCAGCAGCCAAAACCCGATCCCAGCGCAATCACAAAGGTAGGTAGTGTGCTGCGCAGCAACAATCCAGCCAACATCCCCAGGCAGCCCGCCACCACGGTGACCGGCAGCAAGGCCAGGTAGATGGGCCACAGGGCGCTGGGCCAGCGGCCGGTGATCAGGCCGGTTGCCAGCATCAGGAAACTGGCCGCAAACAAGCCAGTCAAGACCAGACGCGTCAGGCGAGCGGCCAACACCCAACCAAACCCGAGCGGAGAAAGGCGGTATTCTGTGATCGTCTCGAATTCGAACTCCTGGGCAGTCAGGTACCCACCAATCATCGCCGCCGCAATGAAGGCCGCCGTGGGCAGCAGCGCCATCCCAAAATAGGTGATGTAGGGAATCTCTTCCGGCATCCAGGGATATTGTTCAATAGTCACAGCGCGCCCGCCCAAATTCTGGTTCCACATATTAAGCACGCTGGCGGTCAGGCGATTGCGGTAGTTCTTGACCACGTTGCTATCAATATAGCCATAGTGCTGCACGGCGGTCAATTCAACGCCATAATTTTCAATCGAAACCACCTGGCTCTCGATGGGTTCATCAGCATCCACAAGAATCGGGTTGATATAGCGTACCCCAATTGGCGAACCAACCTCGGCCATGGCAGTAAGCAAATCCTCCTGCTCCGGCGCACTCGAGTCGACGACACGCATATCGAAGGTAGGCGTGACCATGATGGTTGCCATCAACACGTACATCAGCGTGGGCTGGAAAATGGCGATCAGTTGAATAGGCACCGCCGTCAGCGCCAGCTTGAATTCATTCCGCACCAACCAAACAAAACGTTTCATGATTTACTCCCGCAAAGCCCGGCCGGTGTAGTGCAGGAAGACGTCGTCCAACGTGGGCCGGGAGACACGTACTGATTCAAGGTGGTAGTCCTGTCCTACCCGGGCGATCAAATCCCCAACCACGCTGTCGGCGTTGTTCATTTCCATGCGCAGCAGGTCAGGTTCGGGCCGGAGAATGTCCTGCACGCCCAGGCCGGTAAAAATCTGTTCCGGTTCGGGGATGGCAGGCTGCGTACGCAAAATGACGATATCGCGCCCCAAGGCCGCCTTGAGATTTTCGGGTGTGTCCAGCGCAATCGCCCGGCCGTGATCGACGATCACCAACCGGTCGCACAAACGCTCGGCCTCGGACATATCATTGGTGGAAACGATGAAGGTTTTGTCTTGAGCTTGCTGAGCTTGGATATGCTCCCAGAGCACGTGCTTGCCCTGCACATCTACGCCCAGGGTGGGTTCATCGAAGAAAATCACGTCCGGGTCGTGCAACAAGGCACGTGCCAGCGCCAGACGGCGCCTCATGCCCCCGGAGAAAGTGCGTACCGGGTCCTTGCGGCGCTCCCATAAACTCATCATCTGGAGCAAATCCTCAATTTTCTCTCTGACAATTCCCAGGTCATCGCAGTACAAAGCGGCATGGTGCCAAAGATTATCCAGGGCATTCAGATCGAGGTACAGGTTGGTTTCCTGTGGCACGTAGCCAATGCTGCGGTGCACCTGGCGCGCTTCGCTTTGTGGGTCATGACCCAACACCTGGATCTCACCGGCGTGCCGGGACAGCATTCCAGTCAGCAGATTGATGACGGTGGTCTTACCTGCCCCATTAGGGCCAAGCAATCCGAAAAGCTCGCCGCGTGCTACGCTAAAGGACAGATCGTCCACAGCCACCAGGTCACCAAAACGGCGGGTAACAGATTTTACGGTAATGGCATCCATGATATTTGCTCCTAAAATTAAAGTTTCGCCAGTGTGCCCTGGATGAAAATGTCCACGAACACGGTGGTCAAGTCTTCGGGGGTGGCATCCGGTACGGCGGGTGCATCGAGCATACTAGAACCGACGATGTAGGCGAAGAACATCCCCAGGAAAGCCTGAGCCATATATTCTGCCCCCAGGTCTCGCACCATTCCGGCATCGATATGTTTTTGAATATAGCGCGTGGTCAATTGGCGCAGTTGTCCGGGAATTTGCGCCATGATCTCACGTACCTCCGGCACTTCTTCCGCTTCGCACAGCATCAGGCGCAGCGCATTGCGGCGCTCGGTCAGTGCCTGATAGAAAGCCGCACCCAGCACGGTCAGGTCGTGGCGGTAATCGTCACCCAGGCGTTTTTCTACCAGTTCGATGAAATCGGGGATAGCAGAATGGGTCTGCACCAAGGCCTGCATCAAGTTGCGTTTGCTGCCGAAATGACGAAAGAGGGTTACCTCATTGACTCCGGCGGCTTCGGCAATCGCCCGCGTAGTGGAGCGCACGTAGCCGTGCTCCATGAACAATTCTTCCGCGGCCTGCAAGATGCGTTCGCGGGTTTCGTCCGGGGCTTGATCCTGGTTTTCTTCAGTCATCGTATCTCCTAGTTATGCAAGTAAGTGCTTGCTTGCATATAGTATAGCACTTGTTTAAGAAATGTCAAGTAGTGGAAAGACAGAAATAAAAAACGGGGAAGGTGCATCTCTGCACCCTCCCCAGACAGCGCGGAACGAACAAACTAACGCGCGTTGGCAGCTTCCAAAATCTCGTTGGTGAAGGCCGCGGCGGGGTCGGTCGGCGCCATGGCATCGTACTCAACCAGCAGATCGGCCAATGCCGTCCACTGCTCCAGCGTCTGCCAGCCCAAACCATAATCGTCGGTGACTTCGCCGTAAGCATCGACCAGTTCGGTTTCCAGCATGAAACGCATCAATTCGGGATCGGTCTCCGGCCCGGCGTATTGCAGTACGATCTCCACCGCTTCGCCCGGATGTTCAGCGGCGTATTCCACACCCTGCATGGCCGCCTTCAGGAAACGGGTCAGCATTTCGGGGTTCTCGGCCAGGATGTCTTCGCTGGTCACATAGGTCAACCCTAGGGTGGGCACACCGTAATCAGCTGCATCCCACAACACCAAGTCATAGCCCCAACTCCCGATCAAAAAAGGCTCGTTGGATTTGTACACAGGGTATACGGCCACCTGTCCTTCAGTCAACACGCGCGGGTCGAAACCCACATTGACCAGTTCGATGGCATCCGGGTCGGCCCCAGCGGCGGCCAATAACGCATACAGGTCAGGCGGCGGAGTGCCCTTATAACCCACTAAATGCCCTTCCCAATCCTGGGGCGTTTCCAGGTCAGAATCGGCCAGGGCGGCATAAGCTTGCTGGCCGCGCTGCCCCAACAGGCCAATCGAGACCAGCGGCAGGCCGGGGTCGGCACGCCTCTTGAGCAGTACAGCCGCGTCCTGGGTGGTCACCTGCACCTCACCGGCTGCCAACAACTGCAAATGTTCCCCCCCGCCGCCGGTATGGCGGATCTCGACATTCAATTTCTGCTCGGCGAAGAAACCTTTCTCTTGTGCCACGTACGCCCCCACGAACGGCAAATTGGCCTGCGGCTTGTAGCCGGCCATGAAGACCATCGCCATTTCTTCCGCGGGCACTGCGGCACGCTGCCCACAAGCCGCCAACACGAACAACAATACGCTAAAGATAAGTACAGTTCGACCAGATTTCATTACGCCTCCACAATTAAAGTTCGGTTTGACAAGTCCAGGTCAAATCGCAATGTAATTTGTTTAAGAAAAATCGGAGATTTTCCAGAAGACAACCCGGCGTTCCAGCCAGACCAACAGGCCATACACAGCCATTCCAGCCGCAGCCAGGATGAAGACCGCCGCAAATAGATACGGCAAGTTCAGGTTGGTGTAGGCCAGCCACATCGTGCGCCCCAATCCACCGGAGGCCCCCGTCCACTCGGCCACCACCGCCCCAATCAACGCCAGCGGGCCGCTGACCTTGAGCGCCGCGAACAGGTAGGGCAGCGCGTTGGGCAGGCGCACCGCCCAAAAGACTTCCCAACGCGTAGCCCGCCAGGAATGCAGCGTATCCAGCAAGGCCGGTTCGGCGGACTGCAAGCCACTTAACACGTTGACCAGTACCGGAAAGAAAGTCAGCAAGGCGGTGATGATAATTTTAGGCAGCACGCCGAAACCCAGCCAGATGGTCAGCAGCGGGGCAATCGCTACCAGCGGCGTGGACTTGACCAGGATCGCCAACAGCATCACGCCGCGTTCCAGCCGCGGCCAGATGCCCAAAATAGCGGCCGCTCCGGCCCCGGCGCACAGCCCCAGCAACAGCCCCAACAATGCTTCGGAGAGCGTCAGCCAGGTTGCTTCGGCGTACAGGCCCAGATTCTGCACCAGAGTGAGTAAGATACGGCTGGGCGCGGGTAGGATGTAGACCGGGGTCTGGCGGACGCGCACGCCAGTTTCCCAAAACAGAATCACCGCCGCGACAATGATTGCTGCCACGCCCCAATCGATCCAGGGAGTACGTGCCTTAGCATTTTTCATGCCCACCTCCCCCACTCACCGGCACGCCCAAATGCCCGCGCAGTTCACCAACGATGCGAATGAATTCCGGGGAAGTCTCATCACGCGGGCGCGGCAGGTCGATGGCAACCTCGGCCGAGATTTGGCCGGGGCGTGGGGTCATTACCAATACACGATCGGCCAGGCGGGCCGCTTCCAGGATGTGATGTGTGACCCATAACACGGTCGGGCGCAGTGTGCGCCAGATCTCGAGCAGTTCACGCGTCAGGATTTCACGCGTGAGTTCATCCAGGGCGGCAAAGGGTTCGTCCATCAACCATACTTTAGCACCCAGCGCCAGCGTGCGCGCCAGGGCAACACGCTGCTGCATTCCCCCGGAAAGCGCCAATGGGTAAGCATCCGAAAAATCTGACAGCCCAACCATTTGCAATAATTCAGCCGGGGGTGTCAACGTGCGGCTGTTCTGCGGATTGATCTGCTGCGCCAGGGCAACGTTGGCGCGCACCGTGCGCCAGGGCAGCAGCGCCGGGTTCTGCGCCAGCCAGCCGATCTGTTTCTCGGCCGCGGCCTGTACGGGCGAATAGCCATTGATCTGCGCTGAACCCTGTGTCGGCGTCACCAGCCCGGCCAGGATACGCAGCAAGGTAGACTTGCCGCAGCCGCTGGGACCAATCAAGGCTACGAACTCCCCAGCCTCGATCTCCAGATCAACAGCGCGCACAGCTTCCACCGCCTGGGGCTGGCCGGGATAAACGTGGCCAAGCGTCTGTACACTAACCTGCACCGGCAACCTCCCGATGCAAGCCGCGCCAGCCGCTCACACTTTCGGCATCGACCCGGAAAGCGCGCGCCACCTGGGCCTGCAAATCGGGGCGCGCCGCCTGCCCCAAATAGCGCTGGCTGAGGCCTTCCAGAAAAACGGGCAACCCGCCCGGCAGGCCATCCGGTTCGACCGGTTGCGCCTGCCCGCGCACGATCACGCGGCGCAGCGGCGGCCAGGGTTCATCTACGCTCAAGGACAACTGCGGGTTTGCTAACAGGTAATCGCCCCACATCGAACCATGCCAGGCAAGCACGTAGAACGCCTTTCCATCCCAGCCCTGCCAGACTGGCACAACGTGCGGCAGTCCATCCGGGCGCACACAGGCCAACCGGGCCGGCCACGGTCCCTTGAGGAAAGCATCGATTTCTTTAGCATCCAGAGGAACTGCCGGACCAATCACTTGCTGGTGCTCCTGCTGGAAGGGGGCATAAATCGGCGCGCCGATGCGGTAGGAAAGCCGCGCTGCCAACTCCCGCAAGATCGGTAAACAGGCCAATAGACTATCAGCATCCTGCCGGAAAGCTGGCGCAGTGACCATCAAGGCCGCGTCAGGGTAATGTCCGTCGCTGCAAATTGGCAGCGCAATTTCGATTAATTCGGAATCACTATGTAGAGCGTAGCCATCCTGACCTACCATTTCCCCTGGTGAATCTACCAGCACAAGTGCAGCCGGGCACTCCTGGCGTTCGCAGGTGCCACCGGTTTCGTACACACTGCGCACCCGCCGCGTGCTTTCAACTTGCGCCAGCACCAGCAACTCGTCCCGGTTGGGCACCACCAGCAGCACGGTTTCATCCGTGGGCAGGCCCACCGCCTCCTGGTAAAACGCAGTCAGCAGATCTTGCGGGCCAAACTGGGCAGAACGCTGCCAGGCTTTCAGGCGCGGCCCGGCGCGGTAACTGCCGCGTTCTTCGGCCTGCTCCAAATAGCCCAACGTCTTCAGCGTGCGCAGTAAGGCAAACAGCGAACTGCGCGACACATCCAATGCTTCCAGGCATTCCTGTGCAGTCAGGCCGGTGGGCTGGTTGAGCACCAATTCAAGCAGCCGCAGCGTACGCTCGGCCGCCGGTACGGAAATTTCAGTCGTCATGACTCTCTCTCGCTATAGTCCAAATTATCACACTAGAGTACATTTTATCGGACTAAGAAGCGAAGGTCAAGTGACGCGTTTCACCTCCCTCCTAATTGATAAATTCCCCATTGCTAAGTATGGGAATCGACTATAGCAGGTTGTGAATCTACCGGATCGGCTGCCGGGCGTACCGTCAGTGCAGAGGCAAAGCGAATAAACAGATAAAAGGCAAACACAGGCAGAATGTGATACAACATGCGATTGCCCGAATCCCCCCACCCCAACCGGTAGCCGCTCCGCATCCACCCCAGGCCAATCAAGCCAATCAGGTAGAGGATCACCTGATCTCGCAAAAACTTATCCCCGTCCTGACCCTCCGGCAGAAATTGCCCCAACAGCAGCAAACCGGCAAAGCCCAATATGGTAGCCCCATATCCTCCTAAAGACTGCACGTTGAGGATGAAAGAATTGATCCCGCGAATCAAGGTAATCGACTTGACATCCCATGCCAGGATCACGGCAGCCCCCAACACAGCAGCCAGCACCACGTAATTGGTAGCATTCCGTACCAACTGCTGCATCCATGCAAACCGAGACAGCAACAACACAATCAATAAGGCCGCCGTAGCCGCCAACGTATAATAAATCCGATCGGGTTGTACATGGGGATAATTTGCGCTCAACACATCTAAGATACTCGTCGATCCGGTCTGGAACTTGATCGTCACCAACTGGATCGCTTCCCATCCAAAAACGGTCGCCATATAGGGGGTGAAAACGGCCAGCTTCTTGCGGTAAGTTGAAAAGCGATCAAATTGCAGCAGCAGCAAAATCAGCAGCAGGTTGAAGATTGCCCCTTCGATGCGCGCAAAATAAAATCCCAATAAGCCAAATACGCCCAGGAAATACCACTGCGGCTCACGTTCCAAGATGCCGGTAAAGAACATCAAGACGGCACAAGTCAGAAAAACCGCCGCTGGAAGCTGGCCGTTGATATAAGCGATCATTTGCAAGTTGAAGGGTGTGAACAGCAACACCAGGCCAAACAGGATCAGGAAAGCGTTGCCCCAAACCGGATGAATCCCATTACGCCGCACGGCATTCCGGCCAGTGTAAAAAAACACGAACAGCATCGCAAGATACAGGTTGGGTGAGATCGCCCAATTGTAAGTCTCCCCCAGCAGGCGCCCATAAGATTGCATCACCACATTTATGGCGGTATAGCGGGAATAGAAGATCATGGTCACGAATTCGAATAACGTCGATAACCCATACAGGTTCCTACCGGCTACGATGATACGAAACGTATCGGTTGAACGAAAAGTCAGGTTTACTTTCCAAAACAGGATCGAAAGCGCAACATGAGCGCCCAAAACTCCCGCAAAGGTCAGCCAGAAACCACGCCCCAATGCCTTGAATTTCCCTAAGCGATAGTTCACAAATACCAAGGCTAGGAACAATAAAGTCAATCCTCCCAGAAAATTTATCGTGTTATAGCTAATTCCAGATACGCCCAACAAAAGGCTGTAGAGCAGTACAGCAATGGTGCCCCACAGCAGACCACTGATCGCAATGAACGCGGCTGGAATCTTTGGGCGTAAGAGCAGCCCAACAAGCACACCAAAAATATACATTACAGCAGTGAATACAATCATATTCATTATCAATACCTAAGGTAACAATCCTTCTGGATAGACGAAGACGGAACCATCATCCGCCATCCGGGCTACGAACACCGGTACAGCAGGCGCGTAATTGTCCGGGTGGATGAGATAGATCGGACGGTCGGTAGCGTCTGTTTCCTGCAAACGCGGATAAAAAGTATGCGCAAAATCCACCAGGTATGCTTCTTCCTCTGCGGTGAGTACCAG
>JAFGRA010000310.1 GCA_016935415.1 Anaerolineales bacterium
GCCAGGCTCAGCAGTTCCTTCCAAAAGACGTCCACCCCCGCGCCCTTGAGCAGGATGCCGCGCAGGATCGCCAGCCAATGGTGAGCGGGAATCAAGTTGGCGACTCTTTGTAGGATGAGCGGCATCGATTCGACCGGAGCAGCATAGCCGGTGAACATGAAGTCCGTCATGCCGATCAACATCACCAGCAGGAAGGCCTGGTGCTGGGTACGGGAGATGACTGAAATTACTAGCCCCTTGCCCAACTCGACCATCAGGTAACCGAAAGCTAATAGAAGTAATAATGGCAGCGAACCGCGTACCGGCACACCGAATACGAAATGCACCATGCCGAGCAGCAAGGTGAAATCGAAGAAGCCCACCAAAATGACCGGGATGGATTTTCCGATGATGATCTCCAGCGAGGAGAAGGGCATCACCAGCAGTTGTTCAAGTGTGCCCAGTTCGCGCTCGCGCGAGAAGGAGAGCGCCGCAAACAGCAGCACTGTGAATTCCAGCATCAGGCCCAGTTCGGCCGGGGTGGTGTAAAGCGCCTCGCTCAAGGCTTCGTTGAACCACACCCGCAGGCTGAAGTCGTAGCCTGAAAACTGGTCGCTGCCCACCCCCAGGCGCTGCAATAGAATATCTTCGCCCAGGTCACGGGCTACCCCTTCGACGGCGCGTAAGGCTGCCGTAGCCGAGACGCTTTCTGCGCCGTTCAGCAGGATCGCCAGGGTAGGCGTCCCGGTGCTGGAGCGGATGGCGTCACCGTAGTCCGGCGGGATGATGACGGCGGTGATGATCTGGCCGCGGTCGAGGGCGTTTTCAATCGTATCCATATCGGACACGTAACGATCCAGGGTGAAGGTGCCGGTGTTTTCCAGGGCAGTGACCATCTGGCGACTTTCGGCGGAACGATCCTGGTCCCAGACCATCAGCGGCAGGTTGCTGATCGGGCGCGAGGTCGCCCAGCCAACCAGCATCAATTCCATTGCCCCGCCAAACAACATGAAGGCCGGCATCCACCAGTCGTTGCGCAGGTGAATGAACTCTTTGATCGATAATGCCCAGATGCGTCTAAAAAATTGAATCATGACTCTAACCCAGCTTTTTACGGAAGAATAAGGCGGCAATGCCGGTAAAGCCAAAGCCGAGGCCGACCAACATCACAGCGTATGGCCAGAGTACATCCAGGCCCACGCCGGGCAGGAAAATGCCGCGCGTGATGATGGCGTAATGCGTGCCCGGCAGCCCCAGCGATTCCATGCGCATGATCTCCGGCATCGAGGCGATCGGGAAGAAGATGCCGGTCAGGAAGAAACCGGGGAAGAAAACCACCAGGAACGAAAGCGCCAGCGCGGCGGCCTGGGTGCGCATGAATACGCCCACGATGATGCCCATGCTGAGAATGGCGAACAGGAAGATGGCCGACAGTCCGAAGAACAAGGGAAAATTGCCATTGAAGGGAATGTGGAACCAGACCATCGCCAGCGCCGGAATGATGATCACGTTCGCCAGGCCAACCAGGATATAAGGCACCATCTTGCCGACCAGCAGTTCAGTACGTGTGATCGGGGTCGCCATCAATTGTTCCAGGGTGCCGTGTTCGCGTTCGTGCGCCAGGGTGAGCGCCACGGAGAGCGCCGGGAAGCCCAAGACCATCGAGATCAGGCCGGGGATCAGGTCGACGCGCGGTTTCAGACCCGGGTTGTACCAGGTGCGCACACGCAGGTCGATGGGCTGCAAGCTCTCTACGGAAAGGTTCATGGCGCGCAGTTGGTCGGCCAGCACTTCGCTGATGAACGCTTCGGCGCGCTGCCCGATATGGTCGACGGCGAATGAACCACTTTCCGGCTCGGTGCCGTCGATGATGATCTGTAAAGGCAGGCCCTTGCCGGAGAGCACTTTGTCCGAAAAGTCCGGGCTGATGACCAGGGCGGCTTTGATCTCGCCGTGCATCAGCATATTCTCGATATCGTCCAGCGAGCTGGCATAGGCGTAGAGCGTAAGGTCTTCCCCGGCGGTGATGCGCTGCACGAAGGTGCGCGTGGTGGCGCTGCGGTCGTAGTCCAGCACGGCAATGGGAATGTCTTTCAACTCGACGGTCAGGGCGTAGGCCATGAGCAGCAGCAGGGCAGTTGGCGTGATCAGCACGATCACCAACGTCGAGCGGTCACGCAGGATATGCTGGATTTCTTTGCGGGTGATGGCCCGTAAGTGGCGTAGGGACACGTTATTCCTCCAGGTGCCGGATGAGGGAAATGAACGCCTCTTCCATGCGGGTTGGGGCGGGACGTGCCCCGTGGTAGTCGATCTCGTGGGCTTTCAGAGCGGCTTCGATTTCCGGCAACCGCGCCTCGGCCGAGTCGACCAGGATGTGCAGGGCTTCTCCGTAGGTCTGCACTTCCAACACACCAGGCAGGTCGACGATCACATCGCGGGCGGCCTGCCAGTTGGCGGGGTAGACCTGGATCATCTCGCCTTCGATCTGATCACGGATCTGGCGCGGGGGCGCGCAGACCACCATTTCGCCCTTGTACATCAGCCCGACGCGCGAGCAGCGGTCAGCTTCGTCCATATAGGGCGTGCTGACGATGATGGTCGTATCTTGAAGGTAGAGTTCAGTGAGGATGTTCCAGAATTCACGGCGTGAGATTGGGTCGACGCCGGTGGTGGGTTCGTCCAGCAGCAAAATGGGGGGCTGGTGGATGAGCGTGCAGGCCAGGGCGAGTTTTTTCTGCATGCCGCCAGAGAGCTTAGCAGCGCGGCGGTCAGTGAACTCGGTCAACCCGGCGAAGGAGAGCAGTTCTGCGGCGCGTGTGCTCAGTTTGACCTTGGGCACGTCGAAGAGTTCGGCGAAAAACATCAAGTTTTCCATAACCGACAATTCGCCATACAGGCTGAATTCCTGGGCCATGTAACCGATCTTGGGTTTGATTGCTTCAGGCTGCTCCTTCAAGTCGAAACCGGCTACCGTAGCTCCCCCTTCAGAGATATCGAGCAGGCCCGCCAGCAGGCGCAGGGTGGTGGTCTTCCCGGCCCCATCCGGGCCGACCAGGCCGAAAAGCTCGCCGGTCTGGATGGTCAGGTCCAGGGAATCGACTGCCCGATTTTCCTTGAATAGACGGGTCAGCCCATGGGTTTCGATGATGGTTGTGCCGGCCATGCTCGCATACTCCGTAATGCGTTAAGTGTCAGGTTTAGCGCTTCGCCAGCCGGAAGATCCACAATACAGCCAGGGCACCCAGGGCAGGTTCCAGGGCCACCCCGGCGTATTTCATAGTGTCGCTGAAGCCCATAGCCGGAATCACGTACCAGTCGAGCAGCCCAATGACGACTGCGGAGATGATAGCGACGATATAGTCGCCGCGCACACCGATCGGGCGGTTATCTTTCCAGATCAATCCGGCGATCAGGCCGGCGATCAGGCCAACCACGATCATGGCAACAATCAAGATCAAGATTTCCATAGCTCACTCCTCTTATTTTGATCGGGATCAAGCCTCGATCCCATGTAGGAAAACTTCCAGCCCGGAACGGAAGTGTTTTTCCAGTTCGACCATATCTGGGTCGTAGGCTTTCAATAGAAAGGTGCCTTCAAGCAGCGCACCCAGGTTGATGGCGGCATCGTAGGCGTTGATCTGACGAAATTCGCCGGAATCGATGCCGCGTTGGATGATCGGTTCGAGGTAGGACATATACTTGTGGAAGTACTGTTTGAACATATTACGGATGGTTTTGCTGCGCATGGCCAGCGCAAAGAATTCGAAGAAGATCGGCATTAGCACGGAGATGCGGCCGAAGTCTGCGATCATGATCTCGACAAATTCATTAAGCACTTCTTTTGCCGACCCCTCGTTGTAGTCGAAATCTTGCAGAGTTTTGAATTCTTTCTCGAAGAGGGCGTCAACGATACCGATAATCAGATCGTCCTTGCTTTTGAAGTACCAGTACAGTGCGCCTTTGCTCAAACCGGATTTTTCGACGATATCATCCATACGGGTTTTCTGGACGCCACGCTCCAAGAAAACGCGCGTGGCGGCTTCGATGATCTGTTCTTTGCGTTCTTCACTGACGTCTGGTTTTGGTGACATAGTTTTGATTACCTCATTACTAGACTGACTGGTCGGTCAGTTATTATTGTAAGACTGTTAAAAGGGTTTGTCAAGCACTTTTTAGGCAAAAAAATTCAACCACCAAGTCACAGAGACACCAAGCAACAAGACACTTTTGTGCTTATTCATTTTTTGTATTCCTCTGTGTCTCCGCGGCTCTGTGGTTAAGATATTTCACCACGGAGGCGCAGAGGCGCGGAGAGGCACTTTAGGGAGATAAATATTAGAAAAGCCCTTGAGTAACGAAAAAGACGCCGCGACTGCGGCGTCTTAAGTGTTAGTTGGGGGAGTGCTTATTTCTTCTTTAAGATGATGCGAGCGTCGACGATCTTGCAGCCTTTGCCCTCACCGTAAACCAACACAGGGTTAGCGTCGGTTTCGGCGATTTCGTTTGCCAGGTCGGAGATCATCTGGGAATAGTAGCTGATTACGGTTGCCAATGCTTCCTGATCGCGGCGGGTTTCACCGCGCACACCATCCAGGATCGGGCCGCTGGTGATGTCCTTGAGCATTGCAAATGCCTGTTTGTTGGTGACCGGCGCAACCCGGAAGGTAACGTCCTTGAGCACCTCGACGAAGATACCACCCAAACCGAACATGATGGTCGGGCCGAAGGTGGGGTCGTTGATCGAGCCGACGATCACTTCGGTGCCCCAGGGGGCCATTTCCTGGATGGCGACACCGATGATGGTGGCGTCCGATTTGTAAGCCTTGGCGTTGGCAACGATTGTGCGGAAGCCTTCGCGCACGTCATCGGCGTTCTTGACGTTGACGCGTACACCACCGGCATCCGATTTGTGCAGGATGTCGGGCGAAACCAGCTTCATGACGACCGGGAAACCACCGATAGTGGCCAGTTCGACAGCTTCGTCTTCGGTGCGGGCCAGGCGGGTTTCGGCGACGGGCAAACCGTAAGCAGCGAATACCTGCTTGGCCTCGATCTCGGTGAGCGCATCGCGGCCTTCGGTGCGCACTTTGTTAATTATGTTCAAGGCCTGGTCGCGGTTGACATGGTCGTAGATCTTGAAGGGACTGTTGTCCATTGTACAGATTTTGGCATATTGACGCAGACCAGAGAGAACACATACTGCCTTATCGGGAGCATCGTAAGCCGGGATGTCGTTTTCGACCAGCCATTGCATAGCTTGGTCACTGCGTTCGCCACCAAGGAAGGATACGACTACTGGTTTCTTGCCCAGGCCGGTTTCCGTGATTGCCTTGTGGATACCTTCAGCGATCTCGATTGGGTCGGTCACGGCGGTTTCGCAGTACAGCACGACCAGACCGTCGACCCATTTATGGGCGTAGGCATATTTGACGGACTCGTAATACCAGTCTACGCCCGCACCACCGGTGATGTCGACCGGATTCTTGGCCGAGCCGAATTCGGGCATGTGTTTCTTGAGCTCTGTTTGCACGTCTTTGGGAGCGAATTTCAAAGGAATGTCGCATTTTTCGGCGGCATCGGATGCCAGCACACCCACACCACCGCCGTTGGTGATCACCAGCAAATTATCTCCTTCCATCGGGGGTTGCAGGGAGAAGGCCAGCGTGCGGTCAAATAGGTTGCCGACGCTGTCTGCCATAATCACACCGGCCTGGTCGAAGGCAGCCTTGTAGACCTTGGCGGCCCCGGCCAGTGAACCGGTATGCGAAGCGGCCGCGGCCGCGCCGTGCTCTGAGATGCCAGCTTTGAGAGCGACGATCGGTTTTCTGGCGGCGCGACATTTCTCGATGAAGTGGCGGCCTTTCTTAAGCCCTTCGATATACAAGGCGATACACTGCGTCTTTTCATCCTGGTCGAGCCATTCCACTAGATCGCCGAAGTTGACGTCGGACATATTGCCGATCGAGACAAGTTTCTCAAAACCGACCCGGCGGGTAAAGGTTGCCATATCCAGGGCGATCAGCAGAGCGCCACTCTGGGAGACTAAAGAGGCTTTGCCTTCCAGTGGCAGCAGCGGGGCGAACGAGGCGTTCATCTGCTCAGAATTGGACAGGATACCGATGATGTTCGGCCCCATGATGCCCATGCCGTAGCTGTGCGCCTTATCGACCATGGCTTCTTCCAGGTCAGTGCGCCCGACTTCGCTGAAGCCGGAGGTAATTACGGTCAGGGCGTTGACGCCCTTCTGACCACATTCGTCCACAACTTGCAAGGTCGCTTCGGCAGGTACGGCGATGATCGCGCCGTCCACATGTTCGGGAACATCGAGGATCGAGGGATATGCTTTTAAACCGAGGATCTCTTTGTCTTTAGGATTGATGGGGTAGATTTTGCCACCATATTTCCCCTCAAGTAGTTTCTGAACGATCGTATTGCCAATCTTGCCAGACTTGTTTGAAGCGCCAATAATCGCAATGGATTGTGGTTTCAATAAAGCGTCGATGACTTTTCCATTAACTTTTTTACTCACACGGAATCTCCTAGTGTAAAATTTCACAAATTTTGCCGCACTTATCATAAGATGAATCTAAAATACTACAAGAGTATTTTGTCCTACTATTTGGATGTCATTTGTCCTTGTGTGAAAAAGTTCACATTTATGGCGGTCGCGCGGCGTATCGAGCTAATTTGATACCCGGTTAGGACTTTTTAGATTAGAATCTTTACGAAGATATATTCTGTTCAGTCATCATGAGAAAGGTTCCCATGACAAGGCAAAAACAACTTAGCATATTCTTTATCATGCTCGGTGTTTACACCGTTTGTGCATTCATCACGTCTGTTTTTTTATTGATGATTTAACTGCAATGACCGGGACGGCCGTGCCCGATATGGGGGTTTCTCCGGTTGTGCTTGGCTTGGCAAATGCGGGGATTGTGCTGGTCGCGTATGGCTTATTTGGGCTGGCTGGATTTTGGTTCGCTCGCAAGCTCGGTTTGCCGGGTATCTTTAGTGAAGATGGCAACTGGCGGCGCTGGATTTTCATCCCGCTGGTGATCGGCCTGGTCTCTGGCCTAATTTTGGTGGCCGGTGATGCTTTGTTCGCGCCGATCAACGGTTTCGGGCGTTTCCCACATCCCCCCTTCCCGGCATCTTTTTTTGCAAGTCTAAGCGCCGGGATTGGGGAAGAAATTGCCTTC
Organism: Anaerolineales bacterium; assembly: GCA_016935415.1. GTDB lineage: Bacteria > Chloroflexota > Anaerolineae > Anaerolineales > UBA11579 > JAFGRA01. The sequence goes on from JAFGRA010000310.1 coordinate 7,182, forward strand.
CGCGGGTTTGTATTTGGACTGTGGGCGTTGGTCCTGAACTGGGCTTTGAAGAAGTTTAACGGACGGACTGCCGCGCTATGGATTGCCAATATTATCGCCGCGCTGGCGTTTGGTGCCGGACACCTGGGCAGCCTGATTGCCCTGACCGGGGCTGAATCGCTCGCCGAGTTGCCGCCAATATTGTTGATAGAGGTCTTTCTATTGAACGGCGTGGTCGGTATCCTGGCCGGGGAACGCTATATGAAAGACGGTCTGGTGGCCGCCGCGGGCGTGCATTTCTGGACGGACATCGTTTTTCATGTGATTTGGGGCTTGATCTAACAGTTGTATTCATCATTGTCCGTTTTTTTATGGGTAACAGCAGAATAGGAGAGCAACATGGATAAGGTACGTTGGGGATTGTTGTCGACGGCACGTATTAACA
>JAFGRA010000311.1 GCA_016935415.1 Anaerolineales bacterium
GAACGGTTCGGGGCCGGGATGACGCGCTTCTGGCGTTAAGCCCAGGGATTTGAATTATAATTTGCACAACTACAAAACAGCACAAGGGGGCAATAGAGTCGACAAAAGAGGAGTTAACTAGATGAGTGTACTGAGCATTATTTTTTATATCCTGCTGGGATTGCTGGCAGTGATTTTATTGGCCGCGCTGTGGATCTTCGGGCGGCCGCGTCTGCAATCCATGCGCCACCTGGCGAACCTGGGGGCGGAAGCGCCCATATTGACCGAGGATGGGATCACCTTCCGAGACCTGAACAAGAACGGCAAACTGGACGTGTATGAAGACCCGCGCCGCCCAATCGACGAGCGCGTCGAAGACCTGCTGGGCCAGATGACGCTGGAAGAAAAAGCCGGGTTGATGATGCACACCATGATCTCGCCAGCGAAGGGCGGCGAGATCATGCAGGGCACCAACTTCATGAACGCCTTCTCGACCCCCGAAGTGATCGTCGGACGGCACATGCGTTTCTTCAACATCGTGGAGGCCGAGACGCCGGAGTTGGTGGCGAAATGGTACAACGCGCTGCAAAAAATGGCCGAGCGCACTCGCCTGGGCATCCCGGTAACGATCAGCACCGACCCGCGCCATTCGGTTGGCGACAATCCCGGGGCGGGCATGTTCATGGAAGGTTTCTCGCATTGGCCGGGACAGTTGGGTCTGGCGGCGACGCGCGATGTCGAACTGGTGCAGCAGTTTGGCGATATCGGCCGACAGGAATATGTGGCGGTAGGTATCCGCGCTGCCCTGCACCCCATGGCTGACCTGGGCACCGAGCCGCGCTGGGCACGTTTCGCCGGGACGTTCGGTGAAGACGCCGAACTGGCTTCCGAGATGGTAGCGGCCTACATCCGCGGCTTCCAGGGCGCAGAACTTGGCCCGGAAAGCGTATCCTGCATGGTCAAACACTGGCCGGGTGGCGGCCCGCAGAAGGAAGGCCTCGACGCCCATTTCCCGTGGGGCAAGGAGCAAGTCTATCCTGGCGACAACTTCGACTACCACCTAATTCCCTTCAAGGGCGCTTTCGAGGCCGGGGTAGCCCAGGTGATGCCTTATTATGGCGTTCCCATGGGGCAGACCAGTGAGGATGTCGGCATGGCTTTCAATAAAGAAATCCTCGATCTGCTGCGCGGTGAATATGGCTTCGACGGCATCATTTGCTCCGACTGGCAGATTGCCGAGACCAATAAGATCTTTGGCGTGATGAAGGTGATGGATTCGACCAGTTGGGGTGTGGAAGACCTCACTCCGCTCGAACGCTATGCTAAAGCCCTCAAGGCAGGCGTTGACCAATTCGGCGGGCAGTCCGCCCCGCACCGCATTGTGACCTTAGTACGCCAGGGCGTGATCGTGGAGAGCCGTATCGACGATTCCGTGCGCCGGTTGCTGCACCAGAAATTCCAGCTTGGGCTGTTCGACAATCCCTATGTGGATGAAGCCAAGGCGCGGGAGATTCCCGGCAACCGCGAGTTCCGGGCGGCGGGTGAACTGGCGCAGCGTAAATCGATCATCTTGCTGAAGAACTCCGAAACAGACGCGGGTAAGATGCTGCCATTGTCTGGGCGGCCGAAGGTTTACGTCGAAAATATGAATGCAGATATGGTGCGCCAGTATGCGGATGTGGTCGAGACTTTAGAAGAAGCCGACTTCGCCATCCTGCGCCTGATGACGCCTTTTGAGCCGCGCAGTGGCGGTTGGCTGGAGCGCTACTTCCACCACGGCGACCTGGACTTCAAGGGCGAGGAGAAAGCGCGTATTCTCAATATTCTCAAGGCCAAGCCGACCATCGTCGATATTTTCCAGGAGCGCCCGGCCGTGATCCCGGAAATTGCTGCAGCCAGCGCGGGATTGCTTAGTTCCTTCGGCGTGTCCGACGAAGCCGTGCTGGATGTGATCTTTGGGAAGTTCAACCCGGTCGGGAAACTGCCTTTCGAGATGCCTTCTTCGATGGAAGCCGTGCGCAACCAGAAGGAAGATGTGCCCTGCGATTCCGAGAACCCGCTGTATGAATATGGGTTTGGGTTGAGCTACGAGTAAGAACCATTGACCTCTTTTCAACTATGCAGGTTTTGAAAATCACTTGAGTTTACCCTCACCCCACATCCTTGAAACTACGTTTCTGCGGATTTTTCCCCTCTCCCATTAGGAGAGGGGGTCGGCGCAACCGGGGGTGAGGGGAAGAGTTGCTAATAATTGAATCTGTCGATTATATTTACCTGCCCCAACATCAAAACCGAAACCCCTGTATAATTTCCCCATGCAGCACTATCCATTGGTTGTTATCCTGATGATTGCTTGCCTGGGCTTGCAAGGCTGCGCCAGCGCGCTGCCTGAGCAGACACTGACACCAACCCAACCCAATCTCCCGACTGCCCAGATCAACCCCACGCCAACGGCGCAGGCCGTGCAGCCCACCGAACCAGTGCCGACCCCCACCCTGGAACTGCTGCCAACCCCGGCAGTGCCACCGCCCGAGTGTTCGCAGTACACGCTGCGCGCCCATCTGGATGTGGCCGCCAATGTGCTGGCCGTCGAGCAGGAGGTGGTCTATGGCAATCACACTGGCGAGACGTTGGACGAAATCCTGCTGTTGGTCGAGCCGAACTGGTATGCTGGGGCTTTCAATTTAGGGACGGTCACCTGGGATGATGGTTCTCCGGCAGCAAACTATACGCTGGAGGGCAACCAACTGCGCCTGCCACTGCCCACGCTGCTGGTACCGCAGGGCACTTTGCGGTTCTCGCTGACCTACACTCTGAACATCCCCGCCCAACCCGGCATCTTTGGCTACACCGAGAACCAGGTTGTGCTCTCGCATTGGTTCGCCTTTGTACCACCCTACCGGGAGGGTTGGATCGCGCACCCGCCGGGCAGTTTTGGTGAGCATCTGGTGTACGACAGCGCCGACTTCGACGTAACCATCACGCTGTCCGACCCGGAGATCGAGGCTGACCTGGCCGCACCTGCGCCTGCCGCGCCCGTGGAAGGTGGTTATCGTTACACGCTGCAAGGGGCACGTACGTTCACCTGGGCGTTGCTGTACGGCTTCCGCTTTTTCCAAACTACGGTGGGGGATGTGAAAATCTATGCCTACGTTTTCCCCTTGCACAGTATCGCTGGACAGGCCTCCTTGAAGACCATGGCCGATGCCTTGCCGGTCTTCGAGCAATACTTCGGCGCCTATCCCTTCGAGTCGTTAACGGTGGTTGAATTGGAGATCGAAGACGGCATGGAGTTTGACGGCCTTTATTTGCTGGGTGAGTATTGGTTCTCGACCTATTACAACAATCCCCGCAATTACCTGACCATTCTCTCGGCGCACGAGGCGGCCCACAACTGGTGGTTCTCACAGGTCGCCAACGATCAGGCCCTGGAGCCGTGGCTGGACGAAGCCCTGACCACTTACACTGAATTGATCTTCTATGAAGCGGTCTACCCCGAACTGGTCAACTGGTGGTGGGAATACCGCGTCACGATGTGGGAGCCGGTCGGTAATATCGACAGCAGTATTTACGATTATGGTTACTATGAAGCCTACCGTCAGGCGATTTATCTGCGCGGGGCACAGTTCTTCCAGGCGCTGCGCGAGGCGATGGGGGACGAGGCTTTCTTCGCGTTCTTACGGGATTACGCTGAGCAGGGCCGCGGCCGCATCATGATTTCCGAAGACTTCTTTACCATACTGCGCGAGCATAGTGATGCTGACCTGACCCCGATCCTGGCGGAATATTTCGCCAACCCCTAGCAGTTGCTATAACCAGAAAACGATCCCGGCGATCAACAAGCCACCAATCACACTTAATAGGGTGCCGATCAGTGATGCCCTAAAATGGTAGCCGTAATCCTTATAGGCCGCCATGCCCTCCGTACCGGGGATCACGAAGAAACGCGGCGTGAGCGTACAGAAGACCAGCCAATCCAAGACTAGTAGGTCGAACAGGTTGAAGATGAAGATCACACCGAAGGCGTTTAGGAACAAGGCCAACAAACCTACGTATTCGGTTTGCTGATTCTTGAGTGTCAGGGTGGAGATGAACGGCACGATCAATAGCAAGATCATGAATGGAATGCCAATCACCAACGATAAGCGCTTTTCACGCGCCGTTTTTGGCGGCACCTTGGCCTGGATTTCTTCAGGATAATCCTGCAAGAAAAGGCGTGGATTGTAAAGCCCAGAGCCAATTAAGACAATCGATGCCAGTATGGATAAGAGCATGCCATCGAGGAGCGTTTTTGTTAGGTCAATCATGATAATTCCTTTTCGTATTTACCAGATTCCTGGGATCAACCGGAAGCGCGTTTGCCGTGTGAATGCTTTGTATCCCGGTAGTTCTGTTTGTAAGGTCTTGTCTTCCAGGGCCGTACGTACAATGAACAAGATCACATCTAATATGCCGATCAACAGCGCCCACCAGGAGTCGATGAAGATGGGGAACACGAGCATGTACAAAATCTGAGCAATATACATCGGGTGGCGGACGAAACGGTAGGGGCCACCTGTGCTCACCACATGACCGCGTTCTTCCTGGATGCGCACGGCACCGGATGCAAATGGATTTGAGCGCAAAGCCCAATGAGATAGAAACCAGGAAAATTCGAGCACGATAAAAGCAATCCATTGCAGCGTTGGGGGAACGGTTGACCAGCCAAAGCGTTGGTCCAGTCCGGCCAGCACCAGGATACCCAGCGTAAACAGAACGTGGATGCGTAAGATGATGCCATCCCAGGATTTGCCGCCGTTCGAGCCGCTGCGGGCGCGCTCGCGCAGCAGGGCCGGATCCTTACGCACACCCCAGATCAGGAAAATCAGGAAGGAGAGTAGATAGCAAATGATGAATATCCAGCCCTCCAGCCATTTGACCTGACCGGCAGCGAGGAAAAGCAGCAAACCCAGCAGGCCGGTTTGCGCAATGATAAATAATATGTAGCGGAGGAGTTCCTTCGATCTGATTGGTCGGCTGGTGTCCAATACTTCACTATTTCCCATTTTGTCCTCCTTGTACTTACCAGATACCGGGGAAAAGCCGGTATCTAACTTGCTGCGCGTAGGCTTGATATCCCTGGAGTTTAGCCTGCAGGGTACTGTCTTCAAGGCTGGTACGGATGATGAATAGCAGGACGTCCAAACCGGCAGGAACCAGTGCCCAGAGAGAACCGAGAATCAAGGGAGCGGAAATTTGAATCAGGAGTACGCCAACATACATGGGATGGCGGACGTATTGATAAGGCCCGCTTGTTACTACGTAATGCCCACGGTCATTCTGGATGCGCACGACCGCGGATAGGAAAGGGTTTGTTAGCATTGCCCAGATATTGATTCCAATCCCGATCAACAACACAAAGATAGCAAACCCCTTGACCGTCCAGGACACCTGCGACCAACCAAATCGCCCGGCATCCAACCCGGCAACAACGTAAATGCCCAGGAATAAAACGTTGTGAATATTCACGATAATTCGATCCCAAAGCACCCCCTTTCTCTTGCCGCTCAAGCTGCGCTCCAACACTAGTTCTGGGTCTTTTTGTGCGCCAAACAGGGTAGTAATGCCGATGTAAAGGCTGAGCAAACCCAACCAAAGCCAGCCTTCTAGCCAGTCGATCCGCCCCGCAGTGATGAAGATGATCAGGCCGTTCACCACCATGGCGAGCAGATAGCCGGCATAAGTCTTGAAACCGATGGTTTGCGCTTTTGGGTTATGTGATTTTGTCTGTAACTCTTTCACCGGTAACCTCTCGATCTATTACCAAATCCCTGGAAGCAAGCGGTAACGAGTTTTTTGGGCATATTTATCATAGCCCGGCAGTTCCGCTTGCAGGGTCTGGTCTTCCCGTCCGGTGCGGTAGATGAAGATCAGCGCGTCGATCCCGCCTGGGATCAGCGCCCACCACGAACCCAGGAAGATTGGCAGGCAGGTCATCATCACGATCACGCCCACGTACATCGGGTGGCGCACGTAATGGTAGGGGCCGGTGGTGATCACCTGGTGGCCGCGCTCCTCCTGCACGCGCACGGTGCGCGAGAGAAAGGTGTTCGAACGCATCACCCACAGCACGAGTGCGCCAGAGAGCGCCAAAAGAACAAGCGCAAAGGCTTGCAGCCAGCGTGGGACGTGCGACCATTGGAAGCGCCCGGCGTCCAGGGCGGCGAGGATGAATGCCCCGAACATGACCACGCCGTGCAGCCCGACGATGATCTGATCCCAGCCTTTGCCTTGCTCGGCGGCTTTTAGTTTGCGCTCGGCGATCATTTCAGGATCGTTGAGGGTAGTCCAGACGCTGAAGTAGATCAGCAGACTGGTGAAAAGGGCAATGAAAATCCACGCTTCCCACCAATCCAGCCGCCCGGCGATGCCGAAGAACAGCAATGCCAGGAAGAGGCCGAACAACAGTGCCACCCCGATGCGCCGCATCAAATCCGAAAAGAGATTCGATTTTGCCATCTTGACTATCCTCCCTTACCAGATGCCCGGCAGCAGGCGGTAGCGGGTTTGCTGGGCATAGGCTTTGTAGCCGGGTAATTCCGCTTGCAGGGTCTGGTCTTCCAGGGCGGTGCGTACGACGAACAGGATGATACATAGACCGGAAGGGATGTACATCCACCACGAGCCGAGCAACAAAGGGGTGGTTGCCCAGGAAAGCGACATCGCCAGATACATGGGGTGCCGAATGTACTTATAGGGCCCGCCGGTGGCAACCTGGTGGCCGCGTTCTTCCTGGATGCGCACACCTTGAGCAAGGTACGTGTTGTGCTTCATCACCAGGAAGATGATCCAGGTGCTGAACAGCACAAATGGGATGCTGAGCAGGTGCAGCCACAACGGGACGCTCGACCAGCCAAAGCGCACATCTAAACCGGCGAGCGGAAAAGCGACGATCCCGACGAGCAGCAAAAGCGAGGTGAGGGTTTTATCCCAGTCCTTTTGCCCTTTGGTGCCGCGGCCGCGCTCGTTGATCACTTCTGGGTTGCTGCGCATTACGGTCAGGTTGAGGAGCAGGCCGAACAGCGAAATGCCCAGGTAGACCCAGCCCCAGACGTAAGCCAGCCGTCCGGCTGCCAGGAAGATGATGCCAGCGACGATGATGGTTTGTAAGACGACGATGATAATGCGGCGTATGCCGTCGCTGTCCAGTTGCCCCCTGGTTCCCTGCATGGGTGGATTGGTTGAGTTTGACATGGTTCCCTCCATGATGTTGAAAGTTTTTGACTAGCGCCAAGTCATGTAGACAAGAATAATTATATATTTAGTTTAACCTAAATATCATGCGGAGTCAAGTAGTAGATTGAGAATCGAAAACGCCCACCCAATTGAGTGAGCGTTTCTTTAGTCATTAACAGGATTTTATCTCTGTGATTTGCTACGTGTGATCTGTATTCAGAAACACAATCGTGCGTTCCCAGGCCAGTTCGGCGGCAGCCTCATCGTAAGCATCCGTCCGGTCTGGCTCGAAGAACCAGTGCCCAACACCATCATACAGGTAAAAAGTGGCCGGACGGTTGGCATCCTTGAGCGCACCTTCCAGCCACTGGCGGGCTTCGGCTGGTTCGTAAGGATCATTTTCGGCAAAGTGCGCCAGGTAGCTGGCCTGTGCCCGGGTGAAGTCGCCGTCTCCGGTGCCGTAGAACAGCACCACGGCGCGCACGCTCTCCGGGTCGGTGCCCGAAAGCTGTAAGGCATAGTAGGCGCCTAAGGAGAACCCGATCACGCTGATCCCTTTGGTGGGGTCTGCGCCGGATTCGAAAAGCCGGTTTACGGCGGTATGGGTATCTGCCATGGCGCGTTCATCGTCGAGATTGTGTGCTAGTTTTTCGGCTTCCGCGATGGTGGTTGCCAACTCGCCGTGGTAAAGGTCGGGGGCGTAGGACACAAAACCGAGTTTGCCGAGGCGGTCACAAACGCCTTTGATGGTGTCGTTCAAGCCCCACCAGGGATGCAGTACCAAAACGCCTGGCCCTTTGCCGGAAGGTGGGCTAACCAGATACCCGGCCGAATCCTGGAACCTCTTCATATGCGTTTCTCCTTTAATAATGTATTTATTAGATCGAATAACGTTGATTATAGCACAAATGTTTTGTTTTTGGTTTCTTTAGCGACTTGTGTCGGCATTTTTGAGAATCAAAATCGCCCACCCTATGGGGTGAGCGATTGCGTTTGTAATTGGCGTTATTTGGCTTTGCCCCCGTTGTTGCCGTTGCTATTCTCGTTGTCGGAATTTCCGGCATCGTCCTGTGGGCCTTGTTGGGTATCAGCGTTGGGGCCGCTCTCGCCGGCACCTTCAGGCATCCCGGCGTCCTCATCGGGGCCAGCGTCATCGGGTGGCCCGGCTTCGTCGGATGGTCCGGCGTCTTCATCCGGCCCGGCATCTTCTGGGGCAGGTGCTTCTTCCGGCGGGCCAGCATCCTCATCTGGTCCAGCTTCTTCAGGCGGGCCTGCTTCTTCCGGGGGACCGGCACCCTCATCCGGCCCAAGGTTGCCGGCCTGGGTTGCCAGGTTGAGGGCATCCTGAATGTGCAGGCGTAATTGATCCTGTGTTTGGAGTTGGGTTTGCAGTTGATCGAGCAACTGCACCTGGGTTTCCAACCGTAACTGGATGCGGGTTGCCAGGGCGTCTTCGTTGGCCGGGTCTTTAGGCTCAATGCGGGTTCTGGTCTGGCTAACTTCCTCGATGACTTCTTCATAACCGTCTAGGGCTGTGGCGATGTCATCGTAGCGACCTTCTGCCAGCAATGCTTCGAGTTCGGCGAGGCGTTCGTCGGCGAAATCCAGGTACAGGTCGAGGTCGCCTTCGTCGTCGGCCAGGGCCAGACGAGTTGCTTCGATCGCTTCCTTGACCGGATACAGGCCGTCACCGGGCAGGGCGTCGGTCGAGGCGTAGGCTACGCCGCCACCAGTCAGCAGGGTGGCTGCGGCTGCAAGTATCAAAATCCATGTCATGGCAAATCTCCTTGAAAATATGGTTTGCGGGGTTTGCCATATATGACGAATCTGTTCGCCGAACGTTACAGGCCGGTCGGGCAGGCGGCTGACCAGGCGGGCGCGGGTCGTGCGTTGGAAGGCCGGGCGCGGCCCGGCAACGGTGCTGCTTTTTACCTGATTGGCGAAGTCCAATAACTCGGTCAATTCCTGCCGGTATTGCGGGTAACGCGCCAGACACTCGGCGGGCGTCATGCGGCCCGTTTCCACGGCTTCCAAACACTCTGCCAAGGCGTCAATGATTTGTTCGTTCATCGCCATATTCCTTCGATAATTGCTCGCGCAGCTTTTGCAAGGCCCGGTATTGCAGCACGCGCACGTGACCTTCTTTTTTGACCAGGATGCGGGCCGTTTCAGCGTGGCTCAACTGGTTGACGAAGCGCAGCACGATTACCTGCTGGTATTCTGGATCTAATTGCAGGATGGCTGCCCGCAGTACGTCACTTCGCTCGGTGTGCTCTGCCAATGTTTCCGGTGAAGCTGTGAGTGCCTGCATCTGGTTGTGCTGGTCGAGCGCGCTGACCGGTTTGTTAGTGCGATGGCGGTCGACGACCAGATTGTGCGCGATGCGGTAGATCCAGGCCCGGAAGTTACGGACGGCTGTGTTTTTACCAGGTCGTGGCAGTTGCTCCCAGGCTTTCAGGAAAACCATTTCGGTCAGGTCCTCGGCTTCTGTGTGGCTGTCGACGCGGTAATAGATATACCGGTAGATCGGGTCCAGGTACAGTTCATACAGGCTGCCAAAAGCCTGCTTGTCGCCGCGCATTGCTCGGCGAAGTAATTCTGTTTCAGAAACCGGTGACACTTCTGAGTTCATTCGCTTTTATATAATAGACGAATTGGCGCACAGAACGTTACAGATCAGCTTCCCCCATTTCATTGTTCGACGATCTTGGCGTAGAATTTCTCGGCTTCTTTCATCACCACTTTATAGGTGGCGTGCTTCTTGACCATCTTGAGGTTACGTTTGCGGGCGTGGGCGCGTAGGTCGGCGTTGATGATGGCGTTGATGATGGCATCGGCCAACTCGCGCGCATTGCCGGGATCGACCAGCAAACCGTTCTCACCGGGGGTAACCCACTCGCGGATCGACTGGATGTCTCCGGCGATGGGGAAGCAGCCACAGGCCAGCGCTTCCAGCAAAGTGTTCGGGGTGCCATCGTGGGTGCTGGGCGAAACCACGATCTGCGAGGAGCGGAACAATTCTGCCATTTGGTTGCGTGGCTGGCGCGGCAGTAATTCGACGGCGGCTTCGATTCCCAGGCGCTCCACCCAACTTTCGGCCTCTGCTTCGCCAGCCATGTTGGGGCATAAGAACAAGGCATCACGCTGATGCTCTAGAACGCGCGGGATGGCTTTGAAGAAGGTGTCGTTGCGTACGTAAGCCCGGAAGCCGCGCGGGTTGATGATGGTTGGGCGCACGGGGGCATCGCCTTTGGTGGGGGGATAGAAAATGTCGGGCTGGATGCCGCCTGCTCCGGGCAGAACGGCGACCGGTTTCTTCTTGGAAAAGCCCCATTTCAGCGCCAGATCAGCATCGCGCCGGCAATCCGTGTGCAGGGCACTGGCGCGTTTGAGTGTTTTGCGGGTCAGGCGGTTCATCACCGGCGTCGACTTGCCGTGCAGAGTGAAATCGTTACCCCACACCGAGATCAGTAAGGGGGCGTCCGGCTTGGCCTGGGCCGCTAACATGCCTTCAAAGGGAATGCGCATGGCATGGATCAGATCGGGCTGCACCTGGGCATAGATCGTCTTGAGTTGCTCGACCGCTTTAGGCAGCGTGCGTGGCCCAAACCATTGACGGACGCGCGTGCGCATGCGCGGCGTGGACAGCGCCCGAATGATCTTGCCGCCGAAGGCGGTGAATGAATCTCGGCGGCTGGGTTCGACTTCTTCGGGAGGGCTACCGGCGGCCGTGCTGAATGCTACCGGCACGACGTGGCAGGAAGCGAATTCTAGCTGTGGCTCGCAAGGGAAAGTGGAAACCAGATGGACTTCATACCCGGCTTCAACGAAATGTTTGATCCAGTTTAGAGCGATGGGGGAGCGCCCATCGGCGACGAATAGTATACGCATGGTTTCCCTAGGTTACAACAAAATTGGTAGAACGGCAACGATTTTGGGGGAGTTGTGTCCAGAAAGTGGACAAGAACACAATGGGTTTGTGACGTTTGTCACAATTTAACTGGGACATATGTCCCTTGAGATGTGTAATCGGAAGGTATACAATGCAGGCAAGTGAAAACTTTCACAAGAGGATAATGGGCTGCTACGGTCTTGTGTGGAAAATTTTCGGGGGATCTTCATTTTTGCTGCAGTTTTCCACTCGTAGCCATCATTGGAAGCGCCGCGCTAGCAATAGCGCGGCGTGTTCGTTAAATTGATTCGTGAAAGGTGCTGCCATTCTATTTTATCGCCAACTGGTTGAGTACATCGACGAACACGGCCACCATTGCTTCCAGGTTAATTTCTTCGGCGGCGATGCGGTAGCTTTCGCGGCCCATTGCTCGCAGGCGTTGTGGGGCGGCCAGCGCACTTTGCAGAGCGGCAGTGAGCGCGCTCAAGTCGTCGGGGGGCAGCAGCCAGCCGTTCCCTGGGCGCACCAGGTCGTCCTGGGTGCCGTCTCCCTCGGCCACGATCACCGGCAGCCCGCTGACCATGGCTTGTTGGATCGCCAGGCCGCCGGTGCCCGGCAGCACGAAAAGGTCGGCGGCGGCGAAATACGTTGCTAATTCATCCCCGAAGTGTGCCCCGGCAAACTGTGCCCGCGGGTAGAATTCGGCGGCCTGGGTTTCGAACTCGGCCCGCGCCGGGCCATCGCCAACGATCACCAACTCGGGCTGTAAATTTTCCGGCAGGGCGGCACAGGCTTGCAAGAGCAGGTCGATGCGTTTGCGGGCCTGCAAGCGCCCAACGAAGAGTACGGTAGGTGGGCC
>JAFGRA010000312.1 GCA_016935415.1 Anaerolineales bacterium
GAAACCGGGCGTGCAATAGCCACACTGCAAGCCATGCGTTTCCTGGAAAGCGGCCTGTAAGGGATGCAGCCGTTTCGGGTCGCCGGTTAAACCTTCAACGGTCGTGATCTTGTGGCCGTTGGCCTGCACGGCCAGCATCAGGCAGGCGCGCGCCGGGCGGCCGTCGTACAAGATTGTGCAGGCCCCACACACGCCTTCCTCACAACCAACGTGCGTACCGGTCAGCCCTAATTCGTGGCGCAGGAAATCGCTCAAGAGCAAGCGCGCCTCAACTTCACTTTCGTACACCACACCGTTCACCGTCGTCTTGATGGTCAGGGTTTGCTCCATGGCCTCCACCTCACTCATTCCGGGCCGCGGCGCGCTCGAAGGCATCCGCCAACACGCGCCCGGTTAATTCTTTCGCCAACTTGCGTATATAACTTTCGCTAGCCTGGATGCTCTCCATCGGATCGATCTCTGTTTGGGCGGCTTTCTCCGCCGCGGCGCTAAACAGTTCCGGCGTAGGCTTTTCCCCGATCAAGAGACTTGCTGCCCCACTTGCCAGCAGCGGTTTTTCGGCCGCGTTCTGGTAAACCAGGCGCGCTTCCCGGCAGATGCCATCTGCGTCCAGGGCTACCATCACGGCCACGCCCATCATCACCCGGTCGCCATGCCGTCGAGCGACCTCCCGGAAGCCCCAGCCGCTGCGCCCAGAGATTTTTGGCACCGCGATTTCTACCATTATCTCATCCGAAGCGATCTTGGGTTGATAGATGCGGTCGAAGAAATCCTCAGCCGCCACCCAGCGTTCGCCTTTGGCACTGCACAGCTTGTAGCGCCCACCCAAGGCCGTAGTCACCGTGGGCTGCTCGGCAGCCGGGTCGGCATAAGCCAGGCTGCCACCAATCGTACCGCGGTTGCGGATGGCGGGGTGCGCCAGGAAGGGTACGGCAGCGTGCATCAGTGGCACGTGCGCCTCAATCAGTGCGTCGAACTCCAGTGTGCGCTGGCGCGTCATTGCCCCGATCAGGATTTCATCCCCAACTGCGCGCACATAATCCAGGGACTCAACCGGGTTCAGATCAACGATCACCGCCGGATTCAGCCGCCGGAAGTTCAACCAGGCGATCAGGCTTTGCCCCCCCGCCAGCAAGCGCGCCTCATTGCCGTATTCGGCCAGCAACTGCACGACCTGCTCGACGTTTTCCGCAGCCTGGTATGCGAATGGCGGAGGTTTCATAGACGCTATTCCTTCCTGATCCGATGGATTACTTCAACTGGAATATAAACATGATATTTTTCACAATAATTACACAAATTATACCAACTTTCTCGAACTATTTGCAATCGGAAAGTTATCCACCAGGAAAACGATTGTGGGAGTTTCGTTGAGTAGAATGATTAAGAGCAGGTAAGGGTTGCAAAAGCATGGCGCGTTTGTTGCGTATAATTGGTCTTTGATTTGAGGAAAATATATTTATGGAGCGTGTCCGTGATGCGAAAATTTATCCCGCTGTCCAGCTTGTTACTGGCCTTGCTGATATCCGGCTGCCAATCCTATTCCAGCCCAGGCTTGGAAACCAACCCGATCCCCACCTTCATCAACGTTGCATTAGATGCGGAATTATCCATCAAGCAGATCAGCCCCAACGCCTACGAGATCACCCACGCCTACCCCTGGCCTGCCAATGCCCTGCTGGTCGAGATGGCCGACGGCAGCCTGGTGCTGGTCGACACGCCTTACACCCCCGCCGCGACCCAACAGGTGATCGAATGGGCTGAAGCACGCTTTGGCGAACGCCAGATCACGGCCATCAACGGCCATTTCCACGTCGACAACTTGGGCGGCAATGCCTACCTGGTCGAGCAAGGGATCCCCGTCTACGGCTCCGACCTGACCGTACAGTTGCTCGCAGAACGCGGCGAAGCCAACCGCGCCCAAACCGTAGCGTGGTTGGAAAACTCCGGGCAGCAGCACTATGCAGACGGTCACGCCGCCATCCCACTCGTGCCGCCTACCCACACCTTCCCACTTGAGGATGGCCTGAAACTGCAATTTGGGGATAAAGTCGTCCAGATCATCTATCCCGGCCCGGCACACTCTTTAGATAATGTCGTGGTGTACTTCCCAGACTATCGCCTGATGTTTGGCGGCTGCATGATCCAATCCGGGGAAGAGATCGGCAACACCGCTGACGCCGACCTGGAAGCCTGGCCCGCCTCCGTGGAGCACCTGCGCCAATACGATTTCGACATCCTCGTCCCCGGCCACGGCGACCGCCTCGATCCCGCCCTGCTCGATCACACTCTGGATGTCTTGGCAAAAACGGAATAGTATGAACTCCCTAGAATCAAAAGATGCCGGTGAAACACCGGCATCTTTTGACCTCTTCTAAATGTACTACATTGAAAAAGCTATGCGGCTTCTTTATTCGAAAGGAAGCGGGTCACGGTCGTACCACACACCGGGCACTTGCCCTTCGCCATTTTGCGGCCCTTAGCTGTTTCCGTAACAACACCATCCTTGATCGTCCTTTTTTCTTTGCACTTAACGCAATAGCCTTCGTATTCCATGAGAAACCTCCAAAAAATATAGTGATTTGGTCGTACATACATAAACTGTTGGCAGCACTAGCCTGGATGCTAACAAGGACCGGTTACCAACGATCAGATAACCCCTTTTCCAATGCCCATGAATTATACAATAAAAACAGACAATTTTGGTAAATATTCGACTCCCCATTTTGTACTATCTTTCACACTAAAGTAGCGTACAATAACGCCATGCAAAGCTATGATATCGTCATTGTCGGGGGTGGCGCGGCCGGTTTTTTCGCTGCCCTGACCGCCGCGGAAGCCACTCCCAATACCCGCATCCTGATCCTGGAGAAAGCCCGCAACCCGCTCGCCAAGGTGCGCGTTTCCGGCGGAGGACGCTGCAACGTCACCCACGCCTGCTACGACCCGACCCAACTGATCACGTACTACCCGCGCGGCGGCAAGGAACTACGCGGCCCTTTCACGCGCTTCCAGCCGCGTGATACGGTGGCCTGGTTCGGGCAGCGCGGCGTGCGCCTCAAAACCGAAGCGGACGGGCGCATTTTCCCGGTCAGCGACCAATCGCAGACCATCATCGACTGCTTCCTGGATGAAGCCCGCAAGCATGACATCGAACTGCGCACCGCCACCCGCGCTAAGACAATCCAGGCTGCCGCAGACGGCTTCACCATCCAGATCAGCAATGCCGCGGACATCCAGGCTGCAAAGGTGCTGCTGGCTGCCGGGGGCGGCGCGGCAGAAGCCTACACCATCGCCGCCGGATTCGGGCACACCATCGTGCCGCCGGTGCCTTCCCTGTTCACCTTCGAGATCAAAGAAGATCGGCTGAACGGGCTGGCGGGCATTTCGCTGGAAAACGTAGAACTGGCATTGACAGACACGAAAGGCATTGCCATAAACGGTGCATTGCTGATCACCCACTGGGGCCTGAGCGGCCCGGCCGTGCTCAAGCTCTCCGCCTGGAGTGCGCGTGAATTGGCCCAAAGCAACTACCGGTCTCAACTACAGGTCAACTGGTATCCACCGCACACTCCCGCAAGCCTGTTCGCCGAATTGGAAAACGCCCGCCGTACACAGGCCCGCAAACACGCCCTCAAAACCAACCCCACCAAGCTCCCAACGCGCCTGTGGCAGCGCCTGGCCGCTACCGCTGGCATCGGCGAAAATCACAATTGGGGCGACCTCTCCAACGCGGTTCTGCACCGCCTGGCCGACGAACTCACCCGCGGGACATATACCATTCAAGGCAAAGGGGTATTCAAAGAAGAATTTGTGACCTGCGGCGGAATCAGCCTGAAAGAAGTCGACTTCAAGACCATGCAAAGCCGCCTGCAGCCCGGCCTGTTCTTCGCCGGGGAAATCCTCGACATCGACGCCCTGACCGGCGGCTTCAACTTCCAATCCGCCTGGACCACCGGCTGGCTGGCCGGGCATGGGATGGTGTTATAACATCCCTAACAAATTCTTCTATACCGCTGATTAGCGCAATCCCGCAAACAGATCGTTTTCTTTCTCGCGTCCGCCGTTCACCAAGCTGAATGCGCGGTAGAATTCCTGCTTCCCCCACAAATTGCGATGGTATTCATCAGGCAAATCTTTGAGTGCATGATATCCGGGTAATTGCGAGCAATGACACGAGATCGCTGCCCATACCTGCTCCCAATAATCCAGTGTGTCAATCTGGGTAGTGATCTCCCAATCCGCCCACCCGGAGCCGCGCCGTTCCTGCCCATCGATATCCATCACCAGATCGCCAAACGCTTTTTCGTAAGCGGCCAGCGCATCCCTGGAGATCACCATGTAGTAGAGTTTCGAGACACGGTGCGCTTGCTCGCCATAGGCAGCCGCCACCACCGCCGCAGTTGTGAACTGGGAGATGGCGATGTGGTCGGGGTGACCGTACACGCCGTCCGGCCCGAAAGTGATTACCACGTGCGGCTGGATACGTTGGATGTGAGCCACAATTTGATCGATTACTTCTTCCGGGTCGGCCTGATCCAATTCTCCGTCGCAATACTCAAAGAAATTGACTTCCCTGATCCCCAAGACTTTGGCTGCTTCCCGCAACTCACCTTCTCGAATCTCACCCAACTGCTTCAGGCCGGGATAATCCTCTGGATCGCTGGGCCAGCCGCGCTCGCCGCGCGTGGCGGTGACCAGGTATATCTCAACGCCTTCCTTGCCATAGCGAGCCAAAGTCCCACCCGCGCCCAAAGACTCATCATCGGGATGGGCAAACACACACAATAAACGCAACGTCTCAGGCATATTTTTCATTTATCCTTTTGCTTATACTGACAAAGTCGCCCGCCGTAACAACTGGGCGTTGATCGCCACAATGATCGTACTCAACGACATTAGCAGTGCCCCCACTGCCGGAGAGAGCAATACACCCCACGGAGCGAGCACACCTGCCGCCAGCGGCAATGCCACGATATTGTATCCGGCCGCCCACCACAAATTCTGAATCATCTTACGATAGCTAGCCCGGCTCAATGCCAGGATGCTCACCACATCCAGTGGATTGCTCCGAACCAAGATCAGTCCGGCGGATTCAATCGCTACATCTGTTCCACCACCAATTGCAATGCCAACATCCGCGCGCGTCAATGCTGGGGCATCATTGGCCCCATCGCCAACCATCGCCACATGCTTACCCTGCTTCTGAAACTCGGCGATCTTTTTGTCTTTGTTTTCGGGCAACACTTCTGCAAAAACGTGGTCGATTCCCAATTCGGCCGCAACAGATTCCGCCACAGGCTGGCTATCGCCGGTCAGCATAGCAACTTCCACACCTAGATCATGCAGCCGGTCTACTGCCGGCTTGCTTTCTGGACGAATTACATCGGCCACGGCAAAAGCCGCCAGAATGCGCTCGGCATTGGTCAGATAAATCACACTTTGGGCCTTTTCTCCCGCCGCCTGGCCAAACGCTTCGAATTCATTTTCTAGTTCGAGCATTTCCAAAAGGCGCGGACCACCCACATACACATTTTCCCCACCATGCTGGGTCTTCACGCCGCGCCCCTTTATGGCTGAGAAATCTTCCACTTCAGGTATGGAAAGCTCCCGCTCCTGGGCCGCCTGCCGAATGGCTTTTGCAATCAGATGTTCCGAATCACCCTCGATGGCCGCAGCCAATGCCAGTGCTTTATCTTCCGGCCAATCATCCGCCGTCTGCATGTTCACCACACCAAATTCACCTTTGGTCAACGTGCCCGTTTTATCAAAGACGATTACGTCAATCTCGCGGGCCGCTTCCAGCGCCAGGCGGTCGCGCACCAGAATACCATTGCTGGCACCCAGTGCGGTAGTGATTGCCACAACCAGAGGAACAGCTAACCCCAGGGCATGTGGGCAGGCAATCACTAATACCGTAACAACCCGCTTGATGATCTGGGCATCGAACCCAACCGCAATGCCCCAACCAACTGCGGTCAGAGCCGCTATGGACAATGCTATATAGAACAACCAACCGGCGGCTTTATCGGCCAGCACCTGCGTCTCCGATTTGGACTGCTGCGCCTGTTCGACCAGGCGCATGATCCCCGCCAGAGCTGTATCGTCACCAGTCGCGCTGACGCGCACCCGCAAGCTGCCATCTCCATTGATCGTTCCACCAATTACTTCGTCGCCAGGAGATTTTTTAACCGGCCGGGACTCGCCGGTGATCATCGCCTCATTCAAGCTGGATTCACCCTCTACCACCTCGCCATCGGCCGGAACGCTATCGCCGGGGCGGATTAGAAGCAAATCACCATTCTGAAGCGCAGCGACCGGCACAGTCTCAGTAGTGCCATCTGCTTTGATCCGTTCAGCTTCGTCAGGCATCAATTCCACCAGTTTGTCCAATGCACCCGAAGCCTGGCGCACCGAGCGCATCTCCAACCAGTGCCCCAGTAACATGATGTCAATCAAGGTAACCAATTCCCAAAAGAAACCCTCACCCAGATTGGTCAACTGCGCGATCACACTGTAAACCAATGCCACTGAAATCGCCAGAGAGATCAACATCATCATCCCAGGTTTTCGATTGCGAAGCTCCGGGACGGCCATCTTCAAAAATGGCACTCCGCCATATGCAAAAACGATCAACGAGAATCCGAAGGAGATCCATTCACTGCCGGGGAAAGCGGGCATACTGAAGCCCAACCAGTTTTGCAGCGCAGCACTATAAAGCAGCACCGGAACGCTCAGCAGCAGGCTCCACCAGAAGCGTGTGCGGAACATTTGCTCGTGTCCGGTGTGATCGGTAGCATGTCCACCTTGCTTGTGGTCAGCGTGAGCGGTGCTGTGTCCTTCTTGCTTGTGGTCAGTATGGGCCGTGTGCTCCTTGAACTCGTCCGCCATTTGTTCATGTTCTTGATGATGCATATGTTCGTCCATCGGATCCTTTTCTTATTTACATGCATTCGCTATCAGATATCTACCTGCACTTAACTGGCAGTTATCCAACAAGAGAGAAATTTTTATAAAATTTGCCTGTCTCGGTTTGGGTGTACGTTGCTTTGCTTGATTTCCAGGCATCCCCATACACGCAACTATTTACAAAAGCATAGTCTGGTGTTCCCCAAAATCATTATAAGACAATTTCCCTCCAAATTCAAAAAGCCGCTCGAATAGTTTTCAAGCGGCTCAGCAGTATCAAAAACGAACTGATTACGCCCTAACGCCCCCATTCCAATCGCCCATAATGCGCTGGGCGGATTGGCGGCCGGAGATGATCGCCGTCGGCAGGCCCGTGCCGGGACGCGTGCTGGCACCTACGAAGTACAGGTTCTTACAGCTTGGATGCTGGAAGTCGGGCCGGAAAATGCCCAGTTGGGTCAGGTTGTGGCACA
Source organism: Anaerolineales bacterium (assembly GCA_016935415.1). Lineage (GTDB taxonomy): Bacteria > Chloroflexota > Anaerolineae > Anaerolineales > UBA11579 > JAFGRA01. Next base: position 7,383 of record JAFGRA010000312.1, read on the forward strand.
AACCGTGCGTGGAGCCTTTCACCAGGTTGTAGCGTTTGCGCCAGGAGAGCGGCGTGAAGTTGGTCTCGAACTTGATGTGCGCTTCCAGGTCGTCGATACCCAGCGTGCGCAGGCGGCGGAAGACGTGCTCACGCGCCGTGTCGCGCATCGCCGCCCAATCCTGATCGCCGTTCTCGGACATGTGTCCGACCGGCACGATCGCCGTGATCGTGTCCTCACCGGCAGGGGCCATCGATGGATCGAGGCGCGCCGGGGCATGGACGTACAGGCTGGGGTTTTCGGGGATGTCCAGGTCGCGGATGATGCTGGTGAAGTTATCGCGGTAATCGTCCGCCAGGAAGAGCGTGTGCGCCGGGAGGGACTCATAGGGCTTGTCCACCCCCCAGAAGAAACTGATCACCGAGCACGAGTGCCGCTTGCGGGACATTCGCTTGGAGCGCTTGCCATCCGGGAGCAGGTTTTCGTGCACGTAAGACAGGTCGGCGTTCGCCAGCACTACATCCGCTTCCAGCAGCTTGCCTTTTACGTCCACGCCGCGGGCGGTATCCCCGACGATGTCAATGTGATCGACCGGGGCGTTGAAGTGGAATTCCACCCCGGCTTCCTCGGCCAGGGCGTACAGCGCCTCGACCAGCTTGTACATGCCACCCTTGGGATACCACACGCCGTGCGCCAGTTCGGTGTAGGACATCATCGAGAAGGTGGCCGGGGCCTCGAAGGGGCTCAATCCCATATACACATCCTGGAAGGTGAAGGCCGATTTCAAGCGCGGGTCGTCGAAATACTTCGCCATCCCGGCGTAGTGTTTCGCCAGCGGCTTGACCTGCTGGATGAGGGGAATATTGCTCAACTTGAAAAAGTCGGTCGGCTTCTTGAAATCCGGGTAGACCAGCTTTTCGATCCCCAGGTGATAGTGGCGGTAACCTTCATTCATGTAGCGCAAGAAATTCTGAAAGCTGCCCGGCTCGATAGCGTCCAATTGCTCTTCCATGAACTTCAGATCGGACGAAAGCGCCAGTTGGCTGCCGTCATCGAAGACCAGGTGGTAAGTCGGGTCGACGCGCTCCAATTCCAGGCGTTCGCGGAAGTTGACACCCAGGTTCTCGAATTCCTTATCATACAGCAGCGGCATGACCAGCAGCGTCGGGCCGGTGTCGAAGTGATGCCCGTCGCGGCTGATGCGGTCGCAGCGCCCGCCGGGGCGCGCGTTTTTCTCAAGCACGGTAACCTGATAGCCGTGTTTCGCCAGATGGATGGCGGCAGTCATCCCGCCGATCCCGGCGCCAATTACGATCACGTGGTTATGCTTCATTGCTCCATTTTCCTATTGATTGTAAGACGAACGCAGCTCGGCCGGTCGCACCGCCAGCAACGAGGTCAATGTCGATAAACTGATCCACAGACTGGCCCATAGGCGTTTGCGCTCCGGGTACGCCAAACGCAGGCAATAATTTTCCTGCTCGATCACGCGCAGCATCCATTCGAAACGCGCCGCGTAGGCGTATCCGGCCAGACGGCAGCGCAGGCTGCTGACCTCTGCCAGATATTCCCGGCCGGTCTCGAAAAGTTCGCGCGCTTCCTTCACCGAGCGGCATACCCACTTGCGGTAGGCTTCGCTCTCCACATCACGGATGGTGATCCCATGCGCGGCCAGATATTCGCGCGGCACGTTGAAATACCCCACCTCGCTATCTTCACAAGCATCGCGCAGCATATGCGTGATGTGGGCGGCCACTACGGCGTGATAGCGCGCCGGATGGTTCGGAACAGGGTCATCATGTCCAATGAAGTAGTGCATGGCGTCAGTCACGGCCGTTGCCAGTAGGCGGGTATAGTCCGATATTTCCGCCCCAGAGATCAAGCGGTTGCGGCGTTTTACGTCGAATTCCATCACCGCCATCATGTTATCCAGATAGGACTTCAAGCCGGCGTGCTGGCTGGAACTATTCGCCACCAAATCGACGAGTATTTGTTCTTCAGGGCAGAGATTTGTGAGTAACTCTCCGCGATAACAGGCCGCTAATAATTCACTCTGGCGCTTGAGAAAAGCGATCTTACCCAGCTTCGTGCCAACCGGCGCGTCCAGTGTATCATCCACCCAGCGAAAATACCCGTAAGCCCGGTAAGCATCCTCAACCAGATCCTGGTCCACGAAAAAGCGGATCGTGTAATAGGTCTGTTTACTGGCTGCCTTGGTAATCTTTGCCGCCAGGACAGCGCTGGCGGGGTTTACAGTGTCCATTCTCTCTCCAACAATTTTGTATAACGCATCAAGTTCAAGATTTCACATACTTATACGAAAAAAATTTTATAAAGTTGCAAAGCACTTCCGTTTTTAGGAAACCTCATTTATATATACGTAAAAATGGCCGTTTTTATTCGGTTGTTTGGTGGTATTTTTTAGACCAGGATTTGAAACTAACTATCAGGGTCTCACCCGCATACAAAAGCGTATAAAACAAAAACTGCCCAGCAGTCATTTTCTGAGCAGTTTCATTGCTTTCAGTGTCGCTTCGGGAACCCGGTCCGAACCCTGCCTTCCCCAAAAATGAGGGATTAAGTCACAACAGCACCTCTATTCGACCACTCCGGCCATTAGCAAGCCTAGTTTCTCCCGCGTTGCCTCTTCATGGTCCAAGATGCCCATAACTTTCCCCTCGAATAGCACAGCAATGCGGTCGGAAAGTGCCATGATTTCATCGAGGTCTTCAGAGATCAGAACCGTGGCCGTTCCTTCCTCCCGCTGTTCGAGCAAACGCAGGTGCACGTATTCAGTGGCCCCAATATCCAGCCCGCGCGTCGGCTGAGCAGCAATCAAGATCAGCGGCTTACGGGAAATTTCCCGAGCCAGCACCAGCTTTTGAATATTGCCACCGGAGAGATTTTTAGCCATTGTTTCCTGGGAAGGCGTTTTCACATTATAGTTTCTGATAAGCTCGCTGGAATGATTGGAGATCGTTTTAAGGTTCAGGAACCCATTTGTCGAGAAGGGTTCTTGATCGTGCTCTCGTAAAATCAGGTTCTCCGCCACCGAAAATTCCTTGATCATGCCATCCTTCATCCGCTCCTCAGGGATATATGACAGGCTGCGATTCATCAACTGTTTAGGCGTAAATCCTGTAACGTCCTCATCTTCCAGCAATATCCTCCCACCAGTCACCGGGCGCAAGCCTGTGATCACTTCTGCCAGTTCCCGTTGCCCATTTCCTGAAACGCCGGCCACACCCAAAATTTCACCGGAGCAAACTTCAAGGCTGATATCTGTCAGCGCAGGCGTTCCACGATTGCTGAGCGCCGAAACTTTGTCTAACACCAATCGTTTTTCAGTCGTATCCGTCTGAACGCGGTCTTTTTTAATCCCCACTTCTCTACCAACCATCATCTCCGCCAGGGTCGATTTTGTGGCGCTCTCAGTCGGGACTGTACCAATCATATGCCCATCTCGGAGCACAGAAACCCGATGACTGATCTCAATTACCTCGTGCAGCTTATGAGAAATGAAGATCAGCGCGTGCCCATCATCGATCATCTGCCGCATTGTCACAAAAAATTCATCGACTTCCTGAGGTGTGAGAACGGCGGTTGGTTCATCTAAGATCAGCAGCGCGGCTCCGCGATACAAGGCTTTGATAATTTCTACGCGCTGCTGCTGCCCAACCGCCAATTGCCAAATATATGCTTCGGGATCAACCTGCAAGCCGTAGATTTCTGCCAGTTCCAGGATTCGTTCAGATACTTTATCCAGGTCTGTGAGTATTCCCCGCGAGGACGGCAGCCCCAGGGCAACATTTTCTGCCACGGTCAATGTTTCCACCAGCATGAAGTGTTGATGGATCATCCCGATTCCCAGATCGATCGAATCTACCGGGGAATGTATGGTTACCTCTTTCCCATCTAGTTTGATCTTACCCTCATCAGGCTGATACAAGCCATACAGGATCTTCATCAATGTGCTTTTTCCTGCACCGTTTTCACCCAGGAGTGCATGCACCTCGCCGGCTCTTACATCAAAGCTCACATTTCTGTTCGCAATTACACCTGGAAATCGCTTGGTAATATTCAGCATCTCCAAATGAGAGATCATCGCTTGTCCAGAGGGAAGTAATTGGGGTTCTGTCATCGCCGATCATTTCCTCAAAACTAGTTGCGCATCAACAAAAAATAAGTCCAGGGGAGGCAGTGAAACACTGCCTCCCAATATTCTCAAAATTCTAAGGGAAGACTGTGATGGAGCCATCCACAATGCCGTCAATTGCAGCCTGGGCAGCATCTTTGACGTCATCTGAAAGTGAATAGGCATCATTGAATTCGACTTCCAATCCGCCATTCTCAAGCGTAATCAGGAAGGATTGTCCACCATATGTCTGGTCTTCGATCAGGGAAATCATTTCCCTGAGGACAACTTCCCAGCGATACACCTGGTTGGCAACCACAATATCTGGAGCCAGGGAAGTTTGGCTGGATTGAGTACCGAACCAGAGGGCGCCATTTTCTTCTGCTACACCGATTGCGCCCACAACCATCTGGGCAGTACCGGTCAGCACGTCTGCGCCAGCCCCGATGTGGGTCTGTGCAGCTTCTGAGGCCAGAGCAACATCCGAAAAAGAGCCAATCCAGTTGGTATTTACCTGGGCAGCACCATTGGTGGCTGCCACGCCTGCGATAAATCCATCCACATACAACTTGGCATCTCCGGTCTCAATCGGGCCAATTACGCCGATGGTCGCACTTTCTGAAAGCATTGCTGCCATCACACCCATTACATAACCGCCCTCTTCCGCGCGCGCCTCGTAGGCAAACACATTGTCAAGGCCGAAAGTATCCACTGTGGTGCCCCACGCAAATGCGGTCTCTGGGAAGTCTGGGGCGATCTCTTGTAGCGAACTGCCGTATTGTGAGCCGTGCGCAATGACGAGGTTATAACCTTCACTGGCATAGTCACGGATGGCTGCAGCAGCATCATCTACCACAAACATACTTTCAGAGAACACAAACTCAAATTTGTCTTCGCCGCGCTCTTCCTGAATAGTCAAGAGTGCATCATACATTGACTGGCTGAAGGCAAGGTCATTTGTTGCACTGGGCATTACAACAGCGACGCGAAACACATCAGAGGCAGCGTCGCCGCCACCGCCACAACCAGCCAAAATCAATGTGGCGAGAACGAATAGGACCAGGATTTTAGTATACGTTTTCATCTTATATTCTTCTCCTAAATATATTAGTTATCAGGGTGGCAATACAATCGATATTTTTCTAAGGCACCTCCTTATTTTAATGCCCACGCTCGAACGGCTTAGTAAGCGCGGATGGGGGTCTAGCTCTTTGAACGGTAATTACCAAAGCAATAATGGTAAGCACATATGGCATCATCACTGCAAAATCTGAGGGGATGGGGATATTCAACACCTGAACCCACAGCTGCAGCGAGTTGACCATTGAGAAAAGCAGCGCGCCGCCCATGACAGCAAACGGCCGCCACCCACCAAAATAAACCAGTGCAACCGCGATGAATCCCAGACCGCTGGTCATATTTTGTTGGAACACATTCAGCAACGCAATCGAAAGGGATGCACCTGCCAATCCAGAAAGCGCCCCCCCTAATGAGATCGTGAAATACCGTACCCTGGCAACACTGACACCTAAAGAATCCGCCGCCTCTGGCGATTCCCCCACCGCCCTGATCTTCAGTCCAAGGGTAGTTTTATTTAAAACAAACCAGGCGATCAATACCAGCAAGTATGCCCCATAAACCAAAATATTCTGGCTGAACAGGATTTCCCCAATTATTGGGATATCGCTCAAATAAGGAATATAGATCGGGTGGAAACCGCTGACTGTCTCCACAGTCCCGAGCATCTTTTGAAACAACAGATCGCTAAGGCCTAACCCAAAGAGATAGAACCCAATTCCGCTGATACCCTGTTCAGCTTTAAGGTTTACGCTGACAAATGCCATTGCCAGCCCCATCAGCAGTCCGGAGATGATCGCTGCCAATAGCCCCAGCCACAGATTGCCGGTCACGAATGAAACATAGAAAGCGGCAAAGGCTCCGATAAGCATCTGACCCTCCACGCCGAGGTTCAGCACGCCGCTCCGTTGGCTGAATGTCTCGCCAATAGCCGCATAAAGGTAAGGAGTTGCCAGGCGGATGCCTGAAGCTAAAATTCCAATAAGGACAGTCTTAGTAAATAAATTTTCTATCATGATCCCTCCTCCTCACTTCCAGAGTCATTGGGTTGTGACGGGGGATGTAATCCAACAATTTCCTCCTCAATGGTAGCCTCGGTTCGCCGTTTGGTTTCTCGCTGCCGCCGCCAAATTTCACTGCTTACCACAAAGATCACCACCAGCCCATTCAGCGCGATGATAACTGCAGAGGGGACCTGGACAACGCGCTGCAGCTTATTCGCTCCTACCAGCAGAGCACCGAAAAAGAATGATGCCGGGATAGTTCCAAGGGGATGAAGCTGCCCAAATAATGCAGCCACAATGCCATTGAACCCTGCGCTGCCTGTGAACCCGGTGGCAGAACCGTCAGTGATCATCCTGTGATTGACGCCAAACACCTGGATCGCCCCAGCCAGACCAGCAAACGCCCCACTGAGCAGCAGAGCCATTACAACCTGCCGTTTGACATCAATTCCTGCATAGCGAGATGCCGCTTGGTTCTCTCCAACCGCTCTGATCTTATAGCCAAGCGTCGTCCGCCAAAGTAAGACATAAACCAACCCGGCAAGTACTATTGCGATAAGCGCACCTAAATGTAAACGGGTGGGAATGAGGCGCGGCAGGTCAAATGCTTTAGACAACCTAGCTGTTTGTGGAATTTTTGAGGCGCTGGATGCCTGCACCGGATCAATCATCGGGCCTGAAAGCAAAAAGTTCATTAACTGGACCGCGATTGCATTCATCATGATCGTGCTTAATATCTCATTCACACCGAAATAGGCTTTTAATGCTCCCGGAATTCCTCCCCAAATAGCCCCGCCCAGAAATCCGACCAACAACGCAACAATGATCATCACGGCTCCAGGCCATTCCGGAAAAGCGAGCCCAAGCGCCGTTGCCAGAAGCGCCCCCATGATCATTTGTCCCTCACCTCCAATGTTGATCACATTTCCACGGAAAGAGATACAAATGCCAAGACCAATCAATAGCAATGGCGTGGCCTTCACAACGGTATCCGCAAGCGCATTCGTGCTGCCAAAAGCCCCCTCAAGCAGAGCACCGAAAGCTTCAAGCGGATTTGCCCCAAGAATGATCAAAACTACTGCCCCTACTGCCAATGCAGCCAACACAGCAAAGACAGGCAGAAGCGCATCTATCGTCTTTGACATTACTTCAGATTGAAGCCATTTACTCATTGATCAACCATCCTTGTGCAATTTAGTTATGGTTCCCAATCTACCTTACCAGTTTTTCGATAATCCAGACCTCCAATAATTTCCCGGTCAGTTCAATTATCGATTCTCCTCAATATTATCGTTTTCTTCCTCAACGCTAATTTCAGCCAATCCCGATCGATTGGCAAAGTCTTTATCGTCATGCCATACGCATTATCCACCATGGGATGCGCCTTTGCTGCATATCAAGCAAATCGGTGCCACCTACCTGTACAGCAAATTCGCCCTCCGCTTGGCTAATTGCCGCGAGGGCATCATCAATACTATTTAAATAATGGTAATTTTGGCAAGATTTCATAGGTCGGCGAAAGGAAAAGCGGCACTTTTCATGGGAGCATATCCCACGCCGCAGTGGACTCAGCATCGTCCACTGCGACCACCGATCCAGCATGTTCATTGTAGCATAAAACAAGATAATCAAAAAATTTGTCTAGTCAGAATAGCCAAATCCATTTTCCCAACTGCGCGCCACTGAACAACCAAAAACTTTTTTACGCGCCAAGCTTAAATTCTTCCGTTTTTCTCTTATGTTCAATAGTGTGAAGTTATTTTCTGAGCCTCAGAAAGCCGATCTGTTAAGATATAAGAAAACAAACCGAAAGCTGAGGAACAGAATGA
>JAFGRA010000313.1 GCA_016935415.1 Anaerolineales bacterium
GCCAGCAGCGCCACGACCGGCACGGCGAAGATCATATAAACCACCTTCCCGGCCATTTCGCTGGAAAGCACATTATAGATCGCCGGGATGGGGCGCACCAGCCAGGTGTTCAGCCCACCGCTGCGGATCACGTCACCGACCGTCCAGTTGGTCTGCGAGTAGGTCAGTTGGTTGACCAGGATCAGGATCAGGTAATAGGCGGCGAACTCGCCCTGGCTGATTCCGCCAACATCCCCACCACCCGCAACAGTCGACCACACGAACAGGTAGATCAATGCCGGGAGCATCCAGTTGAAAGCCAGCAGCCAGAAGAAGCCCCGGTGCTGGATCCACATCATCCAGGTGCCTTTGACCAATGCCCAACCTGCTTTGTGATTCATACGCTGCCCTCCTGGTAGATCTGGTCGATGACGGCCTCAATGGGCGGGTTCTCGATCGAAAGGTCAACGACCGGCAGGCTGTCGAGCAAATGAGCAGTGATCCCGGCGGCCGCTTCCCGGCCAACCCGCAATGTCACGCGGCTGCCATCCCGTTCGATTAGGTCAGCGCCGCGCGGGAACGCAAGCTCTCCATTGCCCCCATTTTGCCCGCCCAGCGTAAGCTTGATGAGCTTGAAGGGCGACAAACGTCCGGCCAGGCCGTCCAGGTCACCGTCGTAGATCAATTCGCCGTGGTGGATCAGGATCACACGTTCGCACAACTCGACTACATCGGCCATGTAGTGGCTGGTCAGGATGGTAGTGACCGCATTGCGGCGGTTGTATTCCGCCAGGAAACGGCGCAGGCGGCGCTGCATGGAGATATCCAGGCCCAACGTCGGCTCGTCCAGGAAGAGGATTTCGGGGCGGTAGAGCAGCCCGGCGACCATCTCACACTTCATGCGCTCGCCCAGCGAGAAGTTGCGCACCGGCTTGTGCAGCAATTCGCCCATGTCGAGCAGATCGATCAATTCGTCGACGGTTTCTTGATACTCAGCTTTGGGAACCTGGTAAATTTCGCCCAGCACGCGGAAACTGTCCAGCGGCGGGATATCCCAGATCATCTGGCTACGGTTGCCCATCACCATGCTGATGCGGCGCAGATAAGTGGGTTTACGCTCCCAGGGTGTGAACCCGGCTACCTGAACATCGCCGCCGGTGGGGTATAACAGCCCAGAAAGCACCTTGAGCGTGGTGGTCTTGCCAGCCCCATTCGGCCCGATGAAACCAACCATCTCGCCGCGCCCAACTTCGAAGCTGATCTGGCGCACTGCCTCCACCGCGCGGTAGCTCGGCCGGAAGAGGCTTCTCAGGGCCGCGCCCATGCCCGGTTGGCGTTCCGGGACGCGATACGTTTTGGATAGATTTTGTACACAGATTTGCATTTTTCACCTTAGCTATGAATTCGAATAAAAGCCGCGCGTCAACACATTTTACAGAATCAGTATACAAACCTTCGTGTGTTATTGTAGGGTTGAGGGAATAGGGAACAAGTTGATAATTTCATCGCATTAAAAGCTTAACCGTAGAGATCGCAAAGAAACGCAGAGATTTATAGAATAGCTACCTATGCTTTCTGATGATCAAACCTCTGCGACCCTCCGCGGTAAAAAAAACTATCTCCCCCCTTAACTCTTAATTCCTAATTCTTCATTCTTAACTTCCCCAGAACCTTCGTTTTTAAATGTAGGGTTTGCAGCCTATCACCCCCCTTTATCCGCGATCATCCTCTCCAACTGGGCGATCACATCCAGGGCACGCTGCTCTTGGGCAGCCAAAGTGCTCATCCAGGCGTCGGCCACGGTAACAATGTCCTCGTTCGGACCGGGTGTATCCAAGGCGACACGCAGATTGGTAGCATCGCCTCCGTCCAACTGGTAGATCATGCGTAAGATTGCCATTGTGCTGTAACCGGCCTTGCGCAGCGTGCGGATCACGCGCAAGCGGCCGATGTCCGCGCCGGTATATTGGCGGTAACCGTTATCCGGGTTGCGTCCGACCGCGATCAGTCCATCGCGTTCCCAGTTGCGCAGCATGTGCTCGGTCAGGTCGAGCAGGCGAGCGGTCTCCCCGATCCGCAGCGGATGTTCGAGGCGTTCCGGGGCGGCACCCTCCACCCAGCGTTCCAGGTAAACGGTGGCCGCGTCGGTCTGGGCCTGCTCGGCACGGATCTGGGCCAGATAATCGTAAGCCAGTTCCAGGGCGCGCCCCAAATCACCCTTACTGGCCGCGATAACGAGATCGAGCACCACACGCTTGCCACCCGGATATGGGTACTTGAGCGCCAACCAGGCCAGCCGCATTTGCTCCTGATGTTCTTCGGTGAACATGCGATAGCCGCTGCTGCTGCGCGGGATGGCAGGCAGGTAACCCCACTGTTCATAAAGGCGTACCGTGTTAGGATGCACGCCTACCGCCTTGGCAATGTCGGATGTACGCAGGAAATCTTGGGGCATAGGATAAAACCAACTATCAAAACATAGTAGAAATATGGATTTCCCATCCCCCCTGTATCTCCCCTTCCCAGGAAGGGGGGAAGAAAATTCGGGGGAATTCACAAAAGATGATTACGACAAATAGTAACAAACAACCACAGGATTTTCTATAGATTACGCTTGATGTCATCGCGCCAGTCGAAGGACGAGCCAACTACAAAGCCCAACAGTGCAAAGATAAAAATACCCATAAAGCCGAGAAACTGGTAAATGGCATCGGGAAAAAGATAAGCCACGATGGCAAACACGAAGAAACCGAAGATCGCCCCACCGATCAGGCCGCGCCATTTGTAACCAACGGTTTTACGCATATCTTTGATGGTGGCTTGCTTATAGGTCGTTTTACGGCGAGCGGCAACCTTCTGGGATACTTTACGCTCTTTTGCCAGCGGATCACGCGCAGCCAGTTGCTGCTGGCGCAAGCGGCGCAGACCTTCCTGTTCATTAGAATTCGTCATCAGATGGCCTCACTTTCACAAACCAACTCGGCGATACCTGATTCCATTATAGCGAAAAGCAGCCGCAAATCAAATCAGCGTTTCCACTCATCCGCCGCCCAGCCTTCCTCGCCACGCAAGGGCACGAAGGCCACCGGAGCGATCGTGTCGTGAATGAACTCATTCCCATGGCGCTGCCAGCGCTGCAAACTCTGGCCGGTATAGCCGCCCACCGGGACTACCAGGAAAGCGCCATCGGCCAGTTGTCCCAACAGCGTGTCGGACACGCGCGGCGCGGCAGCAGTGACGATCATGCCGTCATAAGGTGCGGCCTGCGGCCAACCCTTGGAGCCATCGTCTACGTGCACGTGGACGTTATCAACGCCGCAAGCTGAAAGCGCCTGCTGGGCTGCCTTTGCCAGTGAGGCATGCCGCTCGACACTGTGCACTTCCGCTGCCAAATAAGCCAGCACGGCGGCCTGGTAACCCGACCCGGTGCCAATTTCGAGCACCTTATCGCTCGCTTCGAGTTCCAACAGATCGGTCATCAACGCCACGATATACGGTTGGGAGATGGTCTGATCCTCGCCAATCGGCAGCGGTCCATCGGCATAGGTCAGGTGCTGGTGCTCTTCGGGGACGAAGCACTCGCGCGGGACGGTGCGCATCGCTTCCAGCAAGAGCGGCCTGAAACTGCGCCGCGGAATGAGCTGCTCCTCAACCATGCGCTGGCGTTGTTCTTCGAAGGAAAGTGGGGCATTCACAACTTCAATCCCCTCCCCGGCTTTGGCGTTCGGCCAGCGCGATCAGCACATCGAAATCATCCTCCGGGGCAGTCTTGTTGCGTTTTTCCAGGCCGCAGCGCGTGCAGCGGTGAACGATGCGGTATGCGCCCGCCTCGACCTCCACCCCAACCGGCTCCATCAGGCCCTGGCAAGAAGCGTCGCGGTCACCGGGGTTGACGTCGACGTGCTTGCTCCACAGGCAATATGGGCAGTGGTTGGTATAACCACTCCCCGGCACCTGCTTGCCGCAGTGTTCGCACACAAAATCTTCAATTCGGCGCTGGAATTTTCTAGTCATCATTAAGCTGCTAAAACACGAATGACCCGAATACTGCCAATATCACGAATAATAATGATTTCATTCGTGTCATTCGTTCAATTCGTGATATTCATGTAAAAGATTGTAACCTAAATTCACCCCCTTTAGCGCGCACAGCTAACCGTTCAGGATATCCTGCGAAATGCCGCGGTCGATTTTGCCCATCGGGTAATCGGGCAGGATGTGCGGTTCTACCCATTCGATGGCCTGGTGTTCAAGGTTGTGCGGCTCACTATCCAGCAGGCGGCAGATGAAGGCATGCAGGGTGACCTTGAAATGCGTGTAAGCGTGTTTGTATATGCCCAATTCCTCCCCGACTTCGATCTCCGCGCCTAACTCTTCCTTGATCTCGCGCACCAGCGCGGCAGGCAGAGTTTCGCCGTCCTCGCATTTGCCGCCTGGGAACTCCCACAAGCCGCCCAGCAAACCATCTTCTGGGCGTTGGGCGATCAGCACCTTGCCATCCCGCCAAATGACCGCCCCGGCTACGGTGTAATGCGGCGTCTTGACTTTAGGCTTCTTCACCGGACGTTCGGTTTGCAAGCCCAGGGCGTTGGCGCGGCATTCCGCGGCCAGGGGACAATGCGCACAATCCGGGCTGCGCGGTGTACACACCAGTGCGCCCAGTTCCATCAAGGCCTGATTGTAGTCCCCAGCTTCACCGGCGGGCAGGTGCTCCTCGGCCAGCCGCCAGATTTCCTTCTCACCCACGCCGGTATCGACCGGTGTTTCCAGGTTGAAGACGCGCGCCAGCACTCGCTTGACGTTGCCATCCACCACCGGGTAATCCAGCCCAAAGGACAGCGAGGCAATCGCCCGGGCGGTATAACGTCCAATGCCAGGCAAGGCTTCCAATGCTTTTACGTCAGCAGGGAGTTTACCATCGTGCTCGGCTACCACGATCTGGGCGGCCTTGTACAAATTGCGGGCACGGCTGTAATAACCCAGTCCCTCCCACAGGTTGAGTACTTCTTGCTGGTTAGCGGCCGCCAACGCCGCGATGGTCGGGAAATGCGCCATCCAACGCACGTAATACGAAAGCACGGTATCGACGCGCGTTTGCTGCAGCATGATCTCCGAGACCCACACAGCATACGGGTCAGGATGACCACGCCAGGGCAGATCACGAGCAGTCTGACGGTACCAGGCGAGCAGGTTCTCAGCTAATTTTTCAATCACAGGGAAATAGACAAGGTTATAGAAGTCGAATTAAAACCAATAAATTGAAATGCGTAAAGTATAAAAAATTAAAGTTGCAGGCCGCGGCGCGCGGGAATCACTTTGTAATCGAAATTCTCTACCAGGTCATCCAACTCGTCGCCCAGGTCTTCCCAGTCATTCGAGTTGAGCAGGCTTTTGGCGGAATTCAGATCGGGCATGAGCGCTTCAGCAGTCATGCGCGGCTGCGAGCCATACACAGTCAGCCAGGCCTCACTGAGCTTCAAGCCGAGTTTCTCCAGGGCGGGCACGAACTTGCGAATATGGAATTCGAAGTAATCTTCCTCGCGGCCCGGGAGAATATCCCAACTCATTAGCAATTTTACGGAATTCACGATAATGCTCCAATTGTTAGTGGTCGTAGGAAAGCACAACGACGCGGGTCTCATCGGGGATGGAACTCTTAGTCACCTTCAAACTGGGTTCGGTTTCAACGTTCTTGCCCAGACCCATTTCTTTCAGGAACTGGCTCAAGCTGTTCAATTTCACCTTGGCAACTGGCGTGCTGTAATACATGGGGACGACGATACCCGGTTCGATCAGGCTGATCACCTCTGCGGCTTTGGCGGCATTCAAACTAGTGCCACCACCGACAGGTACCAGGGCGACATCAACTGTACCCAGCGCGTCCACTTCGGTGCGGGTGGGGACCGAGTTCATGTTACCCAAATGGGCAACGGTCACACCATCATAATCGAACACGTAGGCCATATTGCGCCCGTTCTCTTTCTTGCTGCGCTTGTTGCCGGTCTGTACCGCGGTCAGGAAAACGCCGCCAATCTCGTATTCGCCCGGGCCGGTGATCGTCCAGGAATTGCCCTTGACCGCCTCGGCATGATTATGGCCGGGGTCGTCGTGGCTGACGGTGACGATATCGGCTTTCAGCTTGAGGGCGTCATAACCAATTTTAGCTTCATTATACGGGTCGGTGACCACGGTTGCCATACTGCGTTCGGTAATGCGGAAGCAGGCGTGTCCATACCAGGTAATTTCCATTCATCCTCCAAGCAAGGAACTGGCCTTAATAACCACTGATGGTCTTTTAAAAACCAAAGGCCAGTTACCAATCTAGGTTGTAATTATAACATCCTGCCCCCTGGATTGGCACGACACTTGGGTAAAATACGTTAAAATCTGCTTAGTATAGAAGTGCTACCCGTATGCTTTGATTTTACCCGCCAAACCAGATGAGCGATGATAACAGAATGATACAAAATGGATTACAGGCTTACACCTCCACAGGGGCAGAGATCGTGCGTCTGGAGGACGATTCCGGCTGGCACATGCGCATCCCCACCGGCCCAAAGGGCGTTTATCGCTTCGCCCAGTTGGATGATTACCACCAGCTTTCGCGGCGGGATTTGCCCGCCCATCCCCCCTTCAAGTTGCAATTGCAGGCGCGCTCCTCGGCAAAGGACATCCCCGGTACGTGGGGCTTCGGCCTGTGGAACGACCCGTTCAGTTTTTCGCTGGGTTTCGGCGGCCAGCAGCGCCTGCCCGCCCTGCCCAACGCGGCCTGGTTCTTCTTCGCTTCACAGCCCAATTATCTCTCCCTGCGCGATGACCTGCCTTCCAGCGGCACATTAGCAGCCACTTTCCGCTCACCCAAGATTCCCGCGCCGGTACTGGGCTTAGGGATACCCGCCCTGCCCTTGCTGGCCTGGAAGCCGACCGCCTGCCTGCTGCGCCGCCTGGGACGCGCCTTCGTCAAAGAATCCGGGACAGCGTTGACCTTCGATCCGACCGAATGGCACCACTACGCCCTGACCTGGGAAGCGGAAGGGGTTAGCTTCCAGATGGACGGCGAAACTGTACTGGAAACACCGGTGACACCACGCCCACCGATGGGCCTGGTGATCTGGATCGACAACCAGTACGCCGCCCTGCCGCCTACCGGCGGCCTGAAATGGGGCACGCTGCCCAATGCAATCGAAGCCTGGATCGAAATCAAAGGCCTATGGAAAGGTTAAAGACCTTGCTTAAGCAAATTGCGAAGCAATTTGCCGGAGATCACGTAAATGCTTAATTCCACCATCTGCCTGACCCCGCGCGTTTCCGGCGTGGGGGGTATGGTCAGTTTCAGCCACAAGTTGGCCGCCGGTCTGGAAGCGCGCGGCGTGCATGTGACCTACGACCTGGACGCGGCCTACGATGCCGTGCTGGTGATCGGCGGCACGCGCCAACTGGCCGGGCTGTGGCGCGCCAAACGGCGCGGCGTACCCATCGTGCAGCGCCTGGACGGTATGAACTGGCTGCACCGGCAAAAAACAAAAAGCTTTTTGCCTAAACTACCCACCGGGGCGCGCCATTACCTGCGCTCGACTTACGGCAACCTGCTGCTGGCCTTCATCCGACGCATGGCGACCCACATCGTTTACCAAAGCAACTTCGTAGTGGCGTGGTGGGAGCGCGAACATGGGGCAACGCGCGTGCCCTACTCGGTGATCTACAATGGCGTCGACCTGGAAGCTTATTCCCCGCAGGGCACCCACCAGCGCCCCAGCGATCTCTACCGCCTGCTGCTGGTCGAGGGCAGCCTGGACGGTGGCTACGAGATGGGCCTGGAAAGCGCGGTCGGCATGGCCGGACTCCTGGCGGACGAATACCACCTGCCAATCGAATTGATGGTGGTCGGTAAGGTCTCCGAGGAACTCAAGGCGAGTTGGGACGCCCGCAGCCGGGTTCCGATCAATTGGGCGGGTCTCGTGCCGCGGGCGGACATTCCCGCCATCGACCGCTCCGCCCACCTGCTGTACTCCAGCGACCTGAACGCGGCCTGCCCAAACTCGGTGATCGAGGCATTGGCTTGTGGTTTGCCGGTGGTGGCCTACGACACCGGCGCATTGCCCGAATTGGTCACCCCACAAGCCGGGCGCGTGGTGGCTTACGGCGGCGATCCCTGGCAGCTCGACCCGCCGGACGTGCCCGCCCTGGCCACCGGAGCTGCCGAAGTCTTGACCGACCAGGAA
>JAFGRA010000314.1 GCA_016935415.1 Anaerolineales bacterium
CCACGCAGCCCTGGCCGGTGATCGACGGTACGCCGACAGTCACCATCGTGCACCAGAACCACGACTATAGCCATCTGCCCGGCGGCCAGGCGCATTACGACCTGGAAGAAACCCAGATCAACGCCGAACTGGGCGGCGGCATGCGCAATATGTACATGGTCCTGGACACCGAAAAGGAACTGGTCGGTGGTGAAATTCGCTCGCCGCGCTTCCGGTTGGTGCGCCTGATCCGCGCTCTGGAACGCGCCGTGCAGCCGGAGGGCGAAGTCTCCGGCGGGCTGCGCTGGCGGTTGACGCGCGCCCTGCGGCGCTGGCGGCGCACGGTCGGGGAGGCCCGCGCATGAGCACGCGCTTCGGCCAGAATCCCGCCAAGTCCATGCCGGACGTGGCCCAACCCGCCGAAGTTACCGTGGCGGTGGTGGTCTACATTCCTTTCACAGGCGGCTATTACGCCGAAAGCCTGGACGTGCTCAAGCTGTGCCTGGAAAGCATCGTTGCCAACACACAGTACCCGTATGACCTGATGGTGTTCGATAATGCCAGTTGCGCTGAAGTGCGCGAGTATCTCTTGGAAATGCATCAGGCCGGGAAGATCCAGTACCTGGTGTTTTCCGAGCAGAACGTTGGCAAGGCCGGGGCCTGGAATTACGTATTCGGGGCCGCGCCGGGCAAGTATGTGGCCTACGCCGACAGCGACGTGTACCATTACCCCGGCTGGCTGCAACCGCAGATCGAGGTCTTGGAGCAGTTACCCCAGGCTGGGATGGTGACCGGCTTGCCGATGCTCACCCCGGAAGAGTACTCTTCTGCTACCGTGGCCTGGGCGGAGGACAACCCGGACGTGACCCTGGAGCGCGGCCGCTTCCTGCCCTGGGAAGATTTTTGGCGGCACGCCGTCAGCCTGGGTGGCGACGAGGAACGCGCTCGCCAGTTCTACGAAGCGAACCAAGATATTTGTGTGGTGTATCAGGGCGAACGTTATTACGTGGGCGCCTCGCATTTCCAGTTCGTCGGCCGCAAGCGGATTTTCCAAAGCGTGCTGCCGATCCCTTCGCAGCGCCCGATGGGGCAGGTGCGCCTGTTGGACGAGGCCATCAATGCTAAAGGCTACCTGCGCCTGTGCACGTCCGAGTGGTACAACCAGCACATGGGCAATACCGTGCCGCCACAGGAATTCTTCGCCCACCCAGTCGAGGGTGTGCGTCAACAGCCGGTGCAGGCCAGCGCCGGTAAGGGATTGTGGGCTTTCAAGCCGCTGCGCCGCCTGCTGCAATGGGTCTATAATCGCAGCTTTGAGATTTTGTATCGGAGTGAGTAACGAGTGATCAGTAACAAAGTAATTAGGAAGATGTGATTCGAGAAATGAATTTTGCGAGACATATATCGAAATTCGTGAATCGTGATTCGTAAAACGTATTTTATTGTGATTGATTGTAATTTGTTTGATTGATAATTTATTGAGATAATTTTCCCTTACCCGTTGCCTTCAAAAAACATTCGGGCAACTTCCCCTCTCCCACTGGGAGAGGGGGGCGGCGCAGCCGACGGGGTGAGGGGGTAGCGAAAGTAAAGAAAGCGGATTTTGTGAATCGCTATAAATCTAAAGGCATCGAGTAATTCATGACCAAACAGATATTCATCAGCGCCGATCACGGCCTAGCCATCGTTTATTTTCTGCAAAGCGACGTGCTCGCTACCCTGCTGGAAGATGGCAACGAGGTTGTTTTGCTAACCGATGATGCCCTGATCGAGCAGATCGAAACGCGCTTCGGGCAGCCCGGCCTGACGGTCGAAGGGCTGCGCCTGGAAGCCGCCAGGCAATACGCCGACCAACACAAAGCCAGCCAGCAGTTCTGGGCCGATTTCCTGCGGCGGGCAGGAGCGTCGAACAAGATCAACCTGGAAGCCGTGGACAGCTACATCTACCAGGTCGAGGGCGAGGCCGGGTCCAGGCGCAAACGCCTGTTCCCGTTAATGATGGCCGCCGTGGCCGTGCTGCGGCGCTCGAAGCTAGCGCGCCGCTTATTGGTGCGCTTCCAGCGGCGCTTCAACCCGAACCTGTATACTGATCTTTTTGAAAAATACCAGCCTGATCTGGTGATCACCAGCACCCCCGGCTGGCGCTATGACCGCTACCTGCTGCGCGAAGCCGCGGCGCGCGGCATACCCACTGTTTCGGTGATCGTGGGTTGGGATAACAGCAGCAGCTACAGCCTGCCCGGTGCAGACGTGGATTGGATCACGTGCTGGTCGGATATCCAGAAAGACGAACTGATGCACGGCTCGGATTGGGAGCAAGCGCGCATCAACGTGGGCGGTATCCCCTCCTACGACGGTTATTTCGATAAACGTTGGCTGATGGGCCGGGAGGAATATTTCAAGCTGCACGGCCTCGACCCGGCCCGCAAATTGATCTCCTACGCCAGCAGCTTTATCACCTTCTCGCCCAACATCCAGAACGTCGAAGCGTTGGCCGAACTGGTCAGCGGGGATGAATTGGCCGAACCTTCGCAACTGCTGGTACGCCTGCATCCCAACCATTTCATGGATGTGGAGCGTTTCGCGGCCGAGCGCGAGCAAATCCGGGCGCTGGCGCGCGAACTGCCGCACGTACACGTGGTCGAGCCGGTGCCGCTGGGCGGCCACCTGGGGCATTACTCCGGTGAGGATATGCCCGAAAAAACCTCGATGATGGCACACTCGGACGTGTTTGTGACCGTATACTCCACGATGGTGGTCGAAGCCTCGATCCATGACCGCCCGGTGGTGAGCGCCTGCATCGACTCGCCGGTGGGTTGGCCGGACAAGTTTACCCTGCCGCTCTCGCAGATTGGCGGCTGGCCGACGCACTCGCGTTTTCGCCAGTCCGGGGCCGGGCGCGTGGCGTTGACCAAACCTGAACTACGCGATGCCCTCAATTATTATCTTGAGAACCCCGGTGCCGACCTGGACGCCCGGCGCGCTTTTATCCAGCGCGAATGTGCCTACACCGATGGCAGCGCCGGGCGGCGCACGGGCGCATACCTGAAATCATTATTGGACAAAAGCTTATGATCGTACGCATCATCCGCCGCTTGAAACGTACCCTGCGCGTCCTCTTCACCGGCCAGGCTGAGGTACTCAACACACGTCAAATCCCCCCGATCACTGTAGAGGAAGTTGCCGAGGCGCGCACATTCTTCCCCATGGACAAGTTCTTCATCTTCGGCCATGCCCGTTCCGGCACGACCCTGTTGGCCCGTCTGGTGCGTCTGCACCCCGAAGTGTACTGCAATTGGCAGGCGCATTTCTTCACGCGTCCGCCGTTGCTGAGTGGCCTGGCAAGCGAGAAACGTTTCGAGGCCTGGCTGGCACGGCGCAGCAACCGCTGGAATCGTGGCAAAGACCTCACTCCGGTGGCACTGCGGGCGATGAGCGATTACATCCTGGAACGCGAGGCCCACAAGGAAGACGCTAAGGTGGTTGGTGATAAAAGCCCCAACGTGCTGCTCAACGGGGGTGCCGTGGACGAAATGCACACCTTCTACCCCGACGGCCGCCTGATCTACATCGTGCGCGATGGGCGCGATACGCTGGTCTCGCATCGCTTCCAGAATTTTATCGACGGGCCGCAGTTTCTGCCCAAGGTCGACCTGCGCATTCGCGACGATTTTGCGCGCAACTCGGAGCCGTATTTTGCCGGGGAACGTTCGCTCTTCACCGAGAAGGCCATGCGCCGCATGGTTTCCGGTTGGGTGCAGAACCTGACCGAGACCCATGCCCGCGGCCAGGCCCTATACGGCGAGCAGTATTTGTGGCTGCGTTATGAGGATTTGCTCAAGGAACCTTACGAAACGTTGGCGCGTATCTGGACGTTCCTGGGTGTCGATCCGGTCGGAATGCAGGAGACCGTGGCGGGTGAGATGCAGCAAAACCCGGATGCGGCCTGGCAGCAGCAGAAGGCGGGAGACCTGGTTGCCAATCTGGAAAAGGGCAAGCGCGGCTCGTGGAAACAGCTTTTTACAGCGCGCGACAAAGAAATCTTCAAGGAAATCGCCGGGCAAACCTTGATCGATTGGGGCTACGCCGAGGATATGGATTGGTAGGTTGTGTGTGATAAGGGGAAACGCCGAAGCAATTTAGACAAAGTAATTTGTTCCCTCACCCCTCGAAATTGACTTAAATGAAAAAGATAAAATGGCCCTATCCTAAGCAACGAAGTTGCCAGGGATAGGGCTGCCAGCCTTCTGGCTGGCGGGTGAGGGAAAATAGCGAAATTATCTTTCAAATTTGTGCCTTTCAGATAAAGGAAGGTTATCTAGCATCAAGCTTTATTGATGAATAATGGAGATTTATAAGAACGCGCACACCGGGGTATGAAAACGGACAAGTGCCGACCTAATTCTGATAAAATTGGTAGGAGTAAATAGTATACAGTTGACAGTATACAGAAAAGAACCAGAGTGGAGCATGTTGATGCTGTGAACTGTATACTTCCTACTGTTTACTGCATACTGAAGGAGATAAGATGCCAACCAAAGTGGTCATGCCCCAGATGGGCGAAGCAGTGGTGGAAGCAACCATCACCCGCTGGCTGAAAACCGAAGGTGACACCATTGAAGCATACGAGCCTCTGGTTGAAGTCAACACCGATAAGGTCGATACCGAAGTGCCCAGCCCGGTAGATGGCACCGTTTTGAAGATCCTTCATCCGGTCGATGCAGTCGTGGCGGTGAATGCCACCCTGGCCTGGGTCGGCGCGCCAGGCGAAGCCATCCCCGCGGAAGAGGAGGATGCCCCAGTTACTGAAGTACAGGCTGCTCCTCCAGAAACTGTTGCCAAACCGGCTACACAACAGAAAAGCAAACCCGCCGTCACGGCGGGCGTCTCTCCCGTAGCCCGGCGCATGGCACAGGAATTCAACGTTGACTTACGCAAACTGCAAGGCAGCGGCACAGGCGGGCGCGTGACCAAAGAGGATGTGATGGCCTACATCAAGCGCGGCGCATCCGCCCAGCCCGCTCCTCCCGCACAGGTAGATCAAACCAACGGCGACGAAGCTGAGCGTGACCCCAACGCCAGCTTTATCTCTCCAGTGGTGGCACGCCTGGCGGCCGAGCACAACATCGACCTGGGACGCGTCAAGGGCACCGGTAAGGGGGGACGCATCACCAAGTTCGATATGCAGGACGTGATCGAAGGCCGCATTGGTCTGAAACCGGCCCCTGTGGGGACTGCCAAACCATCTACTGTCCCGCTGCCAGCTTCGGGCGCGCAGCCGGGTACGGTGATGAAGCTTTCCCCCGTCCGGCGCGCGATTGCCAATCATATGGTGGAGAGCAAGCATACTTCCCCGCACGTCAGCACTTTCATGGAGATTGACATGAGCTGCGTCTCCGCCCACCGGGGAACAAACAAAGCTGCCTTCATTGCCGATGGGGCCAAACTGACCTTCACGGTCTATTTCATCGCGGCCCTCGCCCAGGCGCTCAAAGCCTATCCGATGGTCAATTCATCCTGGACGGAAGATGGCATCGCCTTACACAAGGCAATCCATATCGGTATGGCGACATCGTTGGGCGCGGATGGCCTGATCGTGCCCGTGATCCGTAATGCGGATGAGTTGTCGTTGTTGGGCATTGCCCGGGCGGTGAATGACCTGTCTGAGCGAGCGCGTGCCAAACAGCTCAAGCCCGATGAGGTGCAGGGCGGCACCTTCACGCTTACCAATCATGGCACCAGCGGTTCGCTGTTTGCCACCCCGATCATCAACCAGCCGCAATGTGCCATTTTGAGCACCGGTGCGATCCAGAAGCGCGCCGTGGTGATCGATGATGCCATCGCCATTCGACCAATGGTCTACGTTGGTTTGACTTTCGACCATCGCATCCTGGATGGAGCCAATGCCGATTATTTCCTGGGCGCGGTCAAGCAAACTTTGGAAGAATGGTCGGAGTAGGGGCGCTGGTATAATTTGATTTAATATAGGAAAACGGTTAGCTTCAGCGAATTGACCGTTTGTAAAGTGCGCTAAAGTGTGCTTCTAGTAATAAAATATTTACCACAGAGGCACAGAGTCGCAGAGAAAAAAATAAGAGAACTCGGCGTCTCTGTGGTGAGAAATCAGGATAGAGTGTTTGCTCTACAGATATATCTACAAGAGAGAGGTAATTTCTTAAAATGAGTAACTATGATGTCATTGTGATCGGTGCCGGGCCAGGCGGGTACGTGAACGCCATCCGGGCATCGCAGTTAGGATTGAAGACCGCCATCGTGGAAAAAGAATACATGGGCGGCGTATGCCTGAACGTGGGCTGTATCCCTTCCAAGTCACTTTTGAAGAACGCCGATGTAGCACACACCCTGCGCGAGCGCGGCAAGGAATTCGGCTTTTCGTTTGACAACCTCAAGCTGGACTACGGCGCAGCTGTAAAGCGCAGCCGCCAGGTCTCCGACCGCCTGGTCAAGGGTGTTGGTTTCTTGATGAAGAAGAACAACATCGACGTGCATATGGGCACCGCCAGACTGACCGCTAAAGATACGGTTACGGTGACCGACAGCGAGGGCAAAACCAGCGAGTTGAAGGCCAAGAATATTGTGATCGCCACTGGGGCGCGCGTCATGCAAATCCTGGGGATCGAATTGGACGGTGAGCAGGTGGTGGACTACAAAGCCGCTATCTTGCAGGAAAAACTGCCCAAGAGCGCGGTGATCATCGGTGCGGGGGCGATCGGCATGGAATTCGCCACGGTGTGGAATTCCTACGGCTCCGAAGTGACCATCGTCGAAATGCTGCCGCGTGCTCTGCCCAATGAGGACCCCGAGGCCAGCAAGGAAGTCGAGAAAGAGTTCAAGAAAGCCGGGATCACGATCAAGACCAACAGCAAGGTTACCAAGGTCGAGAAGCTCAAGACCAAGGTCAAGGTGACGGTGGAAAGCGACGGCAAGGAAGAGGTCGTTGACGCCGAACAGGTGCTGGTGGCGGCCGGATTCCGGCCCAACAGCAACGACCTCGGCCTGGAAGAGGTCGGTGTGGAGATCGGCAAGCGCGGTGAGATCGTGATCGACGAACGCATGGCGACCAACGTGCCCGGCATCTGGGCGATTGGTGACGTGACCGCCAAGCTGATGCTGGCGCATGTCGGTTCGGCAATGGGGATCGTGTGTGCCGAAAATATCGCCGGGGTGGAAACCGTCACCCTGGATTACAAGATGATGCCCAAGGCCACGTACTGCCACCCGCAGGTTGCTTCTTTTGGCATGACCCAGGAAGAAGCCGAGGAAGCCGGTTACGAAGTCAAGATCGGGCGTTTCCCCTTCCAGCCCAACGGCAAGGCGCTCGGTTTGGGTGAACGTGTCGGCTGGGTCAAACTGGTGACCGACGCCCAGTACGGTGAAGTTTTGGGTGCCCACATGGTTGGCCCGGAAGTGACCGAACTGCTGCCCGAACTCACCCTGGCGCAGATGATGGAGATCACTCCACACGAGATCGCTCGCAACGTACACGCCCACCCCACACTGAGCGAGGCGATCATGGAAGCCGCTCACGATGCCGAAGGACACGGTATCCATATGTAGGTGGCGTAGTTTGTTATTCGAGTATCTAGCTTGGAGAATCGAAAACCTGCGGGTGTGATTGCCCGCAGGTTTTTTGTTTAAGGCTGTGGGGTAAAGATAGTCCAACGCAGCTAGAACTGCGTCTTTTCAAACCTGGTTAGTGCCACCAAGATGAATACCAGACACCAGACCGCAGTGGCTGCGAGCGGCGGCCATAACAATCCGTTCGGCACTGCCTGTTCACCGGCCAACAGGGAAGCCACCTTCGCCAGCATCCACGGCGTAACGTAAAGCAAAGGCTTGAGCAGGCTGGCCAGCAGGTTGCCGCCC
Source organism: Anaerolineales bacterium (assembly GCA_016935415.1). GTDB lineage: Bacteria > Chloroflexota > Anaerolineae > Anaerolineales > UBA11579 > JAFGRA01. The sequence goes on from JAFGRA010000314.1 coordinate 7,867, forward strand.
AGCAGCGTCCCCAGCGCGATCCCCAGGAGCGGGGTGCGGTTGTTGAAAAGTGTACCCAGCATCACGGTCAGGGTCAGGTAGAAAAAGGTGTGCAGAGCCATGATCCCCACGCCGCTCAAAAACGGCGGCAGCGGAAAGGGTGTTCCCGCTCGGAAGGACAAGAGGGTATAGGACACCAGCGCAGGCATCCCGACCAGCAAGACCATCACCGCCACCAGCGTCGCCGCCAGCTTTGAGAGGATATACGCCCGCCGCGATACCGGCTTGGCAAGCAGCCATTCGGTCACGCCACTTTGTTTTTCGTTTACGATCATGTCCTGGCAGAGTATGACTACACCGATTGCCAGGGCCATGGTGCCTAACTCGAAGAAGACGGTGCGGCCCATTTCCAAAGCAAAGGGCAGCGGCCCGCCCACGGCGGCAATATTGGGATCGTTGGCCGCCTCGGCGATCGTCGGCAATACATAAAGCATGATGCCGACCAATCCTCCCAACATCCCCGACCACAGCAGCGCATTGATCCAGCCGCGGCGGGTCCCCCACCATTCCTGGTTTTCTTTGCGCAGCAGGTTGGCAAAACCGCGCAGCCAACCCCATTCTTCTACGCGTTGCAATTCTGCGTTAGTGGTCATGTCCGTCTCCTTTGACGATATTCATAAAGATTTCTTCTAATTCGTATTGTTTGCGGCTGAAGGCGGTCACGATGACCTGTGGGTCAGACAGTACGTAGCGCAGTAATTCGTTTTCGGCTGCATCTTCATCACTGATGCTGATTTGCCAATGGGTCGTCCCATTCCTTTTAGTAGCGGTCACGTTCGTTATCCAGGAGAGGTCGTCCAGACGGTTGGGGAGGTTTTCGGTATCGCCTTTTGTGACCAACGAATAGACGATGCCGTCCTTGCCGCTCAATAGATGGCTGATTGGCCCTTGTGCGACCAGCATGCCGTTGTTCAGGATAGCGACCGTATCGCTGACGCGCTGGACGTCGTCCAGGATGTGAGTGGAATAGAAAACCGTGGTGTGCTCGCGCAACCGCTCCATGATCTCCAAAACTGCCATACGGCCCATCGGGTCCAGGGCCGAGGCCGGTTCGTCGAGGATCAGCAGGTCGGGGTAGTTGACCTGCGCCAGCGCAATCCCCAGGCGTTGTTTCTCGCCGCCGGAAAAGCCTTTGATCGGCCGGTCGGCTTTCTCGGCCAGTCCGACTAGTTCGAGCATATGGTCGCAGCGCTGCCGGATTTTAGCCTCCGGGCCGCGAAAGAAGAACCGGGCAGTAAAGAGCAGGTTCTGGCGCGCTGTCATATGCTCGATGAAGCGCGGCTGCTGCGGCAGGTAGCCGATGCGCTCGCGGATGGCAACGCTCTCCGACACGATATCGTGTCCAAAGATGGTGCCATTGCCGCCGGACGGCGGGTTGAGACCGAGCAAGACTTTCATCAAGGTGGTCTTGCCGGCCCCATTGGGGCCAAGGAAACCGAAAATGGAATTGCGGGGGACGTTCAGGTCCACGCGCTTGAGGGCCTGCACTTCACCATAGGATTTGCTCAGGCCGTGGGTCTGAATAACGAAATCGTTGCTTTGGGGCATGTGGCTTGGCTCCTTGAATAGATTATCTTTGTTTATATATGATAAAGGCAAATCTCCCCGATGTGATCGGGGAGACGGCCAGATTTTGATCTGTACGGTCGATGGGGCTTGATGCTGGCCAAGTGGTCAGGTTGATAATGGGCGTACTATTTCGCCTGGTTGTCTTGGTTATTCTTGTACAAAAGTACAACACCGGTGACGGGGGCAAACAGCCACCCCACGAAGAACCACAACCAGGCGTTCCGTCCACTTGTCTGCGCCCAATATGCGCAGAAAAGCGCGAACAGGTAGAAAACCATGCCCACAGATGCGTAATTACTGATGTCCATTTTTTATTCTCCTTTTTTATCGGCTGTTGCTTACAGGATACAGCATACGGGCTGTAGGTACATCAGCTAGTTGGCGGGATTCAAATCTGGAAAAATGCAGGATTGCTTCCCTGGTCTGATGACCAGGATAAAAAAAGGCTGCCTTGTTCAGACAGCCCATGGTCGAATGGTGAAGTTTTCTATTTGCAGGTGATCTTATCGATCAGCCAGACATCCCCCACCTGGCTCAGTGAGACTGTGAAGCCGTGGCCTTCGAAGCTGGTGGCAATCTCTACGTTCGCCTCCTCACCAACCATCTCTGTTGAAGTGGTCGTGATCTCGGCAGGCACATCCTGGGCGCACAGTACCGGGTCGTAGTGCATGCCAGCTTGTGTAAACTCGTCCAGGTAAGCGATCATGTCTGGACTGAGATATTCGCTGGAACGGTAAGCGTGATCGACGAGTGGATTCCCTTCGTAAGCGATGTACCAATCGTAAAACGCCTGCACGATCTCTTCCGGGCTGGCTGGAAGCTCACTGCTCGTCTGCGCATTCCCTTGATAGGCTTGCATCCCCAGGAGGGCAAGCCCTGAAGGGAAGATGAACGCGCCTGAAACCAGGAGAGCGGCAAAAAAGACCAAAGCAATTGGGACCCATTTTTTGGTATTCATATTTTTTCCTTTCTAGAAGACCAATCGAATTTTTTACTTGCCAGAAATTCTTTCCGGCGCGAGTCCACTATAAAACCAGATCTCTTTCTCAGTATCCACTGGTTGGATAGACTTTGATCTGGGCCGAAGATCAGTTTTTTATCTGGTCGAATGGGTAGATCTTGGTGATATTATGTTGCTTCAGCAGATTCATCGATGGCTTGGAGCAGAGCGGCGATGAATTCGTCCGGCGGAAGTTGTTTCGATAAGAATGCGTCGACTCCCAGGTCACGGGCAGCGTTTGCCTGTTCCATGCGTACGCCGGTAGCCAGGATCAAGGTTGTGGGGCAGTGTTGGTGCAGCGCGGCCAGCAAACGTTGCGGGTGGAGGCCGGGCAGATTCCAATCCAGCAAGATCACGTTCGGGGGCTGCTGGCAGGCTTGAGCGAGGAGACTCTCGGCGTGGCTGGCTTCTCCTGTGATTTGGAAGCCCTCCCGCTGCTCCAGGAGCAGGCGCAGGGCTTCACGAACGTGGTTCTCTCCTTCCGCAAGGAATACGGTTTTCATAGATATCTCCAAAGCAGGGCATTTTGTTTCCATCTCAGTTTAAAATTGAAACTCCCTGGACACATCCAGCGCCGGGGGAGTTTTGGAACTGTTCGAAGGGGTTATTTACACCCTGGTCACTTGACCAGGTCGTTTTGCAAGGCTACGGCTACCGCCTCCGTGCGGCTGGCAACGCCCAATTTGGAGAGGATACTGCTGACGTGGAACTTAGCGGTCGAGACGCTGACCACTAACTTCTCGGCGATCTGTTTGTTGTTCATGCCGTTGACCAACAAGGCCAGTACTTCGCGCTCGCGCTCGGTCAGGTCGAAACCGGGTTTTTCGGCCGGGGCGCGTATGGCCTGGATCAATACCTGGGCGGCTTCCGAGGAGAGTGTGGGCTTACCGGCTGCGGCGGAGCGGATGGCGTCTACCAGTTCCTCCGCCGAAACGTCCTTGAGCAGGTAGCCGATCGCGCCGGCTTTCAACGCGCTTTCAACCAGTTCCTGTTCCTTGAAACTGGTCAGGGCGATCACCTGAGTTCGCGGGCATTTTTCGCGGATCAAGCTGGTGGCCTTGGCTCCATCCATGCCCGGCATGACCATATCCATCAAGACCACGTCCGGTTGTACTTCTGCACAAAGTTGGATGGAGCGTTCGCCGCTGGCAGCTTCCCCCACCAGTTCGAGATCATCGTAGGCCAGCAGGAAGGCACTCAAACCGCTGCGCACAACCGCGTGGTCGTCGACCAACAATACACGAATAGGTGTGGATTCAGTCATCTTTGTGCTCCTTATGATGAGGTTGCTGCCAGAAAATATGCAGCCGCGTCCCTTCTCTGATCTGGCTGTGTAGTTCGAATTGAGCGCCGATGCCCTGGGTGCGCTCCCGCATAATATTCAATCCCAGGCCTTCGGCAGCCGTCGCGGCAGGATCGAAACCGATGCCGTCGTCCTGGATGGTCAGGTCGGCCCTGCCCTTCTGGCATTTGAGCCGTACGGTGACCGCGCTGGCGTCGGCGTGTTTGGCGATATTGTTGAATGCTTCTTGCGCGATACGATAGAACACCTCTTTGACGTCCGGCGGAGGGTTGTGTTCGCATTCATTCGAGTACGCGACCGGAATACGCGTGCGGGCGACGAAGGCGTTGACCTGGTGGCCGATCAGGTCATCCAGGTCGGTGTCGACCAGCGCAGCCGGACGCAGTTCCAGCAGTAGGGTACGCATTTCTGAAAGCGCCCCGCGGGTAAGCTGGCGGAGTTCTTCCAGGCGACGCTGACCCTCTGCCGGGTCGCGCTCCCAGATCTTGGGCAGAACGTCGGCAATCAGGCTGGAAGAGAACAGCGTCTGGGTGACGGCGTCGTGCAGATCGCGTGCCAGCCGGTTGCGTTCCGTGGCAACGGCGGCTTTCTCGGCCTGTTCGAAGAGTCGGGCGTTTTCAATCGCCACGCTCACCTGATCGGCAATTGATTTGAACAACGCCAATTGGTCCGCAACGAATGTGCCCCCGCGTGAGCCGATGATCACCAAGGTGCCGATTGCACGGCCGCGAATTTGGAGTGGCATCAGTGCTCCGGGTTCATCCCAGCCGCGGGTTTCATCAGGGGCGATGTAAAGCGTTTCGCCGCTGGCTACCACGGCTTCGCAGACCTTCACCATTTCGTCCAATTCCGCCGGGGCAATTTCTTGTTCTGGGCGTAGTGTGTGAGGAACCAATTCGCCGTTTTCCTCAGCGCGCAGCAGTACGCCAGCGCGTGTCGCCCCGACCAGGGCAACGATCAACTCCAGCGTTTTAACGAGCATCTCGTCCAGGTCGAGGGAACTATTGGCGGCTGCGGCGACTTCAAGCAACATGTGTAATTCACGCTGGCGGTCCTGTTCGGCCTGGTGCAGGCGCGCGTTCTGGATTGCCACGACCATCTGCTCGGCAAAAGTCAACCCCAATTGGATCTGTTCGTCCGAAAAATCCTGCGGCTTATCGTAATAAAAGACCATGCCTCCATAGATCTGGTCTTGGATGAACAGCGGCACGGAAAAAGAACCGGCAAATCGCTGGCGCAACGCAATGCGCTCGGCTTTGATTGCGGCAGGGATAGTTGGATCGTTCTTGATTTCGTTTAACCGGTCCGGCAAGGGGGGATAATTCGCATAAGTAGGTTGGTGTTGCAGTGTGGCGTATAAATAATTTTCGCCACCGGATACTTTGAGGTTGTGAAAGGGACGGCTTGCACCGCTTTTGAACACTTTATCCAGGCCGTAGCTCGCCAGATGGACGAGCATCTGGTTTTCCATATCGAAACGATGCAGGACGCAGGCGGTTGCATTGAGGCGTTGCGCGGCCATGCTGACAGCGCGCTCGAGCAATGTGTCCAGCGGCAGGTTGGCATTGATCATGCTGATGATGTCGCGCAGGCTTTCGGCGATCTCACGCCTGCGGTCGAGTTCATCGATCAGGTGCTTTTGATCCATGGGAGTATTATACTTGCAGAGAGCTTCACTGGCGTACAGCATTGGATGCTGATTGATTGGGCAAGTATGGGTTTTGGATATGGTTACTTTGTTTCGTTTTCCTGGTCACTCGACCAGGGCAAAACTCTTCCGTCGATGGGCGAGTTTTCCGCATTTTTGGATTACACTACGGGTATAAGCATAAAACTATGGAGTCGTATATGAAAATATTCTGGATAATCATCGGTGTACTGGCTGTGCTGGTCTTTATCGTCTGGCTGGGCTTGCAGATCAAGTCAACTGCTTTTAGCCCTTACCCGGAACGCACGCCGCCGTTGGAAACCGTGCCGCTGCCGGAAGGCTTGCCCGCCCCGGTGGAGCGTTTCTACCGCACGGTCTATGGTGATGAAATCCCGGTGATCGAAACTGTGGTGATCAAAGGCCGGGCCGATATCAGTCCGTTTGGAGTGATGTTCCCGGGACGCTTCATTTTTGTGCATAACGCCGGGCAGGATTACCGCCATTACATCGAAGCTATCTTCTTCGGCTTCCCGCTGATGAAGGTCAATGAGAGCTATGTGGATGGCAGCAGTTACTTCGAACTCCCGGTGGGTACCGTTGAGGATAATCCGCGCAGTAGGCAGGGGGCAGTGTTGGGGCTGTGGGCGGAAGCGACCTGGTTCCCGTCCATCTGGTTGACGGACGAACGCGTCCGGTGGGAGCCGGTGGATGACAAGACCG
>JAFGRA010000006.1 GCA_016935415.1 Anaerolineales bacterium
AAGGTGGTCACCGGTAGGGTGAGGAGCACCAGTCCCCACAGTAGCGCAGCCAGTTTTTCCAGCCGGGCGAGGTTTTGCGAACTAAACACCGGTGTCATCTTGATCTTCCGGTTTGAGGATGAATAAGGCCATCAGCCCAAGCAGCAGCGCCCCAACCAGCGATCCTGCCAGCAGGTAAATGCCGGTCGAAACGGTGCGGGCGGCGGGGATGCCCTTGGTCTGGTTGAGATCGAGTTCGATGTAAGGGGAGATCCCGGCAGTGGCCTCGGTCAGTTGGGCGATCTCACTGGTCACGACTTCAACGGCGTCCAGGTCGGGTTTGCCCGCACTCAGCAGTTGGCGCAGTTCGGCACGCGCATCTTCCAGTTCGTCGGATACCTCGACCCCGGCGCGGGCTTCGCTGATGAAGGCTTCGGCCCAGGCGGCCGCGATTTGCTTGGCGCGTGCTTTATCGGTGTCTTCGGCCAGGAAGCGCCAGCCGCCCTCGGCGGGGTGGCTGATTTTCAAGCTGTTGGTGCGCAGCTCTTCGGGGGTGGTGTCCCCAACCTGGGCAGCAACCTGTTCCAGGGTCTGGTCGTCCCAGGCTACGGCTTCCAGTTTGCGGGATTCGCGTTCCAGGAAATAAAAAAGTTGGCGGTCGGGAAAATATTGCCAGGCTTCTTCCAGGTTGTTGTCAACAACGATGGTAGCCTGAGCGCGGTACGGCGGCGGGGCAATGGCATAGGCCATTCCGGCGACTAGTGCGCCCAAAACTGCACCAACCAGCCACAACCGCCAGGCGAAAAGGATGCGCGTCAGGGCATCGGTTGGGCTGGAGGGAACCAACCAATTGAGGGTTTTCTGGAAAAAGTTCATACGTGATCTTCCTCCGCGGCTTGTTTGACACGCCTGCGTCTGCGCCAGGTGACCAGCGGGGCTAGCAGGCGGCGCAGGTAATATTTGAGTACGATGGGGGCGAGCTTGCCGCCCCCGTCACGGTAATGCACCCGCAGCATTTCCGGCCAGCAGCGGTCATCGTCCATAATGGTTTTAGCGTCGCTGTGCAGGCGGAAATTAGCCCAAGGGCGTGGGTGATAGTAGACTTTGCCGAACCTAGCCAGGCGCACCCACAGGTCGTAATCCATAGCGAAATAGAAGCTCGGGTCGAGTGGGCCGATCTGCTGCCACAACTCGGCGCGCCAGAAAGCTGCCTGTTGGGGGATGTGCACGTAGCCGCGCCGCAAACGCGCCAGATCAGTCTGTGCGGCGGGGAATTGGCCGATCACCCGGCCGTGCTCGTCAATGAAGTTAGCGTCGCCGTACACCAGACCGATTTCGGGATGTGCCTGCAAGAAGGCTGCCGCTTCTGTGATCGCGCCGGGTTCGTAGGTGTCGTCCGAGTTCAACCAGGCCAGGATCTCTCCTTTGGCCTGGGCAAAGCCCTTATTGATGGCGTCGGTCTGGCCTTTATCGGGTTCGGAGACCCAGTAAGTCAGGCGGTCGGCATATTTTTCGATGATCTTCCGACTGCCATCATCCGAGCCGCCGTCGATGACGATATATTCGATATTTTCGTAATCCTGCTCCAATACCGAGCGCATGGTCGCTTCCAGGAAGCGGGCCTGGTTATAGGAGGGGGTTACGATGGATACTAATGGTTTGGCTTGCACTAAATCCAGTCCTCGTCGTTGTAATAATGCCCGGCCACATCGGTGGTCAACTCGCGGATGCGTTCGATCTCTTCCGGGGTCAGGCGCTTCTTCCAGTTCTTGAGGTTGGCGCGGCTGTCTAGATTGACCGAATAGATCGCATCCCTGGAGACTTCGCTGGGATTCTCGGCGCTGGTGGCCTGCCGGATACCATCCCGGGCGCGTTGATTATAGTCAATCCCCAGGGCGGCGTACAGGCTTTCATACGCCGTCAACGGTTCCAGGGAGAGGTCTTCGTGACGCACCACCTGGATATCCGTGTGGGTTTGGCTGTATTCCCAAACCACGGCGTAGATCATGCGCCAGAGCAGGGCGGCGCGCAGGATCAGGTCACCGGCGTTCAGGTTGGCGACTTCCATTGCCGTGCGGTAAGGTTCCAGGTGGTCACGCATCAGTTCCGGTTGGATGAGCAGGTGCCAGAAGTTGAAGGTCCAACCCAGGCGTTTGAGGCTGCTGGCAAAGGCGGCTGGATGGCGCACGGTGACCACCACCTGGCAATTGAGTTTTTCTGCGAACCAGGGTGCAGAGAACACCGCGAAGGGGTCTTTGAGTAAGGCGCGTTGGCCTTGCAGGCGACCGCGGGTGAAGATCGACCCATCGCGCAGCATCCGTCCGGCGTCCTTGGCGGAACGCAAGGATAGGAATTCCCGCCCAAGGTGGTATTTAAGTTGGCTGGTCTCTTGCAGCGCGTCCAGGTACTGCGCTTCGTTATCTTCGCAAATATAGGTGTACCAGTGCTCGACCGGGGCACGCATCACGCCGGGGCGGTGCCAGACGTTGAGCGGTTCGCTGACGTAGGCAAAGTCGCCGCCCTGCGCCAGCATCTTGCCCACCCAGGTGGTACCGGAGCGGTGTGCGCCGGTGACCAGCAGCGGACGTGTGGTGTGCTCTGCGGCGGCCATTTAGGCATCCTCCAGCGGCGATTCCCACTCGAAGAAACCGCATACTCCGATGGTCAGGTCGGCGATCTGCTCGGCCAGGGTGAAACATTGAGCTGTATCCGCAACCGTAAAATATTTGCGGGCTAATGCGGCCAGCTCATCGTCCAAGGGTTCGAGTTCGGCCAGCAAATCCTTATCGCGTGGCAGGTAGCGATTGTGTTCCCAGAAGACGTATTGCAGCATCTGGTGCACGGCCAGGTTGAGCATCATCAATGCCCCGGCCGGGTCTGTGCCCTGGATGTCTTGGGCGTTCTCATAGGCGTCGGCGGCGGCGTAACGTTTGGCGATCAAGTCCTGGGGTTTGGGATTGGGTGGTTGCGTCAGCATCTTTTCAGCGCGCTGGCGGATTTGTTCGACCACTGGGTCGCTGCCCAGGATCACGAACCCGGTCGCCCACATGTGGGCTGTGCACGGCCGCCCGCGGCTGCGTTCCTCCTGGAAATATTCCTCGATCTTGTCGGGCGGGTTGACGAAAATTTCGGTGGGTACGCCGTGGAAGAATTTCTGCACGCGCTGGCGGGTGACGCTGCTGTGCAGCACGCAGATGTCCAGGTCGCTGTTGGGGGAGGGATTGCCGCGCACGATTGTGCCGGTGACCAAGATGCCGAGAACCTCATAATTGCTAAGGATGTAGGCTACGGCATCTTTGAGGGCCTTGTCGTAGGGTTCCGCCAACTTCGGCCAGCGGCATAAATTCATGAAATCTTGCATGGTTCTACTTTTCTGTTGCGAAAATTCTGTTATTTCTCACCAAATTTTTTACCGCAGAGAGCGCCGAGGAACGCTGAGCGAGGGTATTGTATAACCAATCATTCTTCAACATGCTCTGGCTTTATTTACAATCTGCCCAGAAAGCACTTTTTAATCTCTGCGAACCTCTGCGTCCTCAGCGGTTAAATATGATGACTTTACGCTTCACGCCGGAAGAGCGCGTCGATTTGCAGCACCTTGCCATCCTTGGGCGAGACCAGTTGGTCGAAGTCCCCGGCGTAGACAAAGCCGAGACTGCACAGATAATCGTAAATTTCCTCGAAGGTGGCTTGCTCTTCATACAATAATTGTACGCCGATCTCGACGATCACGTAATCGACCTGCGCCAGCAATTCCTGCGCGCCCTTGAGCACCTCGAAGTCGTAGCCCTGTACATCAATCTTCATTAGTACTTTGGACTGTAAATCTAATTTGGGCTTAAGGTCATCCAGACGCTTGAGCGGTACGGTGATTTTGGTGACTTCGGTGGTGTGCGGAAAAGCGGCCTGGTGTTCGCGGCTCATCGGCAGCACCGAAGAGGAGGGCGCAAATTCATTGCGGTAGAAGCTGGTTTCCCCGCGCTGGCTGCCGAGGGCTATATTGAAACCCTTGAATTTGCCGTCGCCGTCGAATTGCTGGGCGAGACGGGCGAAGTTGTCGGGCAAGGGTTCGAAGGAATAAATTTGCGCCTGGGGCAGGATGCTGCGCGCCGCAAAGGCGAACGAGCCAGTGTAGGCGCCTACATCGATTACAGTGTTGATATCCGCCTGGCGCAACCAATCGGCGTTGTGCAGGCGCAGCAGCTCGTTGAGGTAGGCGCGGTTGGCGACCATCATCTTGAGGATGGCGAAGAATTGCTGCGGGCGTTCGAGCGCCAGCACCAGGAATTGCAGGAGTTTGTAGAGCTTGTGAATGAGTTTGCGCATGATGAACCTGATTTATATATTTTTTTACTGCAGAGGAACAGAGCTTTTTGTTGCCTGCAACTTTATTTTCTGAGCTACGATCACTTTGCGAATTTCTTCAGCAGCCCGCCCAGGCCAAGCATACTGGCGAAGGCATAGACCATGCGGTGCCAGTGCTGCAAGGTGTAGGCGGGATCTTTACGCAGTGCCTTGAAATACGTTGCCAATGCCTGGCTCGAATCGCCGCCGTCCAGCAGGTATCGGGCAGCCAGTCGATGCGCCCCGCCCTGCACGCGGCGCGGGTTGGCCTGGATATGCTCGGCCAGGTCGGTCTGAGCTTTGGCCCATTCCAGGATGCGGTAGACCTCCAGTCCGAAGGCGGCCGGTTGGGCTACGTTCTTGGCTTCCGGGTGGTAGCGCGCCGCCGACCATACTTTGGGTACATATTGTAACCCGGCCAGGCGCGCCATGCGAATCCAGAGATGATGATCGAGCAGGTAATGGAAATTGGCTTGCAGGAGGCCAGCTTGTTCCAAGACCGAACGACACATGAAGACCGAGGGCTGACCGATGATGCGGAAGGCAAGCAAGTCGTCCAGGTCGTACTGCTGGTAGGAAATTGTGTTGACCACTTTCCCGGCCGCGTCGATAGCCTCTACATCGGCGTAGACCAGCCCCAGGCCGGGGTTAGCCTGCATGGTCTCTACTGCCCACCGGATCGCTCCTGGCCGGTAGAGATCGTCGGAGTTCAGCCAGGCAACGATCTCACCCGTGGCGCGCCCCAGCCCTTTATTGATGGCATCGGCCTGTCCCTGGTCGGGTTCGGAGACCCACCAGGCCAATCGGTCGGCGTAGCGTTCGATGATCGCTGCGCTGCCGTCTGTTGAGCCACCGTCCACCACGAGGTATTCCAGGTTCGCATATTCTTGCGAAAGTACCGATTGCAGCGTGGCTTCCAGGTAGGCGGCTTGGTTGTAGGAGGGGGTGATGATGGAAACGCGGGGGAAGTTTGAGGTAGGCATGATTTACGCCAGATCGTTTCAGAAGGCCGGTGCCCAGTTCCCTGAGCACCGGCATAGATACGTTACGAGAATAAGGTGTTGTAATCCACCTTGGGGAAGACTTGCAATTTGCCGCCTACGGTGGCGTCGACGATCTGGCGTCCGGCAGCTTTATAGCCTTCGCGGGCCATGATGTAGGCCTGTTCGGAAACGTCCAGGTCGGGGAGCTGCCAGCGAAAGCCTTTGCCAAAGTAGCGGGCGTCGAAATGGGATAGGTCGTCGCCTTCGGAGACCACGGTCTGGTTGGGCTTGCCCTTGGCAACGAAGCTGTGGTCGACACCGATCAGGATCACGGTCTCGAAGCCCATGTGGAAAGCCAACTGCATGGAGACGTAGGTTACGGTCGCCCCTTCCCAGATACGGCCGCGCACATCGGGGGCGAACTTGCGCCCGGTGTAGGTCGAGTGCAGGAAGATGGTGTCGGCGGTTGGTTGGTCAATCGAGCCGCGCGAGCGCCAGGAGAGGAACTTGGGCACCGGTAGCTCGAGGATGTCGTCGGCGCATTGCTCGATCACCAGGCTGTTGACGGAGACGAAGTAGCTGGTGGTGAAGCCCCAATCGGGGAAGGCCAGGTAGATGCGGTTCATGCCGAAGGTATATTCGTCCTTGAGCAGGGAGGTGTCGGTGTTTTTCAAGCTGGGGCCGTTGCCAATGATGAAGCAGCGTTCGCCTTTGTGGATGTCTTTGAGGGCGGCGAGCTGCTCCATACTGACGCGCCGCCAGGGGTGCAGGGTTGCCAGCGGCCACTGCGTGGCGTGCTTGAGGCCGATCCAGCTATCGCGGGCCAGATGCCACAGCGGCTGGGGGACGATAGGCTTGAGCTTTTGTTTGAAGGTCATCATCGCTGCCCCTTTATTCGGTGCTCAGGCGGGTTGTGGCACCGCCGTCGACGATCATCGGTTGACCGGTCATGAAGGAGGATTGGGTGTTATCGGCCAGGAAGTAGATGGCGCGCGCAATCTCCTCGGTGGTGCCGACGCGCCCGATCACGGTGCGGCGCGCCAGGTCGTCGAGGCGCTCTTCGATTGTGCCGCCGGAGACGTGGTCGCGGGAGAGACCGGCGCGCAGCATATGGGTATCGACGGCCCCCGGCAGGATGGCGTTGGCGCGCACGTTGTCGCGCGCAAACTCGATCGCCATAGCGCGCGTCAGGGCCAATAAAGCACCCTTGCTGGCGGCGTAGGCGGCGATGTCCGCCGAGGTGGCGACGGCGTGTACGGAGGAGACGTTAACGACTGCCCCTTGGGCTTGCTTGAGTAAGGGGTAGGCTTTCTTGGTCGCCAGGAAGGGGGCGCGTACATTAACAGCCATCAGTTCGTCCCATTCGGCTGCGCTGGTTTCGACCAGCGGCTTGGCAAATTGGATGGCGGCGTTGTTGACCAGCGCATCTAGATGGTCCGTAATTTCATAAACTTGCTTGAAGATGGCATCGATGTGATCGTCTTTGGAAATATCGAGTTGGACGAAGGTTCCGTCTTTGGGGAAAGCTTCGCCGTATGGGTTGCGGTCTACACCGATCACACGCCAGCCATTCTCAGCGAAGACTTTCACGGAGGCGCGTCCAATGCCCCCGGCTGGCCCCGTGATCAATACAATGCGAGATTCTTGCACAGTTTGCTCCTTAGCTGTATTTTGCAGGGTCTAAATCTTGATAAGCCAGGCCCAGCCCCTTGAACAGGTTGCGGATCGTGTTCCAGTGCACGCGCTCCCAGGCGGTGGCGCTGGAATTGGCATTGTGCGGGGCGAGCATGACGTTATCCATAGCTTTCAGTGGGCTGTTTGCGGGCAGTGGCTCGAACTCGAAAACGTCCAGGGCTGCCCCGCCGATCTGTCCAGATTGCAGCGCGGCGATCAGATCTTTTTCTACCACGACCGGGCCGCGTGAAGTGTTGATGAATACCGAACCGGGTTTGGCTTTTGCCAAGGTTTCGGCGTTGACCAGGCCGCGGCTGGTGGGGTTAAGGTCGCAGTTGATACTGACGAAGTCGGCACGCGCAAGCAGGTCGTCCAGGGAGGTCATTTCCAGGCCGGTTTCGATCAGGAAGCCGGGCGAAACCTCGATGATGTCGGTGCCCAGCAGCGGCATCCCGAAGGCTTTGGCCTTGCGGGCGATGGCTTTTCCGATGCGGCCTACGCCGATGATACCCAGCGTGCATTCGTGCAGCGTGCGCCCCGGGATTTTGTCCCATATCCCGGCTTTCATGGCGGTGTCCATCCAGGGTTGGCGACGGGCGAAGGCCAGGATATAGGCCAGCACGGTGTCGGAGACCGGCACGGTGAAGGCGTCCGGGGTGTTCAGGATCGTCACGCCGAAACGCGCCGCGGCTGCTTTGTCGAGCGAGTCAATGCCGGTGCCCCATTTTGAGATCACCTTGAGGCGTGGCGCACAGGCTTCGATCACGCGCGCTGTGTAGCGGTCATCACCGCAAATCGCCCCGTCGAACTGCCCGGCATGGGCCAGGATGTCATCTTCTTCCAGGCGCTCGGCTACCGGAGCTACGATCACTTCCACGCCAAAATCGGCGAAGACCGGTTGGAAACGATCCATGAAAGGGATCAGGTAGGGGGCAGAAAGGAGTACGGTTTGGGTCATGGTTGCTTTAACCTTTGTATGCTGAAATTTTATAGACAAGTGACCAGGCACTGAGGCACTTAGTAATCAGGATTTCCTTTGTCGCTTTTGCTGTCATTCCGAGCACGTACTTTGTGCGAGGAATACCCATAGACTACGCCTGAGTGGGAGCTGGAATACTAAAGCAATCCAACTTCACAGGTATTTCTCGCTATGTTGAGCTTTGCTCAACTCGCCCGGAATGACACTGTATGCGAGTGTTACCTTAGCGCCTGATTACTGATCACTCGGCGCCTTTTCCTAAATTCAACGACTGAATATACCACAAAATGAGAGCCTTACCCACCCCGCCCGGCGCGGCTGAACAAGAAATCACACAGTGCAAAATCGAGTTCCTCGTCGATATCCCAGGCCTCGTCAGCGTCAATCTCGAACATCAGGGCGTGCGGCCCAATGCGGTGGTCGTGTTTGGCGAGGTTCTCACGCGTGAACAGGTATAGGCAGGAATTTTCCTCGAAGACCGGCGGTAAATCCTGGGTGCGCAGCAGTTCGTGTGGGTTGTGGTTAATGGCTTTGCCATCGGCGTCGTAGAGGCGCGTCTGCCAGCGGGTGACGGAGAAGAGTGAATCGCGTTGCGGGTAAGCTTCCAGGAGGGCGGCAATTGCCTTGGAGACGGTCTCGGGTTTAAGCAGCGGGTTGGTACTATGGGTTTGCAGGTAGAAGTCGGCCGGGACCCGGGCGGTATCGTGCAGTAGGATCTGATTCATGGGGATATCACCGGCGCGTAGATCTTCCGGGCGTTCGATCAGCGTCACCTGTGGGAAGTGCTCCTGCAAGCCTGCCATGATCGGCGGACTGTCGGTATCGACGACGATCTCGGCGATCTGCGGGCACTGCAACAGCGTGCCGATGATGTGGTGGAACAGTGGTTTTCCGGCCAGCGAGCGGTAGTTCTTGCCTGGCACCCGTTCGGAATTGTGGCGCATGGGCACCAGGGCAACGATACGCGCGTCGGACATAGGGATTTGCTCCTCAATTCGTAAGGTCTTGAATGCCAATATCTTACCCCAAGTTGAAGGTAAATAGGTATACAAGGAGAAGGTAAACAAGTAAACATGGAGACAAGTATGAAGGTGTTTTATTGGAGATACTCATTTTATCGTTGCTGGCGGCTTCAGCCGCCGAGTAAAGTTTTGTGTTAGTAGGCGGGAGCTAAAGCTGCACCGACATTTTTTGTTAATAAAACGTGGTGGGTGACTTCAATCACCAACTTGTTCTCGTTTTCTCACATCCTTTTCACCCCCATAATCAATTGGCTTTACATCGCGGGCCGAGTCGGGTTTGGCGGCTAGCCCAGGCGGGTAATAGAAAACCTGGCGCAGTTGAGCGGTCACTGTACCGGACTGGTGGTAACCGCGGAAGGTGCCCCAGAATTGCATCAGGCGGAACCACAGCACGTTGTACAAGTTGGCGAACAAAACGCCCTCACGCGTGGCGTGCCACAGATCGTTGACTACGTTGGAAACGTACAGGCGGACGAAATCCCACAGGTTGAAGGTCTCGTCGGGGAAGATGTGCTTGAAAGCCATCGCCTCGCGCCGGAAACGGTTATAGACCTGGTGGGGGGATTCATGATGCACATGGATGATCTCGGCTTCGGGCACGTAGACAATGCGGTGACCTTGCTGCATGGCCCACTTGGCCCAGGCCAGGTCTTCGAGGCCGGTCAGGGTTTCGTCGTAGGGATACTGCTGCCACAACTCGCGGCGGATGGCGGCGTTGGCATTGTTGCAGAAGGGGTGCGGTTGGATTGAGTTGGACACGTCCGGGAACCACTGGCGGAAGAACTGGTGCTCGGAATATTGGGTGGTAGCCGCACCGCGCTGTTTGCCGTAGCTCAAGGCGACCTGCGGGTTGGCGAAGGGGGCCAGCATCTTTTCCAGCCAATCTGGGTAAACGGGGTAGATGTGTGCGCTGGCAATCACGATGAACTCGCCGCGCGCCGCTTCGATGCCGATATTCAGTGAGCGCCCGAAGGTGAATTCTTCTGGGCGGATCGAGACCACGCGCACCGGGTACTGTGAGGCGATAGACACGGTAGCGTCGGTGGAACCGGAATCGACCAGGATGATCTCGCGGTTTGGTTCGGTCTGCTGCATGATGCCGCTCAGCAGGCGGCCGATGTGCTTCTCCTCGTTATAAGCGCGGATCACGATCGAGCAGCGCGGCGTTTTATCTGTCATAATTCACCTGAATTTTAGCGATCAATGGGCTTTTCGAGCTGTCCCATCAGCGGGCCGCAACTGTAATGCCGCTTCAGCCAGGCCGAAAGCCCTTCCAGGCCGGGGAACAGCATCCTTTCGGTGATGTTGGCGTTATCGAGTTTGTCGCGGATCTCCCATTTGAGGGCGTGGGGGATGACGATCTTGCGGTAGAGTGGGAAGGCATCATCCTCGCACAGTTCCACTTTTTCCGCCAACCAGACATCCATCTGGTCCCTGGGCGTGGACATGATCGAGAACAGGGCGAATTGATTGACGATGCGGTCGTCGATGGAGGGCGGCTCGAAGAAGACCACAAAAGCCTCCTCGGAGAGGGCGCTGAGTTCTTCCAGGTCTTTGGCGACGTCGTTCATCACGTCGGCTACAAAGGCCATCTTGACGATCTCGGTGAGGATCTTCTTGGGCTTGTTTGGCAGGTACTTGTGGGCGGTTTCTACATTCACACACCAGATCACGGCATCCTTGTCGTCGCCGGACAGCCCCAGGTTAGCGGTGGCGAAATGCAGCGCCACATAAGGCGACCAGGTCCAGTCCATCAAACGGGTGGGTAAGCCGTGGTGCTGGGCCAGCGAAAGCCAGAACCAGTAGGAGAGTTCGGATTCTTTTAACTTATAGGCGTACATGCGGAAGGAGGCCAGCAGCTTCTCTTCGATGTCCTCCAGGTTCTGGTCGACGCTCCAGCAGTTGTTAAGGCGCATCAGGCTGGTTGAGAGCGGAAAGGCGGCATCGGTCAGGCCGCGGAAGGCGTAGGGGGAACGAAAACGCCCCAGGTAGTCGCTGGGCGTTTCGAGGAAGAGTTCTTGTTGGAGGTGGGCCCAATCCTCAATTCTTACTTCGATATCCATGGGATTCTCCTTAGATTATTAATCCAGGTTACCAATCCGCGTTGTCTTCGTAGCCCAGCCGCACCAGTAGGTCTCCGCTGACTTCTTTGAACAGCGCCTTGTGCGCTGCGGTGAAATGCTCCTTCCAACCACCGACCTTGCCGGAGCGGAAAGTAGGCGAGTTCTTGGGCTGGATGCGGGAGAGTAAGGTGTCGATGGCTTGCTCGCGGGATACTTGCGTGACAAAGCCACACTGCACGGCATGGTCGAAAACCTGGCCGAGGGCGACGCGCGGCTGGGTGATGAAATCCTCGAAACGTAATAAAAGCACTTCGGGACGTTCCAGCCAGGGCATGTAGGGCGCGAAACGGGCGCGGATGTCGGGGAAGGGGATATCGAGTTCCGGGCGGCCGAGCATGCTGACGCGCAGGCGTTCGTCGAAGTCCTGGAGCGTGTTTTTGTAATAATCATGGTGTACGTGATCGGGGGCCATGTCGGTGACGTAGAAGACGTGCGAAACGACCACGTCGC
>JAFGRA010000315.1 GCA_016935415.1 Anaerolineales bacterium
CGCACCGGTATCCACACCCACGCCGCTTCCGTGATCTAAAAATCCGCCGTTCACCATTTACGATCCGGTGAACGGCGGGTTGCATTTTTCACACTGCTGCGCCTGGGAGAAAACGATATAGGAATAGCGCTTCTATTGATACTGCCGGAAAAAATTGTAAGCACCCGTACACAGAGCTATTTCTTAGAAATTTTTAGAATCCTCACTCAGGAGAGGAATGCCATAACTCAGACAAAATTGGTATGATATACTCGACATTATTTAATGGAAACTTAGAATGTGCAACAGGCAGGGTTGGAAAAGCAGACCTTGTTGGAGTGTCAACTTGATCTTTTGCAATTTACACGTAGGCAATCTGATTACCATTTATCGGCAAAACGACTGTACTCTCAATCAGATTGAGACACTGAATCCCCACCCATTTATACTGCAAGAAATTCGAACGTCGATAATGAGGAAAGTGCCATGAAATACAAATTAATCATTCGATCAGCACTGGTTTGTGTGTTGCTACTCTCCGGCATTGTCCTTTTCCAATCTTCCACAAGCCCAGCCAACCTTAACTTCCCTGAAACGCAGCTCAGCTCGACCGCTCTCCAGGAAGAAAGCCCAAGTCTGGCAGTCTCTGAAACCGCCAACACAGCCGCCGATCCGTGGTTCGAAGACCCCCTGAATTCAAACAACGTAATTGCTTACCAGTCAGACTGCACCGGCTGGACGCCCCCATCCGGCTATACCGGCGGCGTGTGCAACACTGCCGCCACGCCGGTCCAGGATGCCGTCGACGCGGCCCTCACCAACACAACCATTCACCTCGAAGCGGGCTTATTCATTGAGCAGGTCGTGATCGATGGCAAGAATATCACCCTGCAAGGTGTCCCTGGTACCGTGATCCAGGCCCCGGCCGCGATGAGCGAACATTACGGCCGCTACGCCGTGATCACCGCCGCCAACGCCAGCGACATCAATATCCAGGACATCACCATAGACGGCGCCGACCAGGGCAGCGGCAACGCCTCCTTCACCGGTGTATTCTATTACCAGGCTGCGGGCAGCGTCAGCGGCTGCACGATCCAGAATCTGACTGATCCCTCCAACCCCGGCGGGGCAACCGGCTATGGAGTTTCGGTGCAGGGTACCGGGGCAAACCCGGCCAACGCCGTCATCATTACCAATAACATCATTCAGAGCTATCAATTCGAGGGTATTCAAGTCCAGAACGCTTACGTTGAAGCGGTCGCCAACACCGTCACCGGACTGGGCGCTGCGCACGTACGCCCGCAGCGCGGCATCGATTTTCGCGCGGGTGCCGCCGGGATTATTCAGGATAACACGGTCAGCGGCAATTCCTCCCCTGCCGGGTCAGGGGCCAGCACTGGGATCGTGATCGAACCCTCCAATAACGGCATCGACGTGCTCAATAACAATGTCAACGTCAATCTTAGCGGCAATGTGATCTGGGGCAATTCGCTGGCAACCACCACGCTCACCAATAACAATATTTCCGGCAACACCTTCTGGGGACTATACATGTACATCGGCGGCTTTACCCAGAATGCTGAGAATAACTGGTGGGGTTGCCCCAGTGGGCCTGACAACGGCGCCTGTGACCAGATTGGGGGCGTCAGCGGGTATGCTGTAGATTATACGCCTTGGTTGGGTTCCTACCCGCCGCCCACCGCTACGGCCATGCCGCCGCCAACCGCCACGGCTACTGTTACGCAGGTACCATCCCCCACACTGACCAATACAGCCGGGCCATCACCCACCCCCACGGTTACGCCGCTGCCCAGTGCAACCTACACCAGCACACCCTTGCCAACCGCCACGGAGACAACTACTCCCATTCCCGCTTCAGGCACGGCAACCGTCCAGGTCAACGCTTCCTCGGACGATATGTACGAACTGAATGGCACAAACTACCTGAACTCGAATACCTTCGCGATCGGTGGTTCAAGCACCTACTACGCCGGGATGCGTTTCACCAACGTTGCTGTTCCGCAGGGAGCTACGATCACCGACGCCTACGTGGAAGTCTATATGCCCACCAATCAATGGATCCAGGTAGATTACGCCATCTATGCTGAAGACACGGGTAATAGCGTTACCTTCACTACCCAGAACTCCGCCGGGGACCGCACATTAACCTCGGCCAGTGCAACCTACTCTGCCAGCGTAAATTGGACCACCGGTTGGCATGAACTAGAACACGTCACCAGCGCGGTGCAGGAAGTCGTCGACCGCGGCGACTGGTCGGCGGGCAATGCCTTAGCGATCATCCTGAACGGTACCGGCGGGCAATACGGGCGCAAATTCGTGAGCAGTTTCGACGGCAACCCGGCCAATGCTCCGCGGCTGGTGGTCGAATATGAGATTAGCCAATCTGCGACCAATACGCCATTGCCAACGGCGACTTCCACCAACACGATTACTCCGGCCAGTACTTTATCGCCTACGCTGACCAATACTGTCGCTCCTACAAATACGCCCACCAACACCAGTGTGCCATCGAGCACACTGACAAATACAAGTGTACCGTCTACGACGCCAACCAACACCGTTGTACCATCGAGCACCTTATCGCCGACGGCGACCAATGCGATCGTGGCGTCCCCAACCCGCACACCAACTGCAACCGTGGTTACGCGTACCCCGACGATCACGACCACTGACGTGCCATTGAATACGCCGACCAACACAGTCGTGGCATCTCCAACGCGTACGCCTACGGTCACTCGCACTCCCACAATCACGCGTACGCCCACCATCACCTACACGAACACCCCCGCACCGACCAACACCTTATCGCCCACAGCAACCAATACCCTGGTGCCAACCCGTACATCCACAAGTACTGTGGTGCCTTCGAGCACCTTATCGCCGACGGCGACCAATACCAACGTGCCAACGGTAACTTACACGAATACACCCCTGCCGACCAGTACAGCCACCGCCACGGACGTGCCGGCCTCCGGTACGGTGAACGCTCAGGTGAACGCTTCGACCAATGATATGTACCAGGATACTTTCGGCGTCCACCTGGATGCTGATACCATCGCCATCGGCGGATCGAGCACATACTACGCCGGGATGCGCTTCACCAATGTCACCGTGCCGCAAGGGGCGACCATCACCGATGCCTACGTGGAAGTCTACATGCCTTCCAGCCAATGGATCCAGGTCGATTACGCCATCTACGCCGAAGACACGGGCAATAGCGTTACCTTCACTACCCAGAACTCCGCCGGGGATCGCACATTCACTTCGGCCGGTGCAACCTACTCTGCCAGCGTGAATTGGACCACCGGCTGGCACGAACTCGAACACGTCACCAGCGCGGTACAGGAAGTCGTCGACCGCGGCGACTGGGCGGCAGGCAATGCGCTTGCCATCATCCTGAACGGTACCGGCGGGCAGTACAGCCGAAAATTCGTGACCAGCTACGACGGTAGTTCGGCCAATGCTCCCCGGCTCGTAATTGAATATGCGTTCAGCCAGCCAGCGACCAGCACGCCTTTACCGACCGCGACCTTCACGATCACGGCGATACCCTCAAATACGCCCACCAATACCCTCGTGCCTACCGTCACCAATACGAGTACGCCCGGGCCAACCAGCACACCCACGCATACTGCGTTATCGTCGAGCACGCCAACCAATACCCTGGTGCCATCGCCAACACTTACAGCCACGAATACGAACACACCCGCGCCGACCAGTACTCCTACGAATACTGCGCTACCGTCGAGTACGCCAACCAACACCCTGGCACCATCACAGACACCCACAGCTACAAACACGAACACACCCGCACCAACCAACACGCCGACGCTTACTGCCATACCGTCGAGTACGCCAACAGCTACAGAGGCACCGACTTCTGGGACCGTGCTTGCCCAGGTGAACGCTGCTGCCGATGATGTGTACGAAGATAGTTTTGGCACTCATCTGGATGCTGAAACAATTGCCATCGGCGGGTCGAGTACCTACTACGCCGGGATGCGCTTCTCCGGGGTCGACGTACCGCAAGGCGCGACGATCACCGAAGCCTATGTGGAAGTCTATATGCCTAGCGGCCAATGGATCCAGGTGGACTATGCCATCTTCGCGGAAGACGCGGCCAATAGTGCTGCCTTTTCTTCTGGCAACACGGCGGGAGACCGCACATTAACCTCGGCCAGTGGGACTTATTCCGCCAGCGTGAATTGGGCCAGCGGCTGGCACGAACTCGAACACGTCACCAGTGCCGTGCAGGAAGTCGTAGACCGCGGTGACTGGTCGGCGGGCAATGCGCTCACCATCATCCTGAACGGCACTGGCGGGCAATACGGGCGCAAATTCGTGAGCAGTTTCGACGGCAACCCGGCCAATGCTCCGCGGCTGGTGGTCGAATACGAGGTTGGCCCATAACCAACGTACAACCTTGCCATATTTAAAGTAATTAAACATAAGAGGGCCGACCCTCCGCTGGTCGGCCCTCTTTTTAAAACACACCCCCTAAACCCGATTATTCTTCAAGGCAAAAAAGTGGTTGTGCGGATTTCATGCCTCACTTCCTACCATCGATTGCATGAGTGTTTGCTCTTCAACCCCGCCGCGAAATTCGGCCACTTTCTTGCGGTCGCGCAGCACGGCAATACGATGGCTGGTGCGTAATACCTCCGCCAACTCTGAAGAGATAAAGATACAGGCCCGGCCCTCATCCGCCAGTTCCAATACCAATTTTTGGATTTCAGTCTTGGTGCCTACATCGATGCCGCGGGTGGGTTCGTCCAGGATCAAAATCTGCGGATCGGTCGCCAACCAGCGCGCCAGCAACACTTTCTGCTGGTTTCCGGCGCTGAGGTTTTTCACCAATTGGTCTGCCGAAGACGTGTCGATATTCAATATCTTGATGAAATTATCCGCTAATTCGTACTGCCGCGGTTTGCCCAGGTTTTTAAACCAGCCACGCTTGGCTTGTAAAGCCAGGACAATGTTTTCTCTCACGGTTAAATCGCCCAAAACACCTTCCGCCCGGCGATCTTTCGGGCAAAAGGTAATTCCCCTGGCAATCGACTCACGCGGAGAAAATTTATCGATCTTCTTGCCAGCCAAGATCAAAGTACCCTGATCCGGTTTTGCGATTCCAAATAACAGGTAAGCGATTTCGGTTCGACCGGAACCAAGCAATCCAGCCAGCCCCAACACCTCCCCGGCATGTAATTCCAGATCGAACGGAGCAATTTCACCGGTCAGGCCCAAATCGGCAGCTGCGAGCAGCGTTTTTTCAGGGATGCGTTTGGCGCTGGCCAGCCTGATCTGGGTCATATCGTCGAATTCGTCTAATGTCCGGCCGATCATTTTAGCAACCAGCTTCAAGCGTGGGAGTGCCTCTGTTGCAAAGACACCGACCCGCCTGCCGTTTCTGAGTACAGTGATCCGGTCGGCGACTTCATAAACCTGATCAAGGAAATGGGTGATGAAGATGATTCCCATGCCCTCAGCTTTGAGTTGGCGCATTACCTGGAACAACTGCCGAGTTTCACAGGCATTCAGACTGGAAGTCGGCTCATCGAGGATCAAGACTTTAGCTGCCGGGACCGCAAGGGCGCGGGCAATCGCCACCAATTGCTGGATGGCGATAGGATACGCTCCCAAAAAGAGCGTTACGTCAATATCAATGTTAAAACGGGCAAGCATCTCGGCGGCCAGGTTGTTCATTGCTTTCCAGTCGATCCGGCCCAGTTTCATCGGCTCCCGGCCAATCAATATGTTTTCCGCCACTGTGAGGTTCGTGCACAGGCTGATTTCCTGATAAACGGTGCTGATGCCCATGGCTTGAGCGTGCTGCGGGGATCGAATAAAGACGGCTTCCCCAGCAAGGGTGATTTCGCCCTGGTCAGCATGCTCCGCACCGGTCAACACCTTGATCAACGTGGATTTCCCCGCCCCATTCTCCCCAACCAGGGCATGAATCTCGCCGCGTTGGAGAGCAAAATCGACATTTTCAAGAGCTTGCACACCGTAGAAGGATTTGGAGATACCTTCCATCGTTAAGACATAATGATTGAATGCTGTCATAGACTGAAGTTGTGGAAAGCGGGTAACAGGTTTTTTAATCGATTCTGGGCATCGTAGCATCTCAAGGTGATGTCCAAGCGTGCCGCGGTTTCTGTGAAGAAAGCGGTGTTGCCCACAACCAGTAACAAGCATAAAAACCAGCACCAGAGAGGGCTGATCAGATTTTCGATCTTCATATTTTTTCCCTTTTGAAAGGGTTTACTTTCTACACATTTCGCCCAGGATGAAATATGTAATCGGTTACCTTATCTTAACAATTTCAATCGTCAGAATTCAATATTCTTTTTTGGGAATTTGGTTAAATACGACATCCTTTTCTATAAAAAATGAACCTCTCTGGATGGAGAGGTTCATTTTTTTGGTGTTAAAGTTAATTATTATTGAAAAACTGCGTCAAACAGGTGGATAATTAATATCGGCGTGTCGGCAGCAGTTCGGCGGCATCTTCCGGGAAATACACACCTTCTTCCGAAGGTATCCATTTCGGAACCGTTTCGCCATTGACCACCTGCAAGGCCACTTCAAAGAACTTCGGACCAAGCAATGGGTTGCACTCGATGGTGGCATTGAGCTTGCCGTCGATCATAGCCTGGAAAGCATCCCGAATGGCGTCTATGGAGACGATCTTGATGTCTTCGCCCGGTTTCAGGCCATATTCCTCAATGGCCTGGATAGCCCCAATTGCCATGTCGTCATTATGCGCATATAGGCCATCGATCTGGCTGCCATAGAGCCGCAGAAAACCTTCCATTACCTCTTTGCCTTTGGCGCGCGTAAAGTCACCGGATTCGGTGGCGATGATATGAATACCAGGATAATCCTCAATCACCTCCCGGAAGCCAATATAGCGGTCGTTGGCTGGGGCAGAATCCAGGGTGCCCATCAACTCAACGATAATGCCCTGTCCATCGAGTAGGTCGGCCATCACGCGGGCGGCATTACGTCCCTCTTCAACGAAGTCCGACCCCATATGGGTGGTATACAGGTTTTCGGGAACATCGGCGGCCCGATCCACCAGGATGATGGGAATCCCGGCGTCTTTAGCTTCTTGAAAAACCGACTCCCAGCCAGTCTCCACAATCGGCGAGACCCCGATCACATCCACCTGTTGGGCAATGAATGTGCGGATGGCCTTGATCTGGTTTTCCTGTTTTTGCTGGGCATCAGAGAATAACAACTCCACACCCAGTTCTTCGGCCGCCTCTTTGATCGAGTCCGTATTCCCTGTGCGCCACTCGCTTTCGGCTCCCAACTGGGAATAACCAACCACCAGGTCCTGGTAGGTCTTCTCGCCTGGCACCGCATCGGGCGTGGGTTCAACTTCCGGGACTTGCGCCGCTGCCCCCGATTGGCAGGCTGCCAGCGCCATGAGCAACACCAGGCCAAGGAAACGCATTGCTGCTTTAGAAGGTTTCATCTTACATCCCCTCCCTTCCGTTCTGTCCACGGGTGTTGTGGAAAAACGGGATGCTCACCGTGATCTTCGATCCCGAACGATATTGGCTTTCAATCGAAACGCCGTACTGCTTGCCATAATACAGTTTGATACGTTTGTTGACGTTCTCCAATCCAAACCCACTCTCCGTAACCGCAATTTCATCGGATTCCTCATTGATCGCCGATTGGATTTGAGCTAACCGGTAAGGCGTAAAGCCCACCCCATTATCTTCGACCTCTAATAAGACCTGGTCGTTTCCATTTCGTCTGGCCCGCAAGGTGATCGTGCCGCCGTCACGCTTGTTCTTGATGCCATGATAGAGGGCGTTCTCGGCCAGTGGCTGCAACGTCAATTTCAAGATCGTGCCGTCCAGAATGTCATCATCAACCTCGATCCTGTAATCCAAGATATCGCGGTAACGGATCTTCTGAATGTACAGGTAGCTTTGCACGTGTTCAAGCTCCTGCCGAATCGGAATCCAATCCTTGCCCTTGCTCAAAGCGATACGGAAGAAACTGGAGAGGGCGCGTACGATCTCGATCACCTGGACGGTTTTCTGAGCTTCTGCCATCCACACGATCGTATCCAGCGTGTTGTACAAAAAGTGGGGGTTGATCTGAGCTTGCAGGGCCTTCAATTCGGCCTTCTTGAGGTCTTCCTGCTCCTTGACCTTAGCATCCAGCAACTCCCTAATCTTGCCGATCATGATGTTGAAGCTCATCACCAGTTCGGTGATTTCGTCCACATTCTCATGGGTGACCAGGGCTTGCAGGTCATTCTTGGTAATCGTGGTGGTGATGTCGTGCAGCTTCTTGATCGGGATATAAATACTAGCCGAGATGATCCAGGCAGCCACGAATGAAAACCCGATCACAAACGGCAGGAAAATTAGGTTAAAGAGCACCCAACGATTGAAACGGGTGGTGTTCTCGGCGTACTGCTGTTCGGCCTGCTTGACCTCGAACAGCATATAGTCCTGCACGCTTTCTTCGACCACTTCAGACACACCACGAATGTTTTCCAGTACCAATTCGTTTTCCGCCACCCGGCTGCCCTGCTCGATCTGCTCCCCCATCTTATCGACGTAGCCGGTTAGCGTATCCATCGTGCGCAAGATCACTTCCAGCTTGATCTTCGATTTGTCCGAATTGGTGTTGGCGATCATCGATTCGATTTGGGCATTGACTTGGGTGATAATCGCGTACTGGCTGCCCTCATCGAACTCGATCTTACCAGCGACTACGTCCCACATCTCCGTGTCGATGGCCGGTTTGATATAGCCGTTCAAGCTGTTAGCAGTGGTGATGTTGGTGATGATGGCATCGTATTGGCGGTTGAAGCGCAGCGCCTGCACGATCATTACGGCATTCATCGCCACAAGCATCGAGATCACTACGAAGAAAGAGAACATGATCTTGGTTCGCAGGGATACCTTGATACCCGCGAAAAAGTCGATGAATCTCTCCATGTACTTGGGGATCGGTTCGCTTGCTACCAGATTAATATCCATGGCATTACCCTAATTCTTTACGATATCGGCTTCCTGACGAAAGTCTTTCGGAGATCGACCGGTTTTCTTTTTGAAAACATAACTGAAATAATGCGGATCGTTATACCCACTCCGATAGGCTACCTCCGAGCACTTCAAGTTGGTGGTGCGCAGCAGTTCTTTGGCCTTGTTGATACGCACTTTACCAACGTAATCTCGGAATGTGACCCCCATTTCCTGGCTGAAAACCGAACTAAAATGGCTGGCGCTGAGGCTGACCATCTCGGCGACCTGGCTCATTTGCAGGTTTGGGTCTGAAAAATGTTCGTCGATGTAAGTTTTCGCCTGGCGCAGGAGGCTGGTGCGTTCACGGTTGACATGGCTGCTCCGAAAGTCCAGTACTTTAGTGAAGACTTTCTTGAGTTTGGCCTTCATCTGCTCGATGGAATTTACGTCGGCAATGAAATCCTCGATGTTGTGGACTTCAGGGATAACCTGGTCGACGTCGCCGCCGAGATTGCTCACGAACTGCGCCAGGGTCAGGGCCAGGTCGATAAAAATATAATGCTTCACCATATACGAGCGTTGTATGACTTCGCCGATCGGCAGCAGGTGATTGCTGAAAAAAGCATCAAAATCGTTGGCGTTGCCGAACTTCACATAGTTCTCCACTACCAACTGGTCGAGCTTCAAGAGTTCAGCCGGCAGTTCTTCGGTCTGGTGGGAATTGTTTCCCGCGCTCACTTTCGCCAATGCTTCCGCGAACGAGTAATGGATGTCACTGAGGCGCTGCTGGGAGGAGCCGATGCCGATTTCCAGGCGGCAGGTAGTCTTGTCTTCGATCTCGCGTTTGATGAGCTTGACGATGAAATCGGCGTCTTCTTGCTGTTGCTCAGGGCTGTCCCCTTTGATGAGCAAGACCAATTCTTCCAAGTCCTTCTTTGCCAGCAAGATGCTGGGGTTGTTTCCCGCCAGGCTGGCGGTCAGGCGCTCGACCTGCTGGTACTCGCGGTAATCGAAGGGTTGGTCGGACTCGCGCAAGATCACCTTGATCAGGATCGTGCAGTAATACTGCGCCACCAGGTCCAATCCGAATTTCTGGCTTTGTTCGATTGCGTCCGCTGAAGACACGCCGCCCATCACCAGGCGCAGCAAGAATTTTTCGCGCAGCAATCCGAGATTTTCTTCAACACTCTCGCGCAGTTGCTTAAGGCTCTCGCGCTCTTTGCGCTCTTGGTCGAGTGTTTCGGCCAGGCGTCTCAATGCCGCTTGCAGATCACCCGCGCTGATCGGTTTGAGTAGATATTCGGTTACACCTAATTTGATGGAAGCCTGGGCATATTCGAATTCATCGTGCCCACTTAACACGATGATCTTGATCCAGGGCATGTGCTCGCGAACCACCTTGCACAATTGCAGCCCATCCATGAAAGGCATCTTGATGTCGGTGATTACCACGTCGGGCTGGGTGGTTTCGATCAGTGGGAGCGCAACTTCCCCATCCGGCGCTTCTCCACAGAATTCAAAGCCAACAGATTTCCAGTCAACGTTATCCCGGATTCCTTCCCTGGTGATAATTTCATCTTCTACCAAAAAAACTTTATACAGCATTCCGCAACTCCTCAATAATGGGCCACCGATCATTCAGCGTGATTAATGATTAGGGAAGATGATAGCTTTGCAAAGTTGCCAGAATTTTATGGTGAGCAATGATTACATCTAAAGCGCCATATGCTGTCTTTTAGCGCATGTTTTACCAGTAAGCTATTCGGATCAAGTGCACAAAGGTCAGTGAGGGTGGGTAAGTTTCATGTTCTTTACTATAACATAAACAACGCAACGCTTCAAATGGCTTGTTTCAGGCGGCCATTGGACCGTCCAAAATGCTTATCCTTGACAAGCAAACCAGGTTTTGCTATCATGTTATCGTTCCCGTTATCGATAACGGAGATGGATGATTATTCTACCACAATTATGAACAAACGCCCGACGATTAAAGAAGTGGCGAAAGCTGCCGGTGTCTCCACCCAGACCGTCTCGCGCGTGATCAACAACCGCCCCGACGTTGCCCCCGAGACGCGCAAGCGGATAGAGCAGATCATCAGCGAGATGGACTATCGCCCCAGCGCGCTGGCGCGCAGTCTGATTCGCCAGCGCAGCTACACGCTGGGTGTGGTCACGGCGGGCTTGAAGTATATTGGTCCCTCGCGCACTCTCAGCGGCATCACCAGCCGGGCCGAAGAATTGGGCTACACCCTGCTGCTCAAGGAATTCCCGCGTTTCGACATCGCGGAGATCGAACCATTACTGCAAACCTTGCTTTCCCGCCACGTGGACGGCATCGTCTGGGCCGTGCCTGAAGTCGGCAATAACCGCAAGCAGCTCGAATCCAAGTTAGCAGACCTGCCCGTACCGCTGGTTTTCCTGACCATGGAAAGCCGCCCCAACCTTTCGATCGTTACCATCGACAATTACCTGGGTGCCAAACTAGCGACCGAGCACCTGCTGGAACAAGGCTACCGCCACATTGGACACATCTCCGGCCCCATGGACTGGTGGGAGAGCCGCCAGCGTAAAGCCGGTTGGCAAGCTGCGCTCACAGCCGCAGGCGTGACGGCATTAGACTTGCACTGCGTGGAAGGCAACTGGTCATCCGCCAGCGGCGAGGTTGCTTTCCAACAACTGCTCACCCAGTACCCGGAAATAGACGCCGTATTTGCCGGTAACGATCAGATGGCCTTGAGTGCCTTACAGGTTGCCAGTCGGGAGCACATCGCCGTCCCGCAGCAATTGGGTGTAGTCGGCTTCGACGGTCTGGCGGAATCGCCCTACTACTGGCCGCCGCTCACCACCATCGTCCAGGACCAGCATTTGCTTGGCTGTACGGTGATCGAGGAGATCGTGCACCTGATCGAAGCAGCACAGCGCGATGACGCGGCCACCACCCCCAAGACGATCCTATTGCAGCCGGAGTTGGTCGTGCGGGAGAGTACCCAACGTAGGCTTTGACGATCTGTAGTCTCACCAATCTGATGGATGCAGATCGTTTGATTTGTAAGAAATTGACCGCATAAAACTGTTGATAAATTTCCAAAGCGAAATGGTCATCATTTTGATGAAAAGCATTTCGCCATATGCGGTCAATTACCAAATACCTGTAACCGACTAAACAAAGTTTCAGGAGGAAACATGAAAAAGTATGCAATTGGTGTCGATTTCGGCACCGAATCGGGGCGAGCCGTGTTGGTGGAAGTTGCCAGCGGCAAGGAGATTGCCACGGCCGTTTACCCATACGCCAACCGTGTGATCGACGAGAAACTGCCGGAAAGCGACGTGGTACTGGAGCCGGATTGGGCGCTGCAAGACCCCATGGATTACATCCGCACCTTCCAGAACACCATCCCCGCCGTGCTGAAAGAGTCCGGTGTCGACCCGGCCGATGTGGTCGGTGTGGGCATCGATTTCACGGCCTGCACGATGTTGCCGGTTACGGCCGATGGCACGCCTTTGTGTGTGCTGCCGGAATGGCGCGCCGAGCCGCACGCTTGGGTCAAACTGTGGAAACATCACGCCGCCCAACCTGAAGCCGACCTGATCAACGAGACCGCCCGCCAGATGGATGAACCCTGGTTGGAACGCTACGGCGGCAAGATCTCGTCGGAGTGGTTCTTCTCCAAGGCATTGCAAATTTTAGATGAAGCGCCGCAAATCTACGCAGCCGCCGACCGTATGCTCGAAGCGGCGGATTGGGTGGTTTGGCAGCTCACCGGCGTGGAAACCCGCAATAGCTGCACGGCCGGATATAAGGCGATCTGGTCGAAGCAAGACGGCTTCCCCTCCAAAGAATATTTCGGGGCATTGAATCCCGGACTGGCTGACGTAGTCGCTGACAAGATGACCACTGACATCCAGTCTGTGGGCCAGAAAGCCGGTGAATTGACCGAGCAGGCTGCCAAGTGGACCGGCCTGAAAGTAGGCACCGCGGTGGCGATTGCCAACGTGGACGCCCACGTCTCCGTCCCGGCCGCCACGGTGACCGAGGCCGGGCGTATGGTAATGATTATGGGCACCTCGACCTGCCACATGGTGCTCAATGAAGAAGAACACATGGTGCCCGGCATCTGCGGCTACGTGGAAGACGGCATCCTGCCCGGCTTCTTTGGCTACGAGGCGGGACAGTCTTGCGTGGGCGATCACTTCGCCTGGTTCGTGGACAATTGCATTCCCGGCGCGTACGAGCGCGAAGCCGAAGCACGCGGCCTCGACATCCATGCCCTTTTGGAAGAGAAAGCCACCCAACTCAAAGTCGGTGAATCCGGTCTGGTGGCGTTGGACTGGTGGAACGGCAACCGTTCGGTGTTGGTCGACGTCGACCTGACCGGCATGCTGATCGGCATGACGCTGGCCACCAAGCCCGAAGAAATCTACCGCGCCCTGATCGAAGCCACCGCTTATGGCACGCGCGTGATCGTCGAAGCCTTCGAGGAAAACGGTGTCCCCATCCACGAACTGGTGGCCTGCGGCGGCCTGCCCGAAAAGAACAAGATGCTCATGCAAATCTACGCCGACGTGATGGGCCGCCCCTTCAAGGTCAGTGCTTCCAAGCAGACCCCCGCGCTGGGTTCGGCCATGTTCGGCGCAGTCGCCGCCGGGAAAGCCGCCGGGGGTTACGATACGATCTTCGAGGCTGCCCAAAGCATGGCGGCCCTCAAAGAAGAAGCCTTCACCCCAATCCCCGAAAATCAGGCCGTCTACGACAAACTCTACGCCGAATACCTCAAGCTGCACAATTACTTCGGGCGCGGCGAGAATGACGTAATGAAGCGATTAAAGCAGATCAAGGCGGATGCCAAGAAATAGCGCCCCAGATAGGAGATATTTATGCTCGAAAAAATAAAAGCAGAACTGGTGCAATTGCATCTCGAACTGCCCAAAAATAACCTGGTGGCCTGGACGAGCGGCAACATCAGTGCGCGTGACCCGGAAAGCGGTTTGGTGGCGATCAAACCCAGCGGCGTATATTACGAGAATCTTATGGCTGAAGATATGGTGGTCGTGGACCTGGACGGCAAGATCGTGGAAGGCGACCTGAAGCCTTCCTCCGACACCGCCAGCCACCTGTACATTTACCGCCACCGCCCCGATGTGAATGGCGTGGTGCATACCCATTCGCGCTACGCCACCGCCTTTGCGGCGGTCGGAAAATCCATCCCCGTTTACCTTACCGCCCAGGCCGACGAATTCGGCGGCCCGATCCCGTGCGCCGGGTTTGCCCTGATCGGTAGTGAAGCCATCGGTAAGCAGGTCATCGAAAACATCGGCACTTCGCCCGCCGTGCTGCTCAAGAACCACGGCGTGTTCACGATTGGCGACAGCGCCAAAGCAGCGGTCAAGTCGGCCGTGATGGTCGAAGATATCGCCGCCACGGTGTGGATGGCGCTGCAGATCGGCACCCCGGACGAAATTCCCCCGGACGACGTCGCCAAACTACACGACCGCTACACCAACCAATACGGCCAATAGCCTACGGAGAAAATAGAGGAGCTATTCTCATGATCGATTTGAAAAACTATGAAGTCTGGTTCGTGACCGGCAGCCAACACCTGTACGGCCCCGAAACGTTGGAGCAGGTGGCCGCAGATTCCAAGCAGGTCGCCGCCGCGCTCTCTGAAAAACTACCCGTCAAGGTGGTCTTCAAGCCCGTATTGACCACCCCGGACGCCGTGCACAGCCTGTGCCTGGAAGCCAATTCCGCTCCCAACTGCGTCGGGTTGATTACCTGGATGCATACCTTCTCACCCGCCAAGATGTGGATCAGCGGGCTGCTGGCGCTCAAGAAACCCTTCGTGCACCTGCACACCCAGTTCAATGCGGAGATCCCCTGGGCCGAGATCGATATGGATTTCATGAACCTCAACCAGTCGGCGCACGGCGGGCGCGAGTTCGGCTTCATTTGCAGCCGCCTGCGCCTCAACCGCAAGGTCGTCGTCGGCCACTGGCAGGACGCCGAAGTGCAGTCCGAGTTGAGCGTGTGGGTGCGCGCCGCCTGCGCCTGGGCCGACTGGCAGGGCGCCAAGGTGGCCCGCTTCGGCGATAACATGCGCGACGTGGCCGTGACTGAAGGCAATAAGGTTTCTGCCCAGGCCCAATTCGGCTTCGACGTGTACGGCTACGGCATCGGCGACCTGGTCGCTGCCATCAAGGAAGTGCCCGATGCGGACGTGGACAAACTCATCGAGCAGTACCTGGACGAATACGACGTTGTTCCCGCCCTGCAGCCGGGCGGCGCGCAGCATGATTCGCTGCGCGAAGAGGCGCGCGTCGAGAACGGCCTGCGCAACTTCCTGGCGGCCGGCAACTTCAAAGCCTTCACCGACACCTTCGAGGATTTGCACGGCCTCAAGATGCTGCCCGGTCTGGCTGCCCAGCGCCTGATGCGCGATGGCTACGGCTTCGGGGCCGAAGGTGACTGGAAGACCGCTGCCCTGGTGCGCGCCATGAAGGTAATGAACGCCGGCATGGAAAAAGGGGTGAGCTTCATGGAAGACTACACCTACCACTTCTCCCCCTCCGGCGATAAAGTGTTGGGTGCCCACATGCTCGAAATCTGCGAGTCGATTGCAGACGGCAAACCCAGCCTGGAAATTTACCCGCTCTCCATTGGCGGCAAGGCCGACCCCGTGCGCCTGATCTTCGACGCCCAGACCGGACCGGCGGTGTGCGCCGCGCTGATGGATATGGGCCAGCGCTTCCGCCTGCTGGTCAACAAGGTCGAAGTTGTGCCCACCGACGAACCGCTGCCCAAGCTGCCGGTGGCACGCGCCCTGTGGAAACCACTCCCTGACTTAAAAACCGCCGCCGCGGCCTGGATTTTGGCCGGCGGCGCGCATCATACAGGTTTCAGCTACTCGGTTACCGCCGAACATCTGGAAGATTTTGCCGGTATCGCCGGGATCGAGATGCTCTTGATCGACGAAAATACCAGCCTGCGCCAATTCAAGCAAGCAGCGCGCTGGA
The DNA here is from genome assembly GCA_016935415.1 of Anaerolineales bacterium. Classification (GTDB taxonomy): domain Bacteria; phylum Chloroflexota; class Anaerolineae; order Anaerolineales; family UBA11579; genus JAFGRA01. The sequence goes on from JAFGRA010000315.1 coordinate 16,008, forward strand.
ACGACCTGTATTATTCCTTAGCAGCGAACCGCCTGGCGTGACGGCGGATCGTTTTCATCTGGGCGGCAGTCACCGGGATGGTGATTGCCGCCCCTCCTTAGAAAACAAAAAATCGGTAGGCTGTTTGGTTATACAGCCCACCGATTAATTTATGCTTCTCTGTCTATTTATCCCTGATAAGCCCACGCATTCTCCCCAATTTCCAATCCCGTAAACTTACACCAGAAATCATTACCGATTGGGCTGCACGCGTACACTCCCACCTGCAATTCGTCCGGCAGCTTGTGTAAGTGGGCGATGCGCAACTGCGCCCATTTCCGGCCGTCGTAGGAACTTTCGAGCAGGAAGTTCGCGCCGTTTTTGCTGATGCGGTACCACATCTCCTTGTGATCGGATGAGATGTCCTGCGTAGCCCAATCGGAGTAGCCCAGGTTGGTGACCACCGAACCCAGGCGGCTGACCTGCGCGTTCTCGTACTCCGTGGAGGTCTTGATCCAGTTCTCGGCATCGACGCGCACGATCAGGCCGCACTGGTCGTACTGCACCTGCGGGCGAAATTCAACGTGCGTCACCAACGAGAAGTCGCCGCTTTGCTTGGTGAACAGGCAGTGCCCGTCGTCGCGCCGGAAGCCGTAATGCGTACGCTGCCAGAAATCGGTCTCGGCATCGGTATAGATTTCCAGCCCGTTGCCAAGCTGGTAGCGGGTCGGTTCATTGAACCAGTAGAAATTTTCGGGGAGATTGGATTGCAAAAATTTTTCTTTTAGCGCCACGAGATTGCTCCTGCTTTTACTATCGGTTAGTGCCTGGTATATGGTAGCAGTTCCCTACTCCCCCTCCATCACCAAGCTCAACACAATGAAAGTTTGCGATTCACAGTGGTAAGCGCCTTTGCCATCGGTCAGGTTTTCTGATCCCTCCAACTCCAGCGGCAGGTCGTTCGCTGTGCGACGAATGTGCACCGGGCCAAAGTGCACCAGCTTGCGGGCTGAATCCCAACCGTTCACATACAGTTCCACCAATTCCCATTTTTCATCCTGGGCAAAACGCTCCAGAAAATAAGCTTCCAGATCAGCCAGGTTGTAAGCTGTGAAACCCTGCGCCGTGCTGGTTGGTGCTTCATCAATCGAATACCATTGGAAGGGACTCTCATCGAAGAAGGTCAGCACCCGGCCGATGTCTTGTGTACTGATCGCCTGCCCAAGTTGGTCGAGACGCGCCGCAACCTGCTCCGGGCGGCAATCTTCCGGGGCACCCTCGGCCGCGCCGGTGACTTCGTAACCGGTGGAACTATCCGCCTGTCCACCACAGCCGGCCAGGGTAAACAAGAGCAGTATACCCAAAAGTAGCCGTTTGCAGAAAATCACAGCCAACAACGCTTTTTGTGGAAAATGGCATGCAGGGGGTTCTGCGGGTCGATCCAGAGCTGACAGCGCCCATCTGCTTGAATACGTTCTTCCAGATAATTCTGCAAGCGCCGCTCAGAATTAAAGCTAACCAGATGTGATGCCTCAGGGGTGACGGTGTATTCCTGTCCTTTATAGCGGAACGTGCAAAGCAGGCGATAGGCCCAACTCGGAGAACCGCCATCCGGGTCTGAACATTCTGCGATCTCACGATCGATGCACTGTGCCTCGACGCGCTCCCAGTCGGCCTGCATTTGGACGGCCGTGTAAACGCTTCCAAGCATGGCGATCGCCAATCCACCAATGGCGGCGATCAGCAGTTGACCAACCGACATACTGATGATACTGTCGGCACTTTGCCCATAACCAAAAAGGAAGATCGAGCCAATAAAGATCAATACGCCGACCAGAGCAATGGGTTTGGAATTAATCACCTCGGGTTTGTCGGGTTCTTGCCAGGGGATCCATTGAATACGCCAGCCGGCGTTGCGCATCCGGTCTTGCATTTCCCTGAGTCTTTTTTGGATATTCATTGTTCGCTCCGGTGCAGCTTTATCCACACCACATACTAACAGATGTCAGGCTCGTCATACTAAATTATACTGTACCCACTCACGCCTCAAACACTGCCACGGCGCGCACCGGCGAGCCGGTTCCACCCCTGATCTTGAGCGGCAGGCCGATGAAACGGAAACGCCCGCGCCCGACCAACTGGTGCAGGTTGACCATGTTCTCGTAATGTGTGAAACCCAGCTCCCCGCAGATATGGTGCACTGAGCGGTTGGAAACGTGGCGCACACCCGGGGCCTGGGTCTCCACGCCGAAGGCGGCGATGCCCTGTTCGCCCAGCCAGCGCGCCGCCGCGGCGCTGATGCCCGGGCCATGCTCCCATTCATCCGTGCCAAAAGCGCGCCGGTAGTGGTCGGTGTACAGCAGCACCGTATCGCCCGGCCTGATCTCCAGGTTGGCGGTGGAGAGCGCGGCTTGCAAGTCTTCTATTTCAATCAACTCACCCGGCGCTTTGGCGGACAGGTCCAGGCAAATGCCTGCGGTGTAGAACATGTGCAGCGGCATGGTATCGATCGATTGGTCGCGGTATTGGCGCGCCATGTGGTTGAGCGCATCGACATGCGTGCCGGTGTGCTCGCCCATTTCCAGGCGGTTGACGGCGGGCGAAACCACCTCGCTGTCGCTGATGCCATCCCATTCCTCGTGGGTGGCATGCACGCTGACCTGCACTTCCGGCATGCCCGAAAAGGTCGGCATCCCGCTGTAGATTTCCTGGCTCAAATCGATAATTTCGATCATAAGTTATCCACTCGGCGTCGAATTGGTAAAAAATATGGGCCCGGTAGGGATCAAACTTCAGTTCGCCGAACCTCCGCCCAAACGTTTCTAAGTCCTTTCCCTATTCGCCTATTTATTTCATTCAGTTTGATTATAAAAGCGTTCTGGTTTCCAGGGGGCTAAAATTGATGGTTCGAGGCCTCATGGACGGAGGTCTAAATCCTGAAATTCACGCAATTTATAGTTAAAAACCCTTAGAATGAGATCATATCAGAAGAATGATGCCAGAAAAAATGATTAAAGAAATACTTTACGCTATCTTGTAATAGCAAGGGGCTTGTTTGAAAGTATAATTTATGTACCGAAGAAGAGAATTGGCTCAAATTTCTCTGTAGATAAGTCTATCGTAAACCAATCGAAATTATTTTTGGAACTATTGGAGAAATGTATGGATATTCCATTATTATTGAATTCAATTTGGTCCAACGACCTCTATCGGAAACTCATTCTTACTGCACTAATTCTATTGGGACAGAACATTCTTCGCCGGTTAGCATTATATTTAATCGTGCAGCGAATTAATGTAGATAGCCCTTATGTCTACACTATCAGAAAGGCCACCACCTACGCAATTAGTATACTAGGAACAATGGTAATAATAGGTGTATGGATAGAACGACTTGGGGACTTATCAGTAGCGTTAGGTATATTGGCTGCGGGATTGGCATTTGCCCTCCAAGAAATTATAGGTAGCTTTGCTGGGTGGATAACGATAATCAGTGGCCGCCCATTTTCAGTCGGTGACCGGATAGAAACCAGCAATATTCGAGGAGATGTGGTCGATGTAGGGATCTTGCGGACAACATTAATGGAGATAGGCAACTGGCTTCAAGGAGACCATAACACAGGTCGAATCGTTACAGTGTCGAATGCTTTTATTTTCAAAGAGCCATTGTATAATTATTCCGCCTATCTTCGTTTTATATGGGATGAAATTAGCCTCCCAATTACGTATGAAACTGATTGGAAAAAAGCAATTGAGATAATGGTTGGGGTAGTTAAAAAACACCCGCAATATCAAAGCCTATTACCTCAGGCGGAAGAACAGCGTCGGCAGGCAAGACGAAAACTAGCCGTTAGAATAACCTCGTTAGAGCCGCGGGTTTTTTTAAAGATGACTGACAATTGGATAGAGTTAGGGATGGTCTATCCGGTAGATAATGATCTGAGACGCACTTTTCGCAGCGAAGTTAGCCAAAGTATAATGTCAGAATTTACAGAAGCAAATATTAGGATTGCATCCCAGACGATAGCAATCGTCCAATTTCCTGGAAAGGAAAGCACCTTTCCCGAATAGTCGCGGCCTAAATTCGGTGTCAAAACGAAAAACAGTAAACATGCCACAACCTATTTACTCGATATTCCCGAATTATTGGGAGTTGTAAAAGCCTGGGATAATGAAGTTAGGGCTGTGCTTCCTTCTGACGGTCTCTGGTTTGCTCCCTTTTCACCTGAAACCGGGGGAATAGATCGCAGCAAAACCAATGTGGGAAAACACAGGCATTCAAGAGCAAGAAAAGCTCTCAAAGCCTGGCTCAAGCGGGTTGGTTTACCTTATCATAACCCCCATAATTTCAGACATGGCTTCGCTGTATATAGCATCCAACAGGCCAAAGACATCAGCGACTTGAAAGCTATCAGTATGAACCTGATGCACGAAAACTTACAAGTAACAGATGGGGTTTATGGCATATTTTCTAACACTGATATTCAAAAGAAAATTGCCGGTCTTGGAAGAAATGAGAGTTCTATAGACCAAGACGAAATCGTGAGAGTTCTAGAGCAAATGCTAGTAAATGCAAAAAGAAATCAATAGCAATAAGAAGCGACCTCTTGCTCATCTGCATTATACAAAAAATCCAGTACTTCTCTTGAAATTTAACGCGAGATTAGCTCGATCTCACCTGTCGAATCATCTACAACAAGGCTCAGATGAGAGCTTGGTATATCTGAGCTCTCCCGAAAAAAGAGTCGCCAGCCATTAAAGCTATCTTCCGCTCGATTAAGTATTAATACATGTTTACATCCCTCATCCCAGGATTCAATTTCTGAACTGTATTGATCGAAAGCAATTAGCAGGGCTTCTTCCACCGATATCGAGAGATTTTGGTAATCGATGGACTTCCATTTTTGAGGGGCGGGAAATGCATTGTTATTATGAACTTCCTTTTCAATAAATACGGCTTCACGGGGAATTGCTTCAATATAGAATCTTCGCATCCAACGGTAAGGTTTATTATCGATTGTCAGATTCTTGAAAACGACAAAACCGGAATAATTAAACCTAAATGAATCGGCGTTGCATGATGCTTTGAAATCAGCTTCATGGACTTGCCAATCGCCCAGATTGTCCCCGGTAACATAGGTAAAGAATTCTGAAAGCATGAAATACATATCCTCACCAGACCAATTTGTTGGCGGGTGATAGCTTTCCGGATCGTATCGACTGTAATCCTCAATGTAATCAAAGGCTGCATCCAGATTGCCGTTTTCTACATCTTGAAGCAGTGTGTCTGGGTCGATTGCATAGGCCTCGCTCCTTGTGGTGTTTTCTTCATCGTCATAAAGACTACTCCAAATTTCCAAAAAGAGACAGAAAACCACCATGAACAGTATTATCCCGAATATACCTATGGATATCTCTATTGCTTTTTTATTTTCTTTCATTGAACACCTAAACAGCTATTTTTTTGGTTAGTTCTGTTCTATCTAGCTTTTCGCTAATTCTTTTCACTCCCCATATTTATAATTAACTCTGCTAATCGGAACAACATCTATTGATACTTATTGTAAGTCTGTAAATTTCCTGAACCATTTATATTAATAGAGTGCTCAATTAGAAAAATAAAAACATAAAAACAACCCAATTTAATCTAAAACAAACTCCTACTCTCGCAGTCGAATTGGTCAAAAATATGGGCCCGGTAGGGATCGAACCTACGACCAAACGGTTATGAGCCGTCCGCTCTGCCACTGAGCTACGGGCCCTTACTTAAGCAGAAATGGAAAATACCTGCCGCGATTTCCCTCATAAAGAGCGGGCGACGGGATTCGAACCCGTGAATGTCAGCTTGGAAGGCTGATGCCTTACCACTTGGCGACGCCCGC
>JAFGRA010000316.1 GCA_016935415.1 Anaerolineales bacterium
ACCACATTGGCAGTCGCCCGCACTTCGGCCTGGGACACACCCGGCGGATAACCACTGGCGGCGCTGGTGAGTTCGCGGCCGAGGCGGCGCTCCAGGCGTGCCTTCATGCCTTTTACAAGCTCGACCGCACCAACGAAGTCGACCACCAGGCCATCGCGTGCCACCTGGGCAAACTGGTATTCACCGGCCAGGGGCTGGCAATCGGCATCGAGCACGACCACCGTCAGGTAAGCCGTTCCCAGATCGACGCCCACGCGCAGTTGACCCTGCGGTGGTTGCGCCAGAGGTGGTGGTTCCGGGTCGCCCAGCCAGCGAATGACCTGCGCAGCGCACGCCAGGTATGCGCCTAACTCAGTTTTATCCAGCAAGTTTACTTTTTATCGCCAGTGGAACGACCGCCGAAGCCACCTTTGCTGCTCTGGGGCAGGATCATTTCTACGTTCTCGTGCGGGCGCGGAATCACGTGGATGGAAACCAGTTCGCCAACACGCTTGGCAGCCGCGCCACCGGCATCGGTTGCAGCCTTGACTGCGCCAACGTCGCCACGCACCATTACAGTGACGAAACCGCCACCGACGTACTCCGAACCGATCAGGACCACATTGGCGGCCTTGACCATAGCGTCGGCGGCCTCAATTGCGCCCACCAAACCACGCGTCTCGACCATTCCCAGTGCGATTAATGTAGGATCTTGTGCCATTGATAAACTCCTTTTGAAAAAATATTATCGATCAATTTTGTCGAATGCGATCATATGGACAATATGTCCATCAGGTATTCAGAATTTCGGAAACAACTTCCCGAACGATCTTTTCCAATTCCTGCGGCGTCGGCCCGTAGACCTTACCGGCAGGCACCTGCCCAGGCCGCAAGGCCGATTCGGGCGGAGGGGTGATTTCATAAGCCATGCGCTTGACGTTGAAGAGGTGATAGACGGTGATGTTATCGCCGGTAATGGCGCCACCAATGCCGCCAGAACCCAGGGTCATGGAAGGCATTACACCGGTGGTCAGGCCAATCGCCCCTAACGTACCCATCGTGTTCACGCCAATCCGAAAGACGGGTTTCTCCAGGCCAAAGCGCATAATCACATCTTGGTCGGTGGCGTGGATCATCAGGCTGTGGCCGCGTCCGCCGAACTGGATCAATTCGATACACACGTCACAGCAGGCTTCCCAGCCATCGGCGACGTAGAAGCCGAGCACAGTGGTGAGTTTTTCCCTGGAAAGCGGCTCGTCGCGGCCAACCCGATCCAGATCTGCCACCAGGATACGGGCCGTTTCGGGCACCTGGATGCCAGCCATGGCGGCCAGGTACTGCGGGGATTTGCCCACCGTCTGGGCATTGATCGCCCCGTTGGGCTGAAAGAGCACGCCGCGCAGCGACTCGGCCTGGGCCGGAGTTACAAAATAGGCGCCTTCGGCCTGCATCAATTCGCGCAGGCGGGCAGCAATCGGCCGGTCGGCAACCACGGCCTGTTCAGTGGCGCAGATCACGGAATAATCAAAGGCCTTGCTGCTAACAATGTACTTCGCAGCGCGTTCCAGATCGGCGCTGCGGTCGACGTACACGGGCACGTTACCAGGGCCAACGCCATAAGCCGGTTTGCCTTGCGAATGGGCAACGCGCACCATCTCGGAGCCACCTGTCGCCAGAATCACAGCAGTGTAACGGTGGCTGAGCAGTTCGTGCGTGCCCGGTAAACTAATCTCAGACATACAGTGGATCAGGCCCTCCGGGGCACCGGCGGCGACGGCGGCGCGCGCCATCAATTGGGCGGTGTCCTCACAGCACTTGACCGCCGAAGGGTGCGGGGCGACCACAATGCCATTGCGAGCCTTGACCGAGATCAAAATCTTATTCATCGTGGTCGAGGTCGGGTTCGTACTGGGAGTCAACGCGGCAACCACACCCATCGGCCAGGCAATCTCATACACCTTGCGGGATGCATCATAATTCACTACGCCGACCGTCTTGACGTCGCGGATGCTTTCCCAGACGTGCTTGGAAGCAAATTCGTTCTTCAGCTTTTTATGGGCGGGGACGCCAAAACCGGTTTCTTCGGAAGCAGCGCGCCCCAGGCGTTCGGCGGCCTGGAATGCAGCATCGGCCATGGCCGCGCATACGCGGTCGACCTGTTCCTGGGTAGCCACAGCCCATTGCTGCTGGGCCTGGCGCGCCGCAGTAACCATATCGCGGGCCTGTTGAATCGAGCGCAGGTCTTTGTCCATTTCAGCCATAAGTTCAGCCATAGGCTCCTATGCTACTCCTTCCGGTAAACGACATCGCCACCGACTTCCAGGTGGTCGATCACGGCCATGATAACGGCATCCACCGGGCTGTTGCTGGTGATGTCGGTCTGGCGTCCGCTGGAACCATGGGCGGTCAGCACCAAATCACCAATCCCGGCGTCCAATGTATCCACGGCCACGTAAGGCTGACCGGTCGGCTTCCCGGTTTCGTCGGTCGGACGCAGGATAAGCAGCTTGCGCCCTTCCAGCTTTTCATTCTTGATCGTTGAAACCGTGGTACCAATCACGCGCGCAATCAGCATACCATGCTCCGAATCTAAGCTTTCCGAAAAACGACATTCCCGTCGACTTCGAGATGGTCGATCACGGCCATCACAACCGCGTCAACGGGGGTATCTTTGGTGATATGGGTCTGGCGGGCAGCGGAACCGTGGCAGGTCAGCACCAGGTCGCCTACCCCAGCATCGACCACATCGATAGCGACGAAAGGTTTACCCAATTCTTTTTCACCGGTCTCGTCCGTGGCTTGCAGGATCAAGAGTTTGGTCCCGGCAATGCGGGGACTCTTGATGGTCGAAACGGTGGTGCCGATCACCTTGGCTACACGCATAGAGTGTATTTCCTAATAACCTTTGTTGGCGGCAGGAGCGGCTTTCTGAGCGCCACCTTTGGCATCCAACTCACCCTGCACGATCTTGACCCCGGCGCTGGCCCCAATTCGGGTTGCCCCCGCTTCGACCATGCTCTGGGCTTCCGAAAAGTCGTGTACCCCACCAGAAGCTTTCACGCCCATACTCTCGCCGACCACACGGCGCATCAAGGCAACATCCTCGACCGTGGCCCCGCCCCCGGCAAAACCGGTCGAGGTCTTGACGAAGTCGGCCCCGGCTTCCTTGGACAGCAAGCAGGCGGTCACTTTTTCCTCGTCGGTCAACAGCGAGGTTTCAATAATCACCTTGGTCAGAGCATTAGCGGCGTGGGCAGTATTGACCACGCCCTGGATATCGCGCAATACCAATTCCAAATCCTTGGCCTTGAGCGCCCCAATATTGATGACCATATCGATCTCGGTGGCGCCGTCGTTCAAAGCAGTCTGGGTTTCAAAGGCTTTTACGTCCGGGGCGGTGGCACCGAGCGGGAAGCCAATTACCGTACACACCTTGACGTCCGTGCCTTTCAATAGATCGGCGCAGAGTTTGACATAAGAAGGATTGATACACACCGATGCGAACTCGTATTTGCGGGCCTCGAAGCAAAGCTGGGCGATCTGGTCGGCAGTGGCGTCCGGTTTGAGCAAGGTATGGTCGATCAATTTCGCCACGCTGGGGTCTTGGGGAATGCCGCCCAGAGTGGAGGTCAGGCGTTCTGCGCCCACATTGACCACGTGCCCAACGTTATCGAAACAGGTATGCACGCAAATGCCCTCAGCGCACTCTTCATGGCAGAACTCGCCGTGCGTCTGAGTGTGTTCCTGTTCGGCCAGCGCCAACAATACCTCGCGGGTCACAATTTCAACAAGTTTTTCTACGGTAATCTCTTTCCCGATCATGCTTACTTTTCCTCAATTGCCATAATCTTATCGACGCGGCCAGCATGTCGCCCGCCGCCAAATTCGGTTTTCAAAAAGGTATCGACGATCTGTTTCGCCAGACTGGGGCCAATCAAGCCCGCCCCCAGAGTGAGCACGTTGGCATTGTTATGCTCGCGTGAATTGAAGGCTGTGGCATAGTCGTAGCACATGGCGGCGCGCACCCCATTCACCTTGTTGGCCGCCATACAGCTCCCGATCCCGGCCCCATCGATGACTATGCCACGCCAGGCCTTGCCTTCCCTGATCTGGTTAGCAACTGCCAGAGCAAAATCGGGGTAATCAACGGACTCGGTGCTGTGCGTGCCACAGTCGATCACCGGGTAGCCCTGCGCTTTGAGATGGGCAATCAGGCTGACTTTCATCGAAAAGCCGCCGTGGTCACAACCAATCGCCACCGCATTGGTTGCAGCGGGCGCAACTTCAGCCATAGATTTCACTTGCAGCCTGCCGCCGGAAGCAGCGGTAGATGGTGCTTCACCACCCTGCACGCGGCGCACAATCTGCCGCACAATTTCTTGAAGTTCGGAATCAGAGGGTATATTCATCGTTTATTCAGCCGCGTCTCCAATCGGTAAACGCCGGAAAATAGATGGCTCGGATTGCGCGTAAGGCCGCAACTGCGAATTGAAACGGAAGCGGTCGGCGCGCAGTTCCGAATCGACGTATTCGATCACCTTACCGTTCGCCAGGCGGGTTTCGCGGTGGAAAACCAACACGACCGCCGGGGCAGCTAGTCCGAGCAAGCGGGCGACTTCGGGTGTTGCCAGGCTGGCTTCGATTTCCTGCTCGGCGTGATCTGGCTTTCTATTATAAACGCTGGACAGCGTTTCGTAGAGAGAGCGCTGCGCAAAATCGTATTCCAAAATACCCGGGCAAAGTTCGTGCGGCAAATACGAGCGTTCGATGGCAACCGGTTCACCATCCATCTTACGTACCCGGTATAGGAAAACGACTTCACTGCCCAACTGCACCTGCAAACGCCGCGAAAGGGCGGCATCCGCAGAAATCAATTCTGCTGCGAGTACATCACTGGTGATCTCCACGCCATGCGGGGACATTTCTTTCGAAAAGCCAAACAAGAACTGGGCAGTTTTGTTCATACGCTCGTCAGTCACAAAAGTGCCGACACCATGTATGGTGGTGAGCACGCCCTGGCTGACCAGTTCACTCAAGGCATGGCGCACAGTATTACGCCCTACCTCGTAAAGCTTGCATAACTCACTTTCCGACGGTAGGCGCTCCCCTGGCTTGAATTCACCGCTTTCGATCTTTGCAAGAATGGATTCGATCAGTGCCTGATACAGCGGCATGGCGTGATTCTGCTCAATCATCAATTTTTGGGATTACTTATACCAACATATACCAACATGTTCCATTGATAGTATACACTTTTGGGAAGGTGGAGTCAAGCGGGACAGTAGATAATAGATAGTGGGTAGTATACAGTAAACAGTATGCAGTAGATAGCGTGGGACAGGAAGCGAGAACCGAGAAACATGAATTGTAACGAGTGACCAGTAACCAGGATGTGAATTCTAGCTAATACAGAAATATGCAAGGAACCCTTATTCCTATCCTAATTGCTGGTTGCCTGATTATTCAGCGCCTGGGTGTCTGATTACTCGGTGCCTCAGCGCCCAAGTACCAGGATATAATAACGCAGATCACATTTTCCAAGGAGGAAAAATGGAATTTGCCGAACTTGTTAAGCAACGCTACAGCGTGCGTGGGTACCAGTCCACCCCGGTGGAAGAGGAGAAGCTCAACCAGGTGCTGGAAGCCGCCCGCCTGGCCCCTACAGCCGTCAACCGCCAACCTTTCCAACTGATCGTAGTGCACACAGAAGGCAGAGAAGCGGATATGCAGCGTATCTACCATCGGGAGTGGTTCCTGAGTGCACCGCTGGTAATCTGTGCCTGCGCGGTGCGGGCCGAAGGTTGGACGCGAGCCGACGGCAAGGATTACACCGATGTAGATGTGGCGATTGTTGTCGATCACCTCACGCTGGCCGCCGCCGATCTCGGTCTCGGCACGTGTTGGGTCGGCAGCTTCGACCGTGATGCCGTGATCGACGTACTAAAATTGCCGGCCGAGGCTGAGCCGTTGGTCATCCTCCCAATCGGCTATGCAGCCGATCCACCCAGGCCCAAGGAGCGCAAACCGCTAGCGGAACTCGTGCGCTACAAACACTGGTAGCCTCAATAGGCGCGCCGCTTGGACATACATTCCCAACGCTGAAAGCCAAACTTCTCGTACAAACCTTGCGCGTCTCTGGTAGCCAGCAACTGTAAGCCCACCTGGGTGGCCGGATGGGCCGCCAGACATTCCATCATCCACACCCCCAAACCCTGGCCGCGCGCCTCTGGATCGACATAGACATCACAGATCCAGGCAAAGGTGATGTAATCCGTCACCACGCGCACAAAGCCAACCTGTTGCGCCCCATCAAAAAGCGAGAGCAGCACCGAATTTTCCAGCGCGGCTTCGATGATCTCGCGTGGTCGGTCAGCGGCCCAATATGTCGTGTGTAATGCCGCCACAATATAATCGACATCGGCGACCGTTTTATCGTCGGTGATCCTGAATCCGTCACGTTGAAATTCCATGCTTGATCCTTGTGCAGTAAAGTTTTCTATACCTAAAAAACCGGGATATAATTTGCCTTAATTGAAAATATGCAAATTAAAATAGGAGGAGATCATGTCCAAGAAAGAAAAAGCTGACAAGCAAATCTCCAAAGCAATGTTATTCGACTTTGGCAAAGATGTCCATCAATATTTATACAATCAAGTCCTGATTGCCGATGCCAAGGTTGGTTTACTGCTGACGATCAACTCCCTTATCATCGCCTATCTCTTCGAGAACAGGGTAGCAGATGTACCTATTGTGGACACAATCGCCTTCTCCCTGGCAATCTTGTTTTTCTTCCTTTCTGACCTGATCAGTTTCTTAACCATCTTTCCACGACTTTTTAGTGGCGGCAAAGGCATGATCTTTTGGGGGGATATCGCTACTAGAAACTCCCCACAAGAATATGAAGACGATGCAAAACGGTTAAGTACAGCCCAATTGGGCGAAGAATATATCTACAACAATTATTACGTCAGCCAGATCGTAAAAAGGAAATACCGATACATCCGGCAAAGTATGATCCTGCTTTTCCTGGGGCTTGCAAGCGCAATTTTCTATTTTATTGCTGCCTTTTTCTTCTAGCCCGAGATTGCTCGAACAACATATCGGGCAGATAGCCTAGACTGGCGCGCTGAACCCAATATCTCCCCCTAAGGTATTATAAAAAAAGCTATCCCAAAGGTGAACCGCATGAAAATCAAGTCCACTTTGTTCATGTTCGCAATCGTGTTGCTCGTTCTCTCGGCTTGTACCCCAACGGCAACGCCCACGCAGGCCCCAGCCGTAGAAACCGCCCCACCAGTAGAAAATACCGAAAAGGAAGTCCCCAGCAGCCAGACAACACCCGCTGTGCTGATGCCGCCGCAGGGTGACCTGACCATGTTCGAAGCCGGATTGATTGGTCTGGAACAGACCCTGCTACCAGAACTGGACGCTGCCAGCGTTTACGTCATCAACCTGGAAATTCCGATTGGGTACAAAACTGTGCGTGGTTTCCAGGAAGTCCGTTACACCAACCGTGAAAGTGTGGCCCTGAACGAAGTCTATTTCCGACTATTTCCCAATGCTTCCGGCGGCACGGCCACCATCTCGAACCTGAGTGTAGACGGCGCTCCTGTAGCACCAATCTATGAAGCGGCCGACACGGCCTTGAAAGTTCCGCTGGAAACTCCGCTAGAGCCGGGTGAGTCGCTCGTGATCACCCTGGATTTCGAGTTGGGCATTCCGCGCGAGATGGGAGGCAACTATGGCCTGTTCGGTTACTTCAATGACGTGCTCGTGCTGGACGAGTTCTATCCCGTTATCCCCGTATTCGACGATGAAGGCTGGTACGCCGAATACCCGGCCGACAACGGCGATTTCCCCTACTTCGACGCCAGCTTCTACATCGTCAACGTGACCGCCCCAGACGACCTAACGCTGGTTGCATCGGGAAGCACAGTGGATCATTCTGCCGCAAACGGGATGCAGCACGTGACCTATGCCATCGGCCCGGCGCGCGATTTCTACCTGGCCGCCAGTGAACACTTCATCCAATACTCGGACCAGATCGGGGAAACCGTAGTCAACAGCTACGCCCTGGAAGAGTATCCTGATGCGGCGCAGTTGGCGCTGAAGTATGCCGTTGCCTCCCTTGCCAGCTTCGGCGACCGCTTTGGCCCCTATCCCTACACCGAATTCGATGTGGTCAGCACGCCGATGCTCGCTCTGGGAATCGAATATCCCGGCCTGACCGGCATCACGATCGGCACCTACGACCTGAACACTCAGATCAGCGGCATGCCCGCTCAGGCCATGCTGGAAACGGTAGTCGCTCACGAAGTCGGCCACCAGTGGTTCTACAACGCGGTCGGCAGCGACCAGATGGAAGAACCGTGGGTGGACGAATCGGTCACCCAATACGTGACCTGGTTGTATTTCCTGGACACCTATGGTGAAGCCGGGGCGCAGGGCTTTGCCGATTCGCTGAACTATCGTTGGAGCCGGGTCGAATATGAAGCTATCCCGGTCGGGCTGCCCGCCTATGATTACCAGGGATCAGAATACAGCGCCATTGTGTACGGCCGCGGGCCGCTGTTCCTGATCGAACTCGAAAAGCAGCTCGGTTCAGAGACCTTCGCAGATGCCATGCAGGATTATTACCAGACCTACAAATGGGGCATCGCCACCACGGAGGATTTCCGGGCGGTGCTGGAAGCACACTGCAACTGCGACCTGGAACCGATGTTTACAGAATGGGTGTACGCCAAATAATTGGTACGCCAAGTGATCTATTCCGCGCCTCCATCTTGTTTGTTGGATAGCTAAAGCCGCACCAACATTATCGACTTGCCATTACACACCGAAATATGTAGGGGCGGACTGCGTCCGCCCTAGGCACATGCAATGCGCCCTACAAATCCGTCTTTGGTAAATTAATAGCTTCCTCTCCTCATTTCAAGTCTCTTGACATAATCTCATTTCCCACTTGCACGAAATCCTATTTAACTATACAATAGAACATAAGTTCGAATTACGTTTTCGTTCACCGCAAAAGCCGGAGGTTTTTGTAAGCGGATAAGCATCCTCACGATGCCATTTTCCCGAACGCCTATGATTGAAACTACGCTCCCTGCCAAGCGCGCCATATCCGAAATCGTGCACGCCTACCGCATGATCCAGGGCGATGACAAGCGCCCGCTCTCGCTGCGCGACTTTTCCCAGGCACTCAGCGACATCCTGGAGCCGTACGGCGGCAGCGTCTCGCACCAGAGCGTGAAGAATTGGGAAGACCGCACCCACTTGCCCCATCACTTCTTCATGATGCAGATCGTCTTCCACGCCCCGATGGATTGGCGGCGGGATTTCGCCCAGGATGTGCTGGCGGCTCTCAATCCCAAACTGTACCAACCGGCCACGGATATTGGCCGCCGGGCAATCGAAAACGGCCAGAAAGAGATCATCCGTTTCCGTAGCAGCAGCACCGCGGCGCGCCACATTTCCAGCAGCAACGGTACGCAACCCTAAACGGCCTTGGCGCGCTGGGCAGGAAAGTTTTCCTGCCCAGCGCGCGGAGACCGTCTCAGGTTGGCCCGCAAGGGCGGCGGTTTAGCAAGCAGAGCTTGCTCCGTATCAGGTTGAGTTCGTTCCTGGGGTGGCCTCCTCACCCCAGGAACGAACTCTTGGGGGAGAAGACAACAGGAATTCCACGAATTAGGCAAATGACAAAATGACAAAGTCTTGCTTTTCTATTCGTGTAATTCGTATCATTGGTGTCATTCGTGTTCTTCATTTACAATAGGTGGGATGAAGAATACGGCTTTCCCCTATCCTGGATTATGCCAGACCTGCCAGCACGCCCGTCGTATCCAGAGCGTGCACGGCAGCGTGTTCTGGTTGTGTGGAGCGCACAAACAAAACCCGGGCCTGCCCAAGTACCCCCGCCTGCCGGTGCTGCACTGCCTGACTCATGCTCCCAATGAACCCCAAATCATGGAGGACGATGAATAATGGTTGATTTCTATTTCCAAGACCTGTACCTGGCAGAACGCGCCGACTGCTGGGGCTGCGGACGCAACAACGCCGAAGGCTTGCAGATCAAGAGCTATTGGGAAGACGACGAAGCCGTGCTGGAACATCTTCCCCGGCCGTATTTCACCGGGCATAAGGGCATCCTCAACGGTGGCATCATCGCCACGTTGATGGACTGCCACTGTATGGGGCTGGCGATGGCCCACGCCCACCGGGAAGCAGGCCGCCAGATCGGCAGCAAGCCGCTGATCACCTACGTGACCGCTTCGCTCAAGGTCGACTACCTCAAACCCACCCCGCTGACCGATGAGCCGGTCGTGCTGCGGGCGCGCGTCAGCCGGATAGAAGGCCGCAAAACCTTCATGACCTGCTCGCTGTATGCCCAGGGTGTAGAAACCGCTCGCGGCGAGGTGCTCGGCATCCGGCTGGACGAAACCCCACAGGCGTAATCACCCTCGTTAAAGCAACAAAGGGCACACAAATCGCGCCCTTTGACAATGTCAATATAGCGTTAAAGAAGGCAGCCACCCAGGAGGAGGTCCGGGTGGCTGCCCAGCACAAGGAGGAAAATGTGCACTACGGAGTTACTGTATAGATGCGCTATACGTAGATTATATTACCCCAAATTGTCCATTTTTACATTAAAAAATTATTAGAACTTTCACAAAGTAAGCCCGATTTGATATGCATATTTACCCATAATTGCATAAAAAGGGGGGGGAACAGAATCAAAAAGCCGGGCTTGCTTACTCAACCCGGCTTCCATTATCAAGCGACAGCGATCCTAACGCACATTGAACGACCCTGAACTCACATCAAAGGTGATCTCGATGGTGTAATCGGCGGTGCCGTAGTCCGGGCTTTCCCAGACGCCATCATCATCCTCACCGCTGACCCGCACGTAGCCCTTGGGTACACGGATCGAACCAGAACTGGCGCTGCCAGCAATGCGCACCCCCACTCCCTCAGGAAGCTCGATGTTCACCGAGCCGGAACTCAGGTCGACTTCGACTTTGGCGTTGGTCTGTTCGGCGAAACTGAAGTCCAGGCGGCCGGAACTGACGTCCATCGTTACGTCCAGATCGCTGCCCGCCGCGCCGGCAAAGTCGACCGCACCGGAGGAGACATCAACCGAGACGGCATAATCCCCGGCAGGCAAGTCGGCAGCAACATCACCAGAAGACATATCTATTTCCAGATCGGTCAATTGCAGTTCTTCCAAGGCGTACTCACCCTGGCCGGAACCGTGGTCGATCTCCAGGTCGATGGGTACATCCGGAGACAGGCCGATCTCACTGACCGTTTCGCCAATCGCAGCGGGATTAATGAACAGGAACTGGCCGTTGCGGGCGTCCAGGTCCAGGCTGACCGTGCGCCGGTCCCCGCCCACCGCCGAAAAGCTGACCGTACCGCCGTGGGTGATCTTGACGTCGATCAGGTCATTCGAGTCGGAAAGCGCACCCAGGCTGGTATCGCCGTAATCCATATCCAGGCGCACGATGGCGCCCTCGGCACCGTCCAGGGGTTCACTGAACTGCTCGGTGATCAACTGGCCACCGGGCGTCCAGCCCAATGAGGGGGCCAGGATCAGCACGCCGATCACACCCAGCACCAGGAAAAAGCTGAGCAGGTTACCCAACCACGGCCGCCCGCTCCCGAACATGATCTGCAAACCCAGCGCAACCAGGGCCAGCGGCCACAAATTGAGCAGCGTCCACCAATTCACGGGCGGGATGATCTCGAAATTCGCCAGCAGCCAGATCACGCCCAGGCCGATCATGATCATCGGCCAGAAAATCGAACGGCCACCACGATAGTAGCCATGTCCACTTTTTTCATCCATCAGGGTTCCTCCAAAACACCATGTTATTTTATCTTCTACCTAATTATACGAATAATCCCCAGATGGGTTGCAGTCCGGGTGGTGTATTTCAATTTATCAGTTCTGCAAGGTCAATCTGGGAAAACTTGACAATCTGCCATCTCCGGTCAATAATCGAAGCCATACAAATTCAATGTCCTTATTTACCTCCGAAAGGGCTGTTGGCAAGGCGACCAGCAGCCCTTTCAATTTAATTCAACGCCAAAGAGTGTGGGGGGAATCAGGTGCAAATCTACCGCGCTGCCGCCGATCAATTAGAACTGCCCATCCCCCCATCAAACTGATCGCACAACACAGCTCATTATTCGAGAGTTTCGAAAATTCTTGAAGCAAAGAAAGCAAAAAGGACGTTGGTCAACGTCCTTTTTGCGAACATGGAATATGGGATGATTGTATTTTGAATAGATTACTGTGCTGCAACCACACGCAGTTCGGTGAAGGTGCTGCCAACCGGCACAGTTGCGCTGGTGGTGTCACAGGTGGCGGCGGTGCCGCTCATCGTGCAGGTGAACCAGCCCGCGTAGCTGTCCATCTGGATGTAGACGGTCTGGGCAGCCGAAGCGCCGGTCATATCAAAGCTGACGCCGTCGATGTCGGTGGGGTCGGTGCCGTCCAGGGTGTAGTGGATATTGTCGATGTCGTACCCACTTACTGTTCCAGTGCCGTCACCAGCGCTGCTTGCGGCAACAGTATTGGTGGCTGCGAAACCGTAGGCTACAGCGGCCAGGACCAGGAGCATGATTACGACCAGGAAATTGCGAGGGCGGAAAACTTTGTGTGTCATTGTGAACCTCCGTGTTCAACGTGATAATTTGATGATGCTTTGTGTAAAAATGTGTTTATGAATTATCAACAGTATACCCAGAGGGTCTTTGTATACTATTTGCATAGTTACATATGGAACTAACGATTTCGTTAGGATTCCCCCTGGACCTTACAAGAAAGTAAGCAAGCCTGCCAAAATTGGCGTGAATTCATTTAACGCATTGTGTATCGAGGTATTTCTGCCAGGCATTTCCCCAACCCGTGCAGGATGGTGCGAAAACATATAAGCGCAGTTTATATCCAGGCGGTTGCACATCCTGCGCCTACTGGTACACACTTTTACCCAAGTTTGGGAAAAACCATTTTTGGGTAGTAAGCGGGACAATTATTTTCGTGATTTTTGTAATACTGAAACAACATTAAGGCTTTCAGATAAATCTTTGTCACTTTTGGTAGAAAATTCGTAATACTTTGCGAGATTACTTTTTGTCGGTAAGTCATTCAATTTTCCAAATAAGGAATTGATTGATTTTTCGGTAGTGGTTAAGTAATAAGTGATAGGTTGTAGCGAACAATAAATATCCTGGTAACAATTTCGTGCATATGATCCGACTTCGAGAAA
>JAFGRA010000317.1 GCA_016935415.1 Anaerolineales bacterium
CGATGAACAAATCTACTGGGTCGAAATCCACCCGCAGCAGCACAGGCTGACTCTGGAAGCCGCACCGTTGCATATCGGTCATCTGATGGAAGAATATCTGTGGCACGATAAACTTTCCGTAATCCTGACCTCCGCCACGCTGACCGCGGCAGGAGAATTCAATTACATCCGCAACCGCCTGAATGCCTTCGATGCCGACGAAATTTTCCTTGGCTCTCCTTTCGACTACGAGACCTCAACCTTGCTTTACATCCCCGACAACATCCCTGAACCGGCCGACCGTAACGGGCACCAACGCGCTATCGAACGCAGCCTGGCGCAGCTTTGCATTGCTACCGGCGGGCGCGCCCTGGTGTTGTTCACATCTTACGCCCAGTTACAGCGCACTTCCGAGGCCATCGCACCCACCCTGGCAGATCATGGCATCCAGGTCTACGAACAGGGTGAGGGGGCCTCACCGCACGCATTACTCGAATCCTTCAAGACTTCAGAGGCGGCAGTTTTACTAGGCACACGCGCTTTCTGGGAAGGTGTCGATGTTCCCGGCGAAGCGCTTTCCGTGCTCGCCATCGTCAAGCTGCCTTTCGCCGTTCCCTCTGACCCGATTGTGGCAGCGCGTTCTGAAACTTTCGAACAGCCCTTCTACGAATACAACATCCCCGAAGCGATCCTGACCTTCCGCCAGGGCTTTGGCCGTCTGATCCGCACCCAATTCGACCGCGGCATTGTCGCCGTGCTCGATCGCCGCGTTCTCACCAAGCAATATGGCCGCCTGTTCATCGAATCATTACCGCAATGTACAATGGAAATCGGCCCGGTTCAAGACTTGCCCCGCGCTGCGCAGCAGTGGCTGGGCATCTAATTCTACGGAGGTTATGAAATGAGTTTAGGTGTTCCTGAAATCGCCATCATCCTGGGCATTTTGTGCCTATGCTTGTTGGTCATCGTCGGCATTGGCGTTGGGATTTTCCTACTGGTTCGGAAATCGAAATAAAACCGGAGGGATTTTATGCAAGCCTATAGTGACAGTTTCGCGCATATCTATAACTTGCGGTGGGGATTCTTTGCCGAACGCGTCGCTCCCAAGCTGCTTGCTTATTACGGCAGCACCGAAATGAGCCAGCAGAACAAGCAAATCCTCGACCTATGCTGCGGCACCGGCCAACTCGCTAAAGAATTACTCGACAACGGCTACCAGGTGACTGGCCTGGATTTATCCGAGCCAATGCTGGAACATGCGCGCGAACGCGCGAAGGACTATATCGAATCCGGCCAGGCCAAATTCATCGAAGGTGACGCCGCCGATTTCACCCTGAATGAAGAATTCGGTCTGGTGATCTCCACCTTCGACGCCCTCAATCACCTGGAAAGTTTCGATGCGCTTTGCAGTTGCTTCGAATGCGTCTACGACGTAACCGCAGACGATGGCTACTTCATCTTCGACCTGAATACGCGCACCGGCCTGAAACGTTGGTCTGGCGCCCATTACGACAACGCCGATGAAGAGATCATCATGTTCACCCGCGGCGTCTACGATGAATTCAACGAAGTCGCCTACACCCAGATTTCAGGTTTCTTCAAGCGTGACGATGGCTTATACGAGCGTTTCGAAGAAACCGTTTACAACACACTCTTCGAGATGGCGGCCGTCAAAGACGCCCTGATCGACATCGGCTTCCGCGATATACAGTTCACGCCCTTGGAAGACCTCACTCGCATCATCGAGGAACCCGAAGACCTCGGCCGCGTGTTCATTGTCGCCCGGAAATGATCTGACCTATGACGGAAAAATCCACCATCCTGCTGGTTGACGATGAGCGCGCCATCACTGATAACCTGGCCCCGATCCTGGAACGTTCTGGTTTCACCGTACTGACCGCAGCCAACGGTGAAGAAGCGCTCAAGATCATCACGGCCAAACAACCGCATCTCGTGGTTAGTGACGTAATGATGCCGGTCATAGATGGGCGCGAAATGCTGCGCCAGTTACGCGCCGTCGACAATTGGATTCCTGTGATCCTGCTAACCAAGGTGGGCGAATCCACCGAGCGTGCTATGGCGATCGAAGAAGGCGCTGACGACTACCTCAACAAACCCTTCGATCCCCACGAACTGATCGCCCGCGTGCGCGCTGTACTGCGCCGGGCGCGCCCCGGCAAACCCTCCCTGGCCGCCTCGTGGAAACTGGCCTGCGATGACCTGACCCTCGACCGCCGTTCCCGGCGCGCTTTCCTGGACGACAAAGAACTCACCCTTACCCCCAAAGCTCTGGCCTTGCTCGAATATCTGATGACCCATCCGGACGAAATGGTCTCACGCGAGCGCCTGCTGGACGTGGTCTGGGGCTGGGATTACCCGGTTGGCACGCGCGCCGTAGACACACGCGTCGCCGAATTACGCCGCAAGCTCAACGACGACGCCAACCAGCCGCGCTTCATTGAAACTGTTCCCGGGATGGGCTACCGCTTCGCTTCTAAAGTTGAGATCGCTGCATGAAACTCCGCTGGCTACCAATCTTGATTCCAGCCATCCTGGGAATTGCCATTAGCCTGTGGTTGGCGCAAACCAATGCCCCCAATCCCTTTCTGCTGATCCGTGTACAAATCAGTGTGGTGATCCTTATTTTTTGTGTCGGCATCTCCATGTTGGCCGCGGCTGCGCTGGCCGCGTGGGATTGGAACCAACATACCCAGATCAACCTCACAGAGGAGGCCAGCGAAGAACGCCGTCGTTTCCTCAGCCGCCTGGATCACGAACTCAAGAATCCCATCACCGCCATCCTGGCCGGGCTGGCGAATCTCTCTACCGCCGAAGATGAAAACCAACGCCAATCTGCCCAGCAGAGCGTAGCAACCCAGGTGCAGCGCCTGCGCCAACTCATTGCCGAACTGCGCAAGCTCTCCGACCTGGAAACGCGCGAGATCGAGCGCGGCCCGGTAGACCTGACCGAACTGCTCGAAGATGCTTACGCTGTCGCCCAAGACCAACCCGGCGCAGACGAACGCCGCTTGAACTTAACCATTCCACGTGCCCCCTGGCCGCTGCCCACCATTGCCGGTGACCACGACCTGCTCTTCCTGGCCATCTATAACCTGCTCAACAATGCCATCAAATTTTCTGAGCCTGAAGACACCATCGAACTGCGCGCCCTGGAAGATGACAACCATGTCGTTATCGAAGTTGCCGATACCGGCCCCGGCATCCCCAATGAGGAAATACCGCACGTCTGGGAAGAACTCTATCGCGGCAAAGGCGCGCGCGGCATTCCCGGCAGCGGATTAGGTTTAGCGTTAGTGCGCGCCATTATCTACCGTCACAACGGGCGCGTCTCACTTCGCAGCCGCGCCGGTGAAGGCACCGTCTTCACGGTGCGTCTGCCGGTTGGCAATGTCACCAATCTGTAACACCTCGTCACCGGAACGCCATGCAGCCATAACCGATCTGCAACTCCCTCCGACTACAATCGAAACATCATAAAAGTATTGGAGGTTTAATCCATGCAATTAACCAAAAAAACAATCTGGAAAATCGTGCTCATCCTGGCGTTCTTGCTGCCGCTGAGTTGCAATACATTTGGTTCATTGGACGTGCAGGTAGAAACGACGCCCGTTGGAGCGACTGCATCCCCATTCCCAGCAACAGCAACTCTGGTAACCAACGGCACTTTCAAAGATGAAAGCGGTCAACTCATCGCAGTTGCGCCGCCGGTCGCTGGGTGGCTGGGTTACGTGGAGACTTTGCCGGAAGGCAGTCCCTTCGACGACGCCCTGGTGCTTTCCCCGGAAGGCACAGGTTCTTTGGGCGTTGCCGGCGCAACAACGGAATTGGAAAACGAGATCGTTGGCCTGCGCGACAAAGAAGAACCAGGGAAATTCGCCCATTTCTGGGGCAAGTTGAATTGTGAGATTGAAGATTACAACGGCTGCCAACTGCTGGTAACTAAACTGCGCTACGGCGCGACCGCTACAGAAGGCGATCAGGTAGCAGCCTGGCAAGGCAAACTGATGAGCCACACTTTTAATTCCGGCCTGAGCAGCGTGCTTGTGCTCGATTACCGCTTCCCAATGTGGTTCAGTGTTGACAGCAACGATATGGACATCAAGAGTCAGATTGAAAGTTTGCGCGATAGCGGCGCGGTCGTGCGCCTGTGGGGCGAACTACTCACCGGCATCCCCGACGTCAACGGCTCGCGCATTCAGGTCAATCGTATCGAAGTTATTACAGAAGGCTCTGTAGTAGCGCCACCTGCTGAAGCCACCATCGATCCCACCGAAGGCTGGTTAACCTACACCAACGAACGCTATGGCTACCAGTTCAAATATCCTGAGACAGCCACGATCAGCGAACAAGGCCCGCTTGGCTTTCCCACCGACGATTTGCCAGACGGCATGGACACCGAACAGTATATGATTGCGCTTCAAGAACAATATGGAAATACTTTATGTGTCAGCATCAAATACAGCTTGGGTTTTATCGGCATCTCTGCGCCCCCCAATAGCGGCTACAAGTACGCCCCCTGCGGCCCGACCGGTTTGGGGGCAGGTGAGGTCATGTCACGCGCCGAAACAATCCTCTTCCTAGGTCAACCAATAGCGGTAAACGGCTTTGAATTCAATGCCGCTGGCGGTGGCAATACCCTCGATGCCCAAACCGAAATCTTCAACTTTATCCTGGAAGACGGCACCCAGTTCACCTACGGTGCACTCCCTCGTACTGACGCCACTTATGAAGACTACCTGACGAAGACCAAGGATACCCTACTGGAAATTCTGGAAACTTACGAGATCACAAACTGATTCTCCTTTATCCTTCAAAATCCGAGCAGGCGTGCAAAACAGCACACCTGCTCGGATTTATTATTGTAGACGATCTCCGAAAAGCAAGTCCCGGTTGACTTGTCGACCAGGTAACTGTTTCCTATATTTGGCAATCCTCTTGCAACCATAGGAGAAAATCACCACGCGTCCGGCAAACGCAAATTGCCTTTTTATGATTTAATGACATATCAATGAGCGTATTACAAATAGAACCCACCCCGCCTCCAAAACCACAAAAACGCGCCCGCAAACGGCGCAAGCGCGGCATTACCATCACACCATTTGCTCTGTTACTGATCTTAGCTTTGAACATCTCGGTACTGGCAGGCGCAGGTTACTTCTTTTATGCTGACCCGCTGGCGCTACTGACCACGCCAACTGCGGTCATTCCCACCACCATTGAGCCAACACCGGCCCCATCAACATTAACGATTACGCCTTCGCCGACATTGCAGCCAACCGAAACGCCTGTTCCCATCCAGGTCGGAGAACAACAGGTGATCGTCATCACCGCTACCCCAGGCGCAAACGACGGTCAGGTCATTCAAGGGTTGATGGTGATGTCCTATAGCGATCTTGGCTATACGCATTTGTTTGCTTACCAGCCCGAAACTACCGCCTTCACCCGCCTGACCAGCGGCAATTGGGACGACATCCATCCAGCCCTCAGCCCAGACGGCCAAAGCGTCGCTTTTGCCTCCCACCGTGGTGGGCATTGGGACCTCTATATCCTCGATCTCGCGACCGGCGAAACAACGCAAGTAACCAACGACCTGGAATACGATGGCAACCCTTCCTGGTCACCGGATGGCGTCTGGCTGGCTTTCGAGAAATATATTGACAACAATCTGGAAATATACATCACCCCGCTGGACGGCTCAGTTGAGCCGGTGCGTCTGACCACCGACGGCGCCGCCGATTATGATCCAGCCTGGTATCCGGCCGACAGTGGCCGCAAGGTAGCTTTTGTCTCCAACCGCAGCGGTCAAAATGACATCTGGATCGCCGACCTGGATCGGGTTGGTGATAGTCGCTTCTCAAATATCAGCAATAACCCCTACCTCAGCCAGACCAATCCGGCCTGGTCACCCGAAGGCCGCTATCTGGCCTGGGTTTCTCCGGTAGATAATTACGACCGCATCTTCAAGTACGAATACCGCAACCCCGACGCCATCCCAATCAATATTGGTAACGGCAGCGACCCCACCTGGAGCCCCGATGGCAAAACACTCTTGACCAGCGTGCGTGATGTCGACATCGTCCACTTGACCGCCTACGATGCCACCAAATCCACAATCGTTCTACCCGCGGAGCGCCTCCCCGGCCGCGTGGACGGGATTACCTGGGGAGCTAACAGCCTACCCGGCAGTTTACCAATCAGCCTACAAACCATCGCCAACGAGACACCCACCGCGGCCTGGGCCAGCGTACTCACCCCCGAATCGGTACCGATATATGGCCGCCAGTTCACCATCGATCTCGCTGGTGTCGACGCCCCCCACCCCAAACTGAACGCAGTTGCCATCGAGCCTTTCTATGCCCTGCGCGACCGCACGAGCCAGGTGCTTGGCTGGGACGCGCTGGGATCATTGGAAAATGCTTTTGTTTCGCTCAACGAACCGCTACCTCCCGGCCTCAGCCAATCCTGGCTGTATACTGGCCGGGCTATCGCCCTCAACACGGCGTATATCAACGTCGGCTTTATGAAAGTTGTGCGAGAAGACATTGGCCCGCACACCTATTGGCACGTTTATCTTCGCACTGCCAATCAAGACGGCACCCAGGGCCGCCCAATGGTCGACCGTCCTTGGGACTTCAACGCCCGCTTCTCCGGTGACACTTACGAATATGAAAATGGCGGTGCATTGGAAGGCAGTGTCCCCTCAGGCTATTGGGTCGATTTCACCGCCCTGGCCTGGGAATATGGCTGGGGGCGCGTCCCGGCGCTCTCCAATTGGGGCAGCTTTTACGCCGGGGCACAGTTCAACCTATTTGCCGTTACCTCCGGCCTGGACTGGCACTCGGCCATGCTCCAGCTCTATCCGCTGGACGTATTCATCACCCCCACCCCGATCTTGCCTCAGCGGTACTAATCATTAAAGGTAGCAAGTCATGAAACGATTACAGCTTATTAGTTTAGTCATCCTCACTCTTTCCTTCGCCGCCTGCCAGCCCGTTGCGAATCAAACCGCGCTGTCTCCACAGGCAACCCAGACCGCCGTGCCAGATGAGGCCCCACCCTCACCATCGCCTACCCTGGAACAGGACACAGAAATCGCAGAGGAAACAACTGAGCAAGAGCCTGCCGCGGAATCCGTCCCCATCGATGAAGCTTATGCCGATCTTCCCCTACCAGATAACCCTACTCCACTCCCAGGAACACCAGAAGATGAAACCCTGGTGATCGAGGTGCCCACTCCCGGCCCAGTGCCCGTTTCAGCCTGGCGTCCGGCGCTTTATCCCGTACCTTGGGCTTTAGGACAATTCGATCATTTCTATTTCGACCGCCCCGTCGCGGCCGATGAGATTAACTGGCCGCTGCCCGAATACCGCTATGGCGCGATCAACTTCGGTCCCAATGTTCCCCATACTGGCGTCGACATTACCGTGGATGAAGGTACGCCCATCATTGCTGCCGCCCCCGGCACAGTTGAATCTGCCGGGTATGGTATCTATCGCGGCACCACTGACGAAAACGACCCTTACGGGCTGGCAGTCGTGCTGCGCCACGATTTTGGGTACGGCGGTGAACCGCTGTTCTCGATCTACGCCCACCTATCGGAGATCCTCATTATCCCCGGCCAACGCGTAAACACTGGTGACGTTCTCGGCCTATCTGGTGAAACCGGTTTTACCACCGGCCCACACCTGCACTTTGA
>JAFGRA010000318.1 GCA_016935415.1 Anaerolineales bacterium
CCGATGCTGTCGATCGTGACATTGCCAGCATAACCTTCGTCCTGGAAACGTTCGGCCATGCGTTCAGCCAACGGGAACACCGTCGAGCTTCCTGCACTTACCACATCACCTTCAACGGTGAGGGGGTCTACCATTGGCAAAATTGCCTCTGGCATTTCCATGGGCTCTTCTTCCGATGCTTCTTCCATGGGTTCTTCTTCCGGTTCTTCCACCGGCACTTCTTCCATGGGTTCTTCAGTGGGCGTCTCAGTGGCCCCACCACAAGCAGTGAGCGAAAGGGCGAACACTGCGATCAGTGCAAGCAAAATATACAGTTTGCGTTGCATACAGAAATACCTCCTTAGTATTTTGAGAAAAGCAAATTTCGAGAAATTCTCGCTAGGGAGATGTTAGCATGCGTCGATTAATGTCAGGGTAAATTCCCTTTAACGGCAAGTCAATGGATTGTAAACAATAGATTAACGAACTTCACTAAAAATAGCTTCCCCTTAAACCATTCTTCTCCCCAGCGAGCAGGGGAGAAGAATGTTAGAAGAGAAAGAAAAAGAAAATCAACTAGTAATTTTTATCGTTGCTCCTATGTTATCAAGGTTGGATTAAAGTTAGGCGAAGAAGAGTTTAACGTCTTGTCAAGCCCCCGTAAACAAAATGTTAATTACGATTTGTCAGCGATTGGGATGGTCAAATAGAAGGTACTGCCTTCTCCTTCAACACTTTCAACCCAGATGCTTCCCCCGTGCGCCTCAACCAGATGGCGGGAAATCGCCAGTCCCAGTCCAGTGCCGCCATCGGCGCGGGCTCGGTCTGCTTTATAGAAACGCTCAAACACCCTCGGTAGATCATCTCTGGGAATTCCTACACCTGTATCTTTGATTACAAATTGAACAAAATCCTTATTGCCCAACTGGCAGGACAACTCGATCTCGCCACCAGCAGGGGTAAACTTGATCGCATTATGGACCAAATTGACCAGTACTTGTTCAAGCCGCGGTGGGTCGGCCAAAACAACAGGAAGGCCCTCCGGGCAGCTCACCTGCATCAATAAGTCTGCTCGTTCCGCTTGGAGCTTCAACCGGTCGCCTGCTTGTTGCAACAATAAACATGGATCTGTTTCCTGCAATTGCAGCGGAACGCGACCGGATTCAATCCGAGACAACTCCAGCAATTCAGCCACCATATGTACAAGCGTATCTACTTCTACTTCCATACGCTGTAGAAAGCGCCGGGCTGTTGGCGGATCATCCAAGGCACTGTCATAAAGTGTCTCAGCCAGAGCCTTTAACGACGCCAATGGAGTACGCAACTCATGGGAAATGTTGCTAATGAAATCTCTGCGGATTGTCTCGAGCCGGCGCACATCGGTGAAATCCTGGAATAGCAACAGCGAGTGTCCAGGCAGCGATTCACCTAATGGAGAAGCAATACCTTGAATGAATTTCTTCTTCTGCGGCAATTCCAGCGTGATTACCTGCTCTTCAGCTGTTTCTCGGCACTGTCGCCAAAGCTCAACGAATTGGTGATGCCGCAAAACGTGTACCAGCGACCGCCCAATTGCTTCCGGCGCGCTAGTCTCAAATAGATTCTCCCCGGCAGGATTAATCAGGACAACATGTCCCTGGTCGTCAACGATCAGCACCCCATCCGTCATTTGGAGAAGCACGGCAGACAATTTGCTGCGTTCCGCCTGCAAATCATTGATCTGAGATCGCTGCTGCTGTGCCATATTATCCAAAGCCGTTGCAAGCGTTTCTATTTCTGAATTCCCGGGAGTCGAAATATATAAACGCCCCTCGAATTCACCTTCGGCCATTCGTCTGGCCACAGTTGTCAATTCACGTAGCGGCCGCAACTCCCGCCAGGAAAGCCACCCCGCGATCAAGATGATCAACAACGCCGCTAGGATGGTACCGATCGTAATGTTTTCGCGCAATTTGAATAGACGGGCATCGATTTCTTCCAGCGCCAACGCTACTCGCGCCACACCAACTTCGCTTCCATCCATAACAACTGGGACGCTGGCATAGAGCATGTCCGCCCCAATGGTCTGACTGAAGCGCAGGCTCGTTCCTGCCCCTTCCTCCAAAGCAGCAATCACTTCAGGTCGATCTCGATGATTTTCCATTATGGTTTGGTCTTCATGCGATTCCCCCAAAACCGTCCCATCCAGAGTAATTACCGTAATCCGGGCATCTAACTTATTGGACCAATCAAGCACCAACGCATCAAGGTCTTCTTGGTCTTCCAATATCCCTGGAGCGACCTTGAGGCTGTAAGCAACCAGGTCTGCCTTCGCTAACAAAGTCTCTTCCAGGTTATTGATATACAACTGGCGGATAAACCCAGTCAGGTAGACTTGAAATACCACAACCGTAATTACCAAAAGCAGGATATAGGGAAAAGCAATCCGCCAGCGAATACTCTTAAACATCTTGAAAGAATTTAACCCTCAAACCGGTAGCCTGCGCCGCGTACCGTCACGATTCTCACCGGATTAGACGAATCCGGCTCAATCTTCGAGCGCAGCCAGCGCACGTGCACGTCCACAGTGCGTGTTCCACCACTGAAATCCCATCCCCACACACGTTCCAAAATCAAAGAACGCGACAAAACTTGTCCACGATGACGCGCAAAAAAAAGGAGCAGGTCATATTCCTTTGGCTTTAATGCCAAAGCCTCATCTTTCAGGCGAACTTCATGCCGGGATTGATCGATCTCTAAATCGCCAAATTCGAGCATATCGGCCACCGGCGGTGCCTGTGTATCAGCTTCTTCTCGGATCAAACGCACCCGCCGCAATACGGCCTTCACCCGCGCCAGGAATTCGCGCATGGAAAAGGGTTTGGTCATGTAGTCATCAGCACCTAATTCCAGGCCCAAGACCCGGTCGATCTCCTCATCTTTCGCGGTCAACATCAAGATCGGCAGGTTCATTTCCTTACGGAGAATGCGCGTCACATCAAAACCATCCAGCCCCGGCAGCATAATGTCCAATACAATCAAATCTGGTTGTATTCGCCGAGCAGCTTCCAAGGCCACTGTCCCATCCCCCACTGCTTCAACCTCGTACCCTTGCCTTTCTAGGTTATAGGCTAATGTTTCCCGCAAGGAGACTTCATCTTCGACTACGAGTATTTTCTCAACCATTGTGCCTCAACTTTTCCACGCATGATTGTTAACAAGCGCCTGCATTCTATCATAGCCTATATGAATTAGGAAACCAGCAATTCTATTGTTTTTAAGAATTCAAGTTAGAGATTTAACCAACACTCAATTGGCTATGCGCAATTCAATAATTTAAGGCAAAAAGTGCACACAGACATCATGCCTGGAAATAATTTGTCGAGACCAAATCCATGCCCCCGATTCATCCAATTCCAGAAGTTCGCCCGTCTCGCATGCAACAGCTTCATACCCTACCGGAGGAATAACACGAACTTGAACATTTATTTCATCCACACCAGCCTGCTTTCCCACCCTGATGCGATAAGTCAGATTGCCTGCATTGTCTGATTCGACAATGGCGGCAGGCAGCATATAATTGAGTTCAACGGTTTCTGTCGTATGCGTAGGCAAGACGAGCAAACCTGATAAAACTGTTGTACCGTTTTCTCCAACCGCTTGAAGCACTGTACCCGGCCAGTCTTCGCCGCTCAACAGCCATTCACCCAGAACCTGAGCTGTCGAGTAACCGACCAGTTCAGTTTGCGCGGGTGTATAGATACGCCAGTAATCCCAATAGCAAGCTTCCTGCAAGTTTTGGTAAACGCCACCCCCAAATGATGGCTGGTGAACGCACTCGACATCTTTCTGTACCAGGTTCGTGTACGTGACAGCCAGAGCAGCTTTGGGGTCAGCAGGCTCACTGAGATCAACTTCGTATTCGATTGAGCGGGCGATATTGGGATCGACCTTGTTGAAGCCAATATTCGAGTCGACCAGCAACAGGTAGTCGCCTTTTCCATGATCCAGCCCTCCATCCCAATCTAGCGCCGTCAACAGCGCCTGTGCGCCAGGATCATGCAAATAGATTTGCAGATGCCCTTGCTGCGCCGCCTGTTGAAGCCCTAGAGCCAAGTTTTTCAGCGTTCGCACATCACGCGTTTGTAAAAGTGCATTCAGCAGCGCGCTGCCTAATTCCTTCATAAAATCTTTCCGGCTGGCCCGCCACGCCTGCGACAAATCACCACCCTCTCCCGGAGACCACGCTTCCTGCAAATATAGTTCAATATTTTCCGATGATAAAGTTTGATCTATCCCCGCCACCTGGATTGGCCCGGTTGCCTCAAGGATAAAGCCAATCGCCTGCTGGTCAAAGGCCACCACCCCACGAGTTTCCACCCCGGTCGAATAAGTATACAAGGCTTGCATCTGTCGAGCTGCCGCAGGAAAGTCCGGCGACCAATTCCCATCTCGCGGCATCCAATAATCAGCCAACATAAAATCACGCAATGGCGCTGGCGGCGAAGGATAGCGCTTTGACAAATCATCCACCTGATACGAATCCCCCAATTCGAAGGCGACCAATTCGCCGTGATATAACTGCACCGTTCCTAAGCCGGTCACAAATCCACCCGTCGCCCTGATCTCATCGCTGTTCTGTGCCATCAGCAAGTAGTGTGCCGGTTCAGATTCCCCCATCATCTCCGACAACTGCCCCAGCACCACCACGCCTTGGTACAACTGCACCCAATGGGTATCTAGTAACTTCAGGTAATGTGCCAGACGCTCCGGCAAACGCTCTGCATCCAATTGCTGCCGGGACTGTGTCGCCTTATCTAAAGCACTGCGCGCAGCCATAAACTCCGGTTGCCCATCCAGCGCACCCTGGTACATCAATTCTGGCGTCGATAGTTCCTCACCACCCTCGCCTTGAACAACAGCGAGCATTGGCAAGAAACCGCGATACAGCGCGTTCCCGGCAACTAGCATATCCACGCCAAAATCAATTCCCGGGGTAACCTGCGCCGCGTATGGCCCAACGATTGGCAAATGCGCGGCCAACCTACATCCAAATAAAACCGGCTGAGTATAAATACGGATCATACGCAGATCGCGTTCCACATGCTCTAGTTGGACACCTACTTGCTCGAAATCGAAACTATCCAGGTCAATCGTGTCCAGGGAATAAGCGCGAAGCTGGCGAGCGGTCAACAGCAGTCTCCCGCCATGAAAGCCAAGCAGCAATGCCCAAATCCCCACAATCACCATTAGCCAAAGGGGAAATTTTTTGATCCAAAACTCTCGAATTACTTGCATAACCAATTACACTCAATCCAATTGAACCACATTCTCATTCTGCCTGGCATTGAAACTCAATCCCATAAGTGCTGCTCTCATCCGCCCAACTAAGACAAACCGGGCGAGAGGTATTTAATTGCACTAACGCTGCTTGCCAGGCCGCGGAAGGCTCCACATCTATGGCCGGATAATCCAGGTCAGGATAAGTATGCATCAAATTTTGGCGATACCAGGTAAACTGAGTAAGCGCTGGAACGACAATACGCACGTCCGGTCGTATCCCCAGACCAAAGTGATAATACCAAAGCGGGAAGATATCCTGATCCGATTCTGGAGCCAGGATTGCATCCGATGGAATGGTTTCAAGATAATGTTCTGCAAACCGCGCCGGACGGACATCGTTGCGCGGATCGACCACGGAATAATTCCCTGGCACGCGCGCCAAGATCAAAAGCATACCAACCACCACGGCAAATTTTCCCCAAGGTATTTTTTGAGTACCCAATTGCCACAAACCTTCAATCCCTCTGCCAATCCAGACAACCAAGGCAATCAGCGCCGGAATCAGATATGCGACCGAATCAGCCGTGTTGTAACCAATCGCAAAAATCGAATACACCGCAAACACCCAGATCAGCGCGCCTTGCATAAATCTATTCTTAGGCGGAAATTGGACTGCCCCCACCACGCCAAGCAACAAACCGGCCACACCAAATTGTTCTTTCAGAAGACTCGCCCAGGCGAACAAACGCTGCTGGATCATCGCCGGAGGGATTCCAAATGCCAGTTGACCATAAGCCTGCCCACTTACTTCCCACACGAAACCATCCCATGTTTGCGGGTTGCCCCAGTTCACAGCCGGATGCCGGCTGGCGGCAAGCGGCAAATAAATATATACACATAACCCCAGCAGCCCGAAAAAAAATTGTCCCACAAAAATTCTGCGCGCCAATCCCTGCTTGCTAGCCCGCCAGACCGCAAGCGCAACTATCGGAACGATCAATACCAAAGTAATGTGATTCCCAAAACCTGCTCCAAAGGCAAACGCCAATCCATAGAGCAAAGCATCGCCCGGTTGCAAAACTTGATATTTCAAAAGTAAGCTCGACCAATATAGTGCCAATACGATGAACAACGCTTGCAAAGCGTACACTTCAACAATTACAGCATGTCCCCAGAAAAGCGGTGCCACCCCTACCACCAATCCAGACAACGCGCCAATCAGCATCCCCCTATTCTTGTCCTCGCCTTCTTCTGCACCCAACAACTGATACCAACTCGCCATCAGCCCCACTGCCAATACCGCCGCCACCATCGACAAAAGTGAGGCGCGCAAATAAGGCGTCCCGACAGGAATGAGTTGGAACAGCTTACCTAGTAAAGTATAAGTCGGGTAGCCGGTTGGATGCGGAACGCCGCTTACCAACATAGCCGTCAATAAATCCCCGCCATCAGCGCCATACGCGTTCCCGGTCAAATCGCCAGATGCCATTGAAAGATAAAGCGCCAAAAGCGCCAGGATCAAAATAGCATTTGCGTTCCGGCTGAAGTTATGGAATAATTTATCTTTCGGCATAGCAGTAAATGGTTCAATGAAGTGTTTTGTTGTGCCAGTATATCATTACATTTATAATTAGACAGAATTTTTCACTCAAATCAAATCAGGAATTATGCCAGATCAAACCCTCCCCAAATTGCGTCGGTCGATCGATCCTCGGTCAATCCATCATAATGGTCACACGTACATCCTTTTACGCGACCCTTTGCAACTTTCGGAGATGAACGTGCTGGTGCCTCAGACCCTGGCACCTGTCCTCATACTGTGCGACGGAACCCGCGATCAGCTTAGCATGCAAAAAATTCTGGCGGAACACTTTCACATCCGTGTTGAGATCGATGAAATCGAGGAACTTATCTCAACCCTGGATAATTCCTGCCTGCTGGAGAACGTCCACTTTCAAGAAGCTCAAGCTGAAGCCATCAAAGCCTACCGCGCCGCCTCCCACCGCAAACCCCTGCTGGCAGGAAACTCCTATCCAGAACATCCCGACAGTCTCCGAAAATCCCTGGACGAATACCTGCAAAATATAGCAAGCATCGCACCAGTATCGCTCAACGGCAACTCACCAGATCATTTCCTGCATGGTGTGATCAGCCCGCATATTGATTATCTGCGCGGCGGGAATGTCTATGCGCAAACCTGGAAATGCGCTCAGCAACTGGCTCAGGAAGCTGATTTAGCGATCATTTTAGGTACCGATCATTACGGCGCCAGCGAAACTCCGACCTTGACCCGTCAAAACTATGCCACGCCATACGGCGTTTTGCCTACCGCCGTAGACATCGTTGATGCGCTGGCCGAGGTAATCGGCCCCGAACAGGCCTTTTCCGGCGAGTTGCGCCATATCGGTGAACACTCCGTCGAGCTTTCGTCCGTATGGCTGCACCATATGCGGCAAGGTAAGCCCTACGAGATCCTCCCCATCCTATGCGGCTCATTTGAGCGCTACACCTTTGGTGAGGGGATACCAGAAAGTGACACTCCCACTAACCATTTCATCGATACCATTCTAGAAATGACCAAAGACAAGCGCGTATTAGTAGTCGCTTCGGCCGACCTATCCCACGTCGGGCCGGCATTTGATGGCGACCCCTTGGATGATACCGGTAAAGCAGTTGTGCAAACTGCCGACACGGTGCTGCTCGACAACATCTGCCAGGGAGATGCCCAGGGCTTCTTTGCTGCCAACAAGAAAGATAAAGACCAGTACAACGTGTGCGGTCTCGTGCCCATCTACATGGCGCTGCGCTTGCTTGGCGGGCAAACCGGCGAACTGGTTTCTTACGAGCAGTGTCCGGCTGATGATGTTAATACTTCTATCGTCTCGGTCTGCGGTGTTGTATTTTAGACATCTTTTTGATTACAATTTTTTGTGAAGGAGAATTGCTATGAATTGGATCACCGACCCAGAAGTTTGGATCGCATTGATTACCCTAACCACCCTGGAGATTGTCCTCGGCATTGATAATATCGTTTTCATCACCATCCTGGCGGACAAACTCTCCAAGGATCAAAGGGAACGAGCGCGTGCGATCGGTTTAGCGCTTGCCATGGTCTCACGCATCATTTTGCTGCTTTCGCTTTCCTGGATCATCCGCCTGACCGCCCCTCTCTTTACAGTTTTCTCATTGGAGATTTCAGGCCGAGATATCATCCTGATCGTCGGCGGCGTTTTCTTGCTGGCAAAGAGCACCTTTGAAATTCACGATAAGCTCGAGGGTGAGGAAGGCCACGCCAGCGCGGCCACGCAAGCAACACTTGGCGCCGTACTTGTCCAGATCATGCTGCTGGACGTGGTTTTTTCTCTGGACTCAGTGATTACTGCGGTCGGCATGGTTGATCAGGTTGGTGTAATGATCGCCGCCATCATCATTGCCGTGGCCGTCATGCTGCTCGCCGTCAACTCGATCAGTGCATTCGTCACCGAACACCCCACTATTAAAATTCTGGCACTTAGTTTCCTGCTGCTGATCGGTTTCTCCCTGGTCGTTGAGGGTTTACACCAACACATCCCCAAGGGCTACATTTACTTCGCCATGGGCTTCTCAGTTTTTGTTGAATTCCTCAACCTGCGTTTGACCACAAAATCGGACAAGCCCGTGAAGCTCAAGGAAGCTTACGTCGAAGAAAAGAAAGTCGCGCCCAAAAACTAAGGTGTACACGCCAATTTCTCGAACATAGCCGAGGAAGCAATTGATGCTTCCTCGGTGCTTGTTTCCATCGTTTCGATCTCTCTCCACGCCTGGCAAAGCATCGGTGCAATGTTTTCATTACCGCGCAAAGCCTCCCGAGTAAGCGCCTGTGCGGTTTCCAAATCGTTTTGGTACGCGTACCCCAGGATGAACGGGATATATTCAGCATAGTTATATGGCGTATCGTACTGCGCCAATGCTTCGTCACCTAACGCTACCACGCGTTCCCAATCTTCTAACTGCCGGGCCAAATCGGCTTTTTCGAAGTAATAGCACCAATCCGGCGCAAGTTCAGCCCCGAATTGTTTTTCAGGCAACCGCGCTGGATCATCACTGTCACTAATCACGCCAGCCGGATTTGAAACATTGAGCGCTGCCAAGGAAGGTTCACCCAGTTCGGGGAACTCGCTATCATAGGCTGGATCAAGCACTCGTAGGCAGTTCGTTGAAGGCGAAAAATACACCACAATTGCCTGAGACATCGAACCATTGAACATATAGTTGCGATATTCTTGCTCGATCGCCAACTCCGGTTCAAATTCCGGCAAGAAAATTCCCCACCTAGGCCCAATGTAGCTCAAGAAATACGGCATCTGATAACCTTCCAGATCAGGAGCATAGATCCAATTCAACGGGCCGGTCAATGAATTATCCGTGTAATACTTTATTGGCAGCTCTTCTGACATGACGATGGTATCTGGTTCCAGCGCAGGTGCCCGCCAGGTCAACTGCTGGAAGAAAGCTTTCTGAATCCGCCAATGCAGCAAATAGGACATCCCGGTTTGAAAGTGAAAACCCACTGTAGTCGCAATGATCGTTGCCAATAGAATATTGCGCGCCACTTTAGGCCGCAGTGCACTGACCAGCGCGCCTAAGAGAATACTCGACCCAAACGCCATCGGTAACATTCCCCGATCCCAAGGCCAATCCAGGCGAATCGGTAGTTCAGCCATCCAAAAAGAAAGCCCACCGATAAAAAGCGCCGCAATACCCAGTGGGATCACCTGCAAATACCACCCTTTTGACTGCGTTTTCTGTTCCATCCTTCTACGCAGCCAAAAGAAAAGCAACACGCCAATAAAAGCCGCACCCACCAATAACCAGTTCAATATGATCACCCGCGTGCCATAATCTCCAAGATCAGGCCAGCGGAATACCCGCGCCCAAACCGTAACCATCGCTTCGTACACGTCTCCCAGAATGGTTCTTCGCAAGTACCGGATCGCGTCCGATGGGCTGGCCCGGAAACGCTTCAAGTACATAACTGAGTAGCTGTATTCCTTGGATGCAAAGAATCGCCACACGAACACCAATCCGGCAACCAACACATACGGCAAGTAACGCTTTACCGTCGTCCAGGCACGCGGCCAGAAGCGGGCAACCTCATCCTTTACATAGAACCATATAATCAACACCCGCAGCAATTCCAGACCGTAGAAATATTCGGTAGAGAGCATAGCCGCGGCCATTAGCGTCACCGCCACAATCGTCCACCCCCATGTTTTCTTTTCGAATGCTAGCAGCATTGCGTTCAAAGAGAATATGAACAATGCATAATATATGTAATACAGGCTGTAAATCAGGGCAATGCTTTGCTGTGTAAAACCCGGATAGATCGCGAACAAGCAGGCGATGACCGTGGCTTCTCGCTTCCGATCGGGCCATAATTTACGCAGGAACCACCAGAAAGCCAGCACCATCACCCAGCGCCAAAACAAGGCATAGATCTGCCAAAAGATCGGTTTTTCGCCAACCAGCGCCGTAGAGATGAAGTACAGCACGCCCGAAAACGGTCTTTGTGGTGCAAAACCAATAAAGCTCTCTGGGCCTAAAGCATGCGTATACCAGGCCAGGGGCCAATCATCCCAAAAGAAACCCAACCAGGGAATCAAAACACCGAAACTGATCAGACATAATAAAAGCAGCGCGAGTGGGATAAGATATTCTTCTTTGAGTAGTTTATTCAAGAAAGCTTTGAAGGTTTCTGTTTGCAAGTAACGATACCTCAACGAGTAATCATAGCAAAATGTCCGTAAAGTCTAACACAAAATTCAGGTAACCCAAATCCATCCACGGAATGGTCAGTGTATAATGACTTCCCGACTCCAACACTTACTCTGGCAGGCAAAGGCGATGAAATGAACGTTTTAGAAAGTTTCAAACTTAATGACCGGGTTGCTTTGATCACTGGCGGCAACCGTGGCTTGGGAAAAGCAATTGCCCGTGCGCTGGCAGAAGCCGGTGGGCGCGTCGCGCTGACCAGCAGGGATACAGCGCGCGCCCAGGCTGCCGCAGCTGAGATCGCCGCGGATACCAGACAGATGTGCCAGGGATACGCTTGTGACGTAACCGATCCTCAATCAGTAAAAACCGTCGTCTCCCAGGTTGCGAATGATTTCGGGCAGATCGATATCTTGGTCAACAATGCCGGAATCAACATCCGGGGCGCGATTGACACTTTATCGCTAGAAGAATTCAAGGCTGTACAAGATGCTAACGTAACCGGAGTCTGGTTGATGTGCCGGGCGGTTGGGCCTTACTTCAAAACCCAGCAATACGGGCGCGTCATCAATATGGGTTCGATCCTATCCCTGGTCTCCATGCCAGATCGCACACCCTATTCCACAAGTAAAGGTGCCGTGCTGCAAATGACTCGCGCCCTGGCACTGGAGTGGGCATCCTTTGGCATCACCGTCAACGCCATCCTGCCGGGCCCATTCGGCACCGATATGAACCAATCATTACTGGACGATCCTGAAAAATATCAGGCCTTTGTCTCTAGAATCCCCTTAGGCCGTTGGGGAGAACTCAATGAAATCGGCGGGTTGGCCGTTTTCTTGGCCAGTAACGCATCCAGTTTCGTCACCGGAGCTGGGATTCTGATCGATGGGGGCTGGGCCGCACAGTAAACTGATTATAAATCCCATAGAAAAAACCTGTCACCTAAGGGTTATTCAATCAGAGATTTTCCCTACAATTATGCCCCAAACATAAAGCTTAAGCACAGATTAAGGTGCTTTAGCGATGCTTGACGGGTCTATTTGGGAGTGTTATCATCGCGGTTGGAGCGTATTTCATGGAAAACGATTCGGAAAAAGAAAAAAATCAAACTAATCAGCAAGCAGAACAGGCTACATCTGAAGAAAAATCCCCTCGAAGATTTGCTCTCTCACCAAATCTTACCCGCTACGGCACGATTGGCCTGATCGCCATCTTGCTCGTCGGTCTGGGGCTGACTGTACGCAAAGTCTTTTTTACTAATACCGCTACAAACCCAGAAGATCTGCAAGCCACTGCGCAAGCAATGGCTGCCGCCACGCTCAATCCTGGCGCTGAAAGTGAAGCGATATCACAATCTTCTTCAGCAGGCTTGGCTATGCCAGCCTACGTTGTCCCCGATAAAAATCTTTCGGATGGCATCGAGCGCGAACTGGATATGGATACTATTATCCCCAGCCGCGAACGCGTCGATGTGGCCACCTATGAAGTCGAACAGGGCGACAATATTTTTGCAATTGCCGATCAATACGGGCTACAGCCCGAATCGATTTTATGGGGCAATGAAGCAGTCTTGAAAGACGATCCGCGTCTGATCTCTCCCGGTCAACTGCTCAATATCCTACCCATTGACGGCGTTTACTATGAATATGAAGAAGGCAAAACGCTGCGCCAGATCGCGCAAGAATTCGAAGTTGAACCGGAAGCCATCGTTGAATGGCCCGGCAATCATCTCGACCCCTACGAAACCGACCTAGATACCCCCCTCCTGGCAGCTGCTGGCAGCCACCTCATCATCCCTGGCGGCGTAAGCGAAATTACCGACTGGGGTCCCCCGGCTATTTCACGCGCCAACCCGGCTGTCGCCGCTTACTATGGCGCTGGGTCTTGCGGTCAGATCTACGAAGGCCCGATCGGCAATGGGACATTTGTCTGGCCTACCACAGAAACCTTCCTTTCCGGCTACGATTACGATCCAGCCATTCACCCTGCCATCGATATTGCTGGGAGTATTGGCAATGCGATCTACGCCACGGATAGCGGCGTGGTCGTTTATGCTGGGTGGAGTGAGTATGGGTATGGCTACATGATTGTCATTGACCACGGTAACGGTTGGCAATCTGCCTATGCCCACTTGAATTCCGTTGGCGTAGGCTGTGGGCAGAGCGTTTACCAGGGACAGGTCATCGGTGGTCTAGGTACATCCGGCAATTCTTCCGGCCCTCACTTGCACCTTGAATTACGCAGTGAGATCTACGGCAAGGTAAATCCCTGGAACTACCTGATTCCTTGATCCACACCACTTTCTCCAATAACGATTGCGCTAGAAAATCGGATATCTGATGGCTGAAAATCCCCTTGGAGATACCCGCTTGAATCCAAAAGCGCCAAAGTCCGAACCACCTGCCGATAAAGAACCAGCAGATGACCGGACCAATCGCTTTATTGAACTGTGGCAGCGCATCAGCAACTTAGGCCTAGGCGAACCAGTTCTGCGTGCCAGCACGCACATCCTCATGTTGATTATCGTCGCCATTGTGATTTTTGCAATGCGC
Organism: Anaerolineales bacterium; assembly: GCA_016935415.1. Classification (GTDB taxonomy): domain Bacteria; phylum Chloroflexota; class Anaerolineae; order Anaerolineales; family UBA11579; genus JAFGRA01. The sequence continues at coordinate 13,545 of JAFGRA010000318.1, forward strand.
GCTTTCTACACTAACGTAGAGCGAGCTAACCAGGCCGATATCCGCGCCACCGCCCAGGCAATCGCTATGCCTACGATCAACCCCAACGGCGAAGGAGCATTGTCCGTTGCTGCAATGCCCGCTTACGTTCCCCCTGAAACCAGGTTTTCCGACGGCATCCCCCGTTTTGCGCTGGCTGATACAGATATCCCCAGCCGTGAACGCGTCGAGGTTGTCAAATATACTGTACAATCCGGCGATAACATATTTGACATCGCCGAGAAATACAACCTGGAACCAGAAACTCTGCTATGGGGGAATTACGAAACGCTCCAGGACAATCCCCAATTCATCGCTCCTGGGCAAGAACTCAATATCCTACCGACCAATGGCGTCTATTACCAATGGAACGCAGGAGAAAATCTCCAGAAGGTAGCCGAATTCTTTGGCGTCACCCCGGATGCGATCGTGGAATGGCCTGGCAACCATTTAGACACCTACGAAATAAACGTAGAGAATCCTCCTATTGCTGATGGCACCTGGCTGATTATCCCAGGTGGGTCGCGCGAAGTACGTGATTGGGGACCGCCGGTCATCCCGCGCACAGACCCGGCTTCTGCGGCCTATTACGGCACCGGTCACTGTGGTGAAATCTACGAAGGCATTATCGGTACCGGCGGATTCATCTGGCCGACCACACAGACCGCCATTTCTGGTTACGACTACAATCCAAACGTCCACCCTGCGATCGATATCGCCGGGAGCGAGGGTAATGCGGTATTCGCATCAGACGGCGGCGTGGTCGTGTTCGCAGGCGAATCCAGTTTCGGCTACGGCAATCTAATCGTGATCGACCATGGCACCGGTTGGCAGTCCGCCTACGCTCACCTGCAAACCGTCAATGTACTCTGCGGGCAAAGCGTCACCCAGGGCACAGTGATCGGCACAGTTGGCAATACCGGCAACTCATACGGTGCACACCTGCACTTCGAACTGCGCAGTGACCTCTACGGTAAAATCAATCCGCTCGATTACCTGATTGCACCATAATTATTAATCTTCACATAGTGTCACCAGAGTTCAAAGCCAGTCTTTTTGCGATATAATTTCCCCTAGTGAAGAGAAAGAAAAACTTAATGCATTTCCGTACTATCGCGCTGATCGGCGCGGTACTATTACTATTCGCGTGTAATAGTCAAAGCAGCATATCAGGGGATAGTTCAACGTCTCTCCAGCAAGAAACTTACATCGAAAATAAAGGTTCCGACACCATCGTCAACCTGGCACTGGCCTGGGCTGAAGCCTATCAAAGTCAACATCCCAATATCAGCATCTCGGTCACCGGCGGCGGTTCCGGTACCGGCATTGCCGCCTTGATCAACAACACTGTCGATATCGCCAATGCCTCGCGCCAGATCAAAACCGAAGAAATCGAGAAAGCCCTGGAGAACGGCAGCGAACCCAACGAGATTGTGATTGCCCGCGATGCAATTGCGGTGATTGTCAATCCTGAGAACCCTGTCGACCGCTTGACCTTACAGCAGGTTTCAGATATTTATAGTGGCAAGATCGAATACTGGTCTGAGGTCGGTGGTGAAGATCGTCCCATCGTGCGCCTTTCACGCGAAACCAACTCGGGCACACATGTTTATTTCCTCGAAGAAGTCCTCAGGTTGGGCGACCCCGACAACCAGACGCTGTTCACCCCTAATACACTGTTACTCCCTTCCTCAGAAGGCATCACCGCTGAAGTCCGCCAGAACCCCAACGCAATCGGCTATGATGGCCTGGGCTACATCACTGAAGAAGAAAAGGTGTTAGCTATTGCCAGAAATACAGACAGTGAATACATTTACCCATCCGTAGAAACAGTAAACAACGAGCAGTACCCCATTGCCCGCGACCTCTATATGTACACCAACGGCGAGCCGCAAGGTGACATTCAAACCTATCTCGAATGGATCCTATCCTCGGAAGCGCAGAAAATCGTGGCAGAACTGGGTTTCGTGCCTATCTCCCCATAAGGCTTCTATGCAAACTACCGCAAAACCCAAATTGAAGTGGCAAGAATTTTTCATAACCAGGTTGGTCAAAGCAGCTGGGTATTCAGCAATTCTATTTGTATTTTTGATCTTCTATTTCCTGCTTGGGCAAGGATTACCTACGCTGGGTGAAGTTTCCTTTGGAAACCTGTTCAGCACACGCTGGTACCCCATCGAGGAATATTTTGGTATCCTGCCACTCATTGGCGGGTCAATCATCGTCACCGTTGGCGCGACGTTGATCGCCGTTCCGCTGGGTCTGGGCACAGCAATTTACATTGCCGAGATCGCACCGCGCTGGACACGCGAGATATTGAAACCGCTTGTTGAAATCCTGGCCGGGCTACCTTCTGTGGTGCTGGGTTTTTTGGGCATCGTCGCCATCTCTCCGCTCATCCGCAATCTTTTCAACCTACCAACCGGCCTCTCGGCGTTAACCGGCGCGTTATTGTTAGGCGCGATCTCAATTCCCACAATCGTATCCGTCGCCGAGGACGCCCTGGATGCCGTCCCGCAGCGCTATCGCCAAGCCGCGCTGGCCCTTGGCGCCACCGAGTGGCAAACGATCTGGCGAGTCACCCTGCCTGCCGCGCGCTCCGGTGTGGTTACTGCAATCATGCTGGGTATTGCCCGCTCGATTGGCGAAACCATGACAGTAATGATGGTCACCGGCAATGCCCCCGTCATGCCCATTTCACCGGGAGCCATCTTCGCGCCCGTGCGCACCATGACGGCGACGATTGCGGCCGAAATGGGCGAAGTCGCTAACGGCAGCACGCATTATCACGTCTTATTCTTCATCGGAATCGTATTGTTCACCATTTCTATGATCGTCAATATTACTGCTTCCGCCATTGTTTTCCGGCAAATTAAACGAGAGGATCGCTTGCTATCATGAATGCATCCAAATCGGTCGTATCTCGACGGCGAAGCCAGAAGATCGCCTACACGATCCTCACCCTGATCGCTATCGTAACAGTCACTCCGATCATCTTAGTGGTTGGATATATCGTCTGGCAAGGCTTCCCGGCGTTTTCGTGGGAATTCATCACCGGCTTCCCCAGTGACGGCATGCGCGCCGGGGGCATCCTACCGGCACTGCTTGGAACACTCTACCTGACATTGGGTACGGCCATTTTCGCGGTTCCCTTGGGTATCAGTGCTGCCATCTACCTATCCGAATATGCCCCAGATACACGCTGGACACGCACAATTCGCATCGCCATTATCAACCTGGCCGGAATTCCTTCGGTGGTTTACGGACTGTTCGGGTTAGGACTATTCGTTTTGTTCCTCAACTTTGGCACCAGTATCCTGGCCGGTTCCCTGACTCTGGCGATCATGACCCTGCCGATCATCATCAGCACCACCGAAGAAGCCCTACGCGCCGTACCTCACTCTTTCCGCATCGTCAGCGTATCGGTGGGCGGAACCAAGTGGCAGACCATCCGCCGCATCGTACTGCCTCAGGCCCTGCCCGGCATTATCACCGGTGTGATCCTCGGCCTGGAGCGCGCCGCCGGTGAGACCGCCCCAATCCTGTTCACTGTTGCAGCCTTCTTCCTCCCCCGCTTGCCAGACTCACCATTCGACGCCACCATGGCGCTGCCTTATCATCTTTTCGTGATCTCCACCCAAGTTCCTGGGATGCCGATCAAAATTCAGTTCGGCACCGCCCTGGTCTTATTGATTTTTGTACTGTCAATGAACATCACCGCTACTATCATTCGTTCCAGAGCAAGGGCTAAAAGAGAATGGTAACGCCACCCGGAACCGCGGATAAGATCGACGTCCGCGACGTCACTTTGCATTACTCGGATGGCACCGAGTCGCTGCGGAATATTAACGTAAAGTTCAAGACCAACGCCATCAATGTACTCTTTGGCCCGGCGGGTGGCGGCAAGTCCAGCTTGTTGCGCCTGTTCAACCGCCTCAATGATCTGGCCGACGTGGTTAAAATGCAAGGCGAAGTACTCCTCGATGGCGAAAACATTCTCAGTTCAAAGACAGATATCAACGAACTGCGCCGGCGAGTCGGCATGGTCTTTGCCCAACCCATCGCGCTACCGATGAGCATCCGCGATAACCTGACCTACGGCCTGAAACTTGCCGGAGAAAAGCGCCAGGCAGTACTCGACGAAGCTGTAGAATCTAGCTTGAAGCAAGCTGCCATTTGGGATGAGGTCAAAGACCGCCTGGATACTTCCGCCAACGCCCTCTCCGGCGGCCAGCGGCAGCGCGTTTGTCTGGCGCGAACCCTCGCCCTACATCCCGAAGTTATCCTGCTCGACGAACCAACTTCCGGCCTTGACCCGGTTTCCACCGGTAAGGTAGAAGAGTCTCTCCAGGTTCTGAAAGAGAAATACACCATTATCCTGGTCCCTCATTCCGTCCAACAAGCCGCCCGCACCGCCGATTATGCCGCCTTCATGCTGCAAGGCGAAATGATCGAGTGGGCACCGGGGAAAGAGATTTTCATCAACCCTCAGGATGAGCGCACAGAAGATTACGTTTTAGGACGGTTTGGCTAAGCACCGCCATCACTTTTCCCGTTCAGATGTGTTTTATAAGGTGAATTATTTGATCTTGTGCTTATGAGTTGAGGAGGTAGAAATGGAACGCGCACGTATTCTTTGGGGGCTGGGATTGATCCTGATCGGTGGTTTCCTGTTATCACTCACCCTCGGCTGGATTCCTGAACTATCGGACAGCGCCTGGGCGGTGGTCTTCGCCATCATCAGCCTGCTTTTGTTCATCAACTATTTCACTGTCGGTTTTAGGCAATGGGGTTGGCTCTTTCCGGCTACCACTACCGGATCGATTGCTGCCATCATCTGGCTCAGTTCGACCACGCTCGAAGGCGAATGGCTGGGGGCGCTGTTCTTGTTTTCGGTATCCATTCCGTTCTGGGTAGCATACATTTCCAATCGTAGTGCGAACTGGTGGGCGCTCATCCCCGGCGGCGTGTTATTGGCGCTTTCGTTGATCCCCTTATTGCTCGTCGAAGCCTTCAGTGGCGAAATGTTTGGTGCAGTCTTTATGGCCGCCATTGGTTTGGTCTTTCTCCTCGTTTATCTGACCCGGCGAGAGCAGTGGTGGGCCATTATTCCGGCCGGGACTACGCTGACGATTGGCATAGTTGTGGCGCTCTCTACACTGCAATTCAACAGTACTTTCTCCGAAGCCATCATCGGTGGGGCATTCTTCGCAGGCCTGGCGCTGACCTTCGGCGTGTTGTGGCTTTTACGAGGACAGTATGATACCGAATGGGCCAAATACCCTGGCATCGCATTAGCTGCCGTAGCCCTCATCTCCCTGGTTGCGGGCACCAACGCCAACCTGGCTTTCCCCATCCTACTGGTTGGGGGTGGTTTGTGGCTGCTGATTCGCAACCTCCGGCGGGCGAATTAAGCCCAAAAACTTGCCATCGCAGGGCGAAGGTGCTATAATATCGCCCTGTCCTAGGGCGCGTAGCTCAGCTGGTTAGAGCGCACGGTTCACATCCGTGAGGTCCGGGGTTCGAGTCCCTGCGCGCCCACTTTTCCACTCTTGCTAAACCATCACATTTATAAATAGGGGAAAGGGGTTGCTTTGGCTAAGTATTTTAGAACACGGTTCTTTGTCCGGCTGGCAATACTCGCGTTTGTGGGTTTTGTTTATTGGGTCAGCTCCATAGCCGGAAACGTATCCAGTGATTGCCCGCTTGACGAAGTGGAACAGGCCGAAGAAGAAATCTACGATGCCTACAAACACTTCATTCGGGTTGGAGAAGATGCTATCAATGCAAGGAACATGACTGCCAACATTACCCAAATGTGGGGCATCGTGCACGAGGTAGAAAATGTCACCACCCCGCCCTGCCTACTCACCGCCAAGAACCTTGCTATCCGTAGCATGAAAACAGGGATAGAAGGCTTCGAGGCCGTAAGCGCCGGGAATTTGGTTCTTGCCGAGAGTAAGTTCGATGTTGCTGGGGATCTGTCCGAAAGCTTCGAGGATGAACTGGCGAGAATACACAGATGTGCACCGGACTGTGAATGATTTTATTTGGGGGTAACTAACATCTGAATTAGCTAACCTGGATTCCTTTCCGGAGTCTGTTTTGCATCCCGCTCCTGGTGTGGCGGTAGAATCCGCGCTTACCCCACTAAACTTTCAATCGCACTTACAGCTTTTCCCCCCTCCGTAAATTCTCGCAGCCGCACCCCAAGTTCTTGCGCGGCTGTTTTATATTGGCTGTTCCCTAAAACATTCTCCACTGCCTCCCGAATGCGTTCTAGCGAGCCGTGGTCAGCTTTCGTCGCCAGGAAGGAATACTTCCCGTAACGCCAACGCTGCTGGATCAGGCGCATTTCTCCGGCATCCATTGGGCTAAGCACCTGAGCAACCGAGAGGCTTTCCAGTCTGCGCCCGTTAGCTTCCTGCTCGCTGTGGAAGGGTACCACCACGCTCGGTTTCCCAAACCAGAGCACTTCCATCGTCGTGCCATAACCTCCATGATAGACCACCAGATCGGCCTGCGCGATCACCGCCGGACCAGTCACCCAATCCTTGACGATGAAATTCTCCGGCACCGGGGCAAGTTCCTCGGCCGGAATTTTGCCGCTCGTTGAAACGATCACCGTCATCTCGCGGCCACCTAATGCCTGAAAGACTTTTTCAAAGAAAGTCTTATTACCTACCGCACCTCCGCCAATTGTCACGTAGACCAATGGCCGCGTCCGGTCAAGTGATTCCAGCCAATTTGCGCCTTCGAGTGAAGCCACCGGGCGCGTCAGCGCCCCCACATATGCAGTATTTTCCAGATCATCGGGCAATGGGTCAAGTAGCGGGATGCTGGGGATCAGGGTCAGGTCGCCAAACAGCATTTCTTCTGTCCGTTCGATCTCTGCCAGATCATACTTTCGCAGCACTTTCCCAAACAGTCGGCGCGGGTCGGGCGGCACGACGTTATCAAGCACATCCCGCCACCATACCAACCCGCTGCCACGCGGGTGCAGGATCGAGCGTACAATCTGCACAACCGGAATACCAGTCGCCTTACCGAGCATACCGGTCGGCAGCCAAGCGTCGCCAATCAACACCTGGGGCTGTACCTGCTGGATGAAGCGCAGTTGCTCCCGCATTGTCCGCCGCCACATACGCGGTGAATCTAGACGGTCGCGCACAAGTTGATAATCCATGTTGGTGAAAAACGTATACATGTTATGCCCGGATTCTTTCTCCACCGGGCGGAACGGGTAGCGCGGTTCAGATGCAGAAAATCCTTTTTTGCGCACACCTTCCAGGTGCTTCCCCGCCAGCACAAAATGGGATTCCCAGCCCGCGGCCTTTAACGAATCCGCCAATGCCAGGCAGCGCCCAATATGCCCAAAACCACTTCCCAGGTAGCTGGGAAAGAACAGCGCCTTCTTCTTCATCAGTCTACTTCCTCTGCTTCCGTCGACTCAGACGACAAGATCACAATCTGGCCGCGGTCACCGTCCAGCCGGATGTAGTCGCCATCTTGGATCAATTGGGTAGCATCACGCACATTCACTACTGCTGGAATACCATACTCGCGCGCTACCGTTGCCCCATGCGACAATATCCCGCCAATCTCGGTCACCAGACCGGCGCAGCTCAAAAACAACGGCGTCCAGCCCGGATCGGTATGCGGGGCTACCAGGATGCTGCCTGGCCGGAAGTGTTGCAATTCACTCAAATCGTGCAGTACGCAAGCCGTCCCCTCGACCACACCAGGACTGCACGGGATGCCCAACAAACCGCCCTCAGCTACTTGCTCAACTGAGTCCGCCCGCGAGAGCACCAGTTCCGGGGCGTGCTGCTGACTGTGCGTGTTGTATTGCGCTTTCCGTTCCGCGATCAATTCAAGCGGTGAACTCGACAGACCGCGGCCTTCAATCAACGCGCGCAATTCGATGCGCTTGAAGAAGAACACGTCAGCCACTTCTGGGATGCTCTGCTCCGTGGCTAATTTCTCGCCGATCCTGAGATAATGCTGCCGCAACGCCGCAAACCCGGTGATCAACCGGTACTTGACTTCTTCACGCAGCACAGTATAGGCGCGTAGTTTCGCAACAGCCTGCTCCACCAATTTGCGCTGCCACGATGGCAATCCGGTTGCGGCAAATTTGCGCGCTGGTTTTGCTCTTGAAGAACTTATCCCACCGGCTTGGATCACACCAATATTATTGCGAATGATCTCCAACGCGTAGGTCGGGTCTTCTCCCCAGCGCGGCTGTGAAAGCTCAAATTCGCCCGCTGTTCGTCCACCATGAATTTCAAAGAAAGTATCCATTTCAGCTGCAATCCGTGCCCCAGGTTCGCTATCCAGCAACACCACCCGGATAGCAGGCCATGATTTATCATTTGTAAATAGACCAGCAAGCGTTTCATCTTCCGCCGCGATCTCAGCCACGCGCCAGAGCACTTTGCCCGGCTCGGAGGTACGCAGCTCTTCACCCGTCGACAAGATATCGGATAACAGCTTCTCGGTATCGGCTGGTGCCCAGGCATACAGCATACGCTCCAAAACCGCAAACGCGCCAATCGCGTACGTCGTCACCTTTAAATGCAAAGAGAAACACCCCGCCGTCCAACGCAGCAGTTCCGGCACATCTTCATCTAAAGGCAAAGCGGGGTAAGTATCCACCAGGCGAGAAAGCCGGTCAATCACACCCAACAGATCGCCCCAAAAGATCAATTTCGCCAGCATCACCGGTAGATTGCGCACCGGTCGGTAAGGTAACACGGTATCCGGGTAGCGCAGGCCCAGCACTTTGCCAACCACATCCGGCGTCAAGTAAGGCAGGTAACAAAAACGGTGCAGCATGCCAATGACCTGCACGTAGACGCGCCCGTAGAAGCGGTTCACGCCCTGACCTTCCGCGACGGAGGCGTCCTCACTCACGTTTTGGGTAAGCGTGGCCTGGAACACATCCCAGGTCAGCGGCGTGGCGACGTCAGGCAATACCTCACCCACGTTGGCACGCGTCCAAAGCTGCTCAATCTCGATGTGCTTGGGCACGGTAGTGATCGGCCTGCTTTGCAAAGCATACAAGTTCTCACCGTCCAACGCCCATTCGATATCTTGATCCGGCCCCAACAACTGCTCTACGCCTAACGCCAAGGCAATCAAGTCCGTGATCTCGCTGTCAGTCAAAATATTAGAATCGGGGATGGATAATGTCTCTGAGTGCCACGCTAATCGCAGCATCTCCGGTTCCTGGCGGCCGGACAACAATTCTTCGCCCAGTCCAGGCACAGTTTCGACCACCAATACGTTCCGGTCACCGGTGCTCGGATCAGCAGTGAACATCACTCCACTCTTGGTGGCATTCACCTGGCGCTGCACCAGCAGGGGCAAAGCCAGCGCATCGCCATCCAGACCCTGCCGTCGCAAATATACTTGCAGTTCCTCAGCATCCACTCCCGCCCAACATTCCTCAATGGCGGCTCTGAGTTGGTCAAAATTGGAAATCGAGAGGATCGTCTTGTACAATCCTGCAAAAGAAGCATCTGGCAAATCTTCGTTCAGGCCGGACGAACGCACCGCTACCAATTCACCCTGAGGGGCTAGTTCACGATAGGCGCGCACCACTTCTTCCCAGAAACTAGCCTCATCGATCCCTTCGGGTGCTTGTAGGATACAAAAACCGGGCGGCACCGGCAGCCCAGCCTGGCACAACGCCCCCAAAACAGCAGCCTTATTGCCAACCCGGTCGCCGTCCGTTAAGGTAACCGCATCCAATGGCAAAATATAACGGGAAGTCTGGCCCATCCGCTAACCTCAGCGCACCAACAATGTATAGGCACTGCGCGCCGGGAAAGTATATGGAAAGCATCCCGCGCTGTCTAATGTCCCTATATCGGCTGGCTCGCTACCTTCCAGGTTATTCAGAATTTCCACATCCCCGGCCAGCGCGTATTCAGCTGCCATGCAGAAAGTCACCGGCGCTTTTTGTGGCCCGGCGTTGACTACCCACACAGCCACTTCATCACCAGTTGCAGAGCCTTGCCGAACGGCAAAGAGTTCCAGACCGCTCTCATTTTCAACGGCTACCAGTTGACCTTCCCCTAAATGATTATATATATTGGCGAACACCCAATAGGTTGGGTATAGATGGTAGGCATCACCACGCGCGTTCGTGCCGCGCGAATCGGCAAATAGGCCATGTCCCGACCACCCCAATACGCTCGTGTAGGTATCTGCCAGCCGGAAGTGGATCACGCCATCGATGCCGCCCGGCCACAGGTAGGCCAACGTTTGCGAAAAATGCAGTGCGGCCGCTTCAGTCGAGAAATCCATGCCACCATCCGGGCTGCCGTGCTCAGTGCTGGCAAATTCGGTTATCCATACCGGCCCAAAGACGGAAAGCCGATCCAAACGCTGCAACAGGGCATCATTCAAGTTCTCCTGCCCGGCTTCATAAACATGGTACGCCCAGCCGTCGCAACAGCCTTCTGGCTGTGCATTGTAGAAAGCCGCCGTCCAATCCGTGCCATGCACTTCGTCCAAACCAAACATACCAATCTCCGGCGAGACTGCGTCAAGAGCTGCGCGTGTCTCTATCGCCATACGCAGCAAATCATCCTGGCTGCCCGTGAAAAAGGGCTCTAAATTAGGTTCGTTTACGAAAGCAAACGAAAGCCGTGCTGGTGCGATGTCGCAATCCTCCACCAGCCAGCGGAACAGTTCACGCACGAATTCGCGGTGTTCGGCGTAATCCACCGGGGGGAAGGTACCGCCCAACCCAACATAGCCGCCCGGCGTATCGGCATTCCAGCGCGCCGGCAGCCACATATTGATCTGGAAAACCATCTCGGGGAATTCTTGCCCCAATCGAGTGAACATTTCCTGATAGGTCAGGGTCTTGCCATTCTCCGGGTCGAGCGGGATCGTCAATCCAAAATTGATCTCCGAGAAATTGGGATCGGCGTTGTCATTGACCGGTTCAATGTATTCCTGCGTGATCTGCACACGCAATACATTCGCCCCCAATGTCCGGATGCGCTCCACAAACAAATCAGTATCCTGATCGACCCAGGCATACTCCACGCCATAATAACTTGGCAAGGATACATCCAACACATCCGCCGAGATATGTACCGTAGTTTCCTCCGCCGTTCCCCCGGCACACGCAAAGTTCGCCAAGAGCAGCAAAATCACTCCACTAAGCATATAAAAACTTCTAGCTCCCATTACGCGCCTCATTCCACCGTGTCTTTCTCTTTCATCAACGCCCGCAACTTCTCCACTATTCCGCGCCGGGTGCGTCCCAGCAGATCGTATCCGGCCAGCAGAAAGATCTGCCACCAGGGTAATTGCGGCCAATTAGTGCGCAGGCGCATCAGCATTTGTTCCGAAGTCAAGTCCTGCACACGCGGGATCTGGCTATTCCAACTCTCGGCGCTCTGCCCCCAACTCGGCACCGCCAGCCATTTTCCCTGCTGGTAGATGCGTTTGTAATCTGCGTCCCAGCCGGATTGGTAATGATTCAAGGTTTTGGTTGAGAAATCATTCTGGCTATGCGCAATTATCGCTGCTTCACCCGCCAACTTGCCACTCAACAGGGCCGGCTCGCTGCCCATGCAAGACCAGATCGTCGCCAGCCCGGCCGCATCCCCCACGCGCATCACGCCGTCATTGACCATGCGGTTCGGCGGGCAGATTGGGATCGATCCGGCTTCGTTATGCACCACTTCGGCATCTTTAAACCAGTTTGCATACGGCTCGAATTCGCGGAAAGCAGCATCATAACGCGCCTTGGCCAGCTTGCCGGGAAAGGCTACATTATCACCCAACGTAGCATAGCCGAAACTCACCAGGCCGTCATCCAGCGGATAGATCCAACCGCCACCATCACCATAATCATCACTCGGTGCCAGGAAGTAGACTTCTTCCGGATCGGGTACAGGGCAGTTCTTCAACAATTGTCCGAAACTATGGCTGTACATGGTCGGCCGTGGCAAATCCAACCAACGGCTGGTCAGCATTGCTTTGCCGGAAGCATCAATGACCAGTGGGGTTTGGATACGCTCTCCGGAGCCGGTCGACAGTTTCCAACCGCCCTCGCGCCCGCGTTTGATTCCGGTCACATTATCTTTGAGCAGAGAGAGGTTTCCACCAGCTAAAGCCCGTTCCTGCAGAATTTCACAGGCTTTTCGGTAATGCAGTGCCACTAGGGGGTTCCCATCAAAAGGATGAGAGGACTTATTGCCAAGCGGACTATCGAACGTAAAGCGATTGTAAGTACCCTGCACACTCTCCTGTAGACCGAAGCGCTCCACCACATCTACGAAGGTCATTGGCGTAGTCCGGTTGCTGCCCACATGCCTTTTCTCAAATAAGGCCACTGATAGCTCGGAGGCGGTGGAAAGCACCTCGGCTGCCGATAATCCTGCCAACCCTGCGCCAATGATCACAACATCATACTGCATATCCATACCTATTAAACTAAGCGACTAAAAGAATAACAGCCTTATTGATTTTGCTGCTGCTCGGGCGCAGGATGTCGCCAGCGGTTGTAGAGCGCCCGCAGCGGCCATAGCCAATCTGCCTGTCCCAATACCAGCCTCCAGAACAGGAACACCAGCAGCAGCCCCCATACATACACATTTTGCAAACAAGCCAGGAACAAGAGGTAAGCCGGAATACCCAGGTTGGGCAGCGTCTCGTGCAGCAGTTTAGTAGTGCTGTGTCCCGGCGTGTAATACGGCTCGACCACCACGCCCGGTTCGCCGCGCGCCATCTCGACAAAAGCCAGCACCAGAAACAGCAGGTAAAGCAGGAACAACGGCAGACCTACCGGAAATCGCAGACCGAAAATCTCCCATTGGCCCAGGTTCAGCCAAACCACCAGACATACCAACCCGACCGCCAGCTTATCGGCAAGCAAAGCGATGCAGTACAACGCGTCCATTTTGCTCGTCGAAGCCCTGGCTCCCAGCGTGCCCGCGCCGGTCTCCCGGTCGCGCAGTTGGTCATGACGCTGGTGAGCCACTTCCAGGGTGGCGCCGCTGATCGTATAGGCAGCCACCAAAGCCCACATATCCCAGCCACCCAATTCGCCCAAGGCAGCAAAGGTCAACAACAAAGGCAGCGTCCACTGCGCCACTGCCGAGACCGAAAGCCCCAATGTGCCCTTTTCTTTCAGGCGCACGGGCGGCAGCGAATAACCCAAAGCAAAGAAAATCCACAATAGCCACAGTACCACAAAACCCGGTTGCCCAATAAAGGGAACACCAGACATCAACGCCAGCAGAAAAAGCATCATCAGTGCGGTAATACCCTGTCCCAATGACAGGTTCAGAAAAACATTCGGCTTCCCCTGGCGGCGGTCCAGATCGCGGTCGCCCCAATCGTTGGCAACGTAACCCAAGGCGGAATGCAGTAGAGCATAAACAAAGAACAGGCCAACTCGCAATAGGAAACCGGCCGAGATCAGCTGATCGGAAAGGCCGATGTAAAAACCAAGCGAGAGCAAGACCGGGATTTTTCCCGGTCCCCAATCACGCCAGCGCACAAATACGCCTGCTTTTTGGAAGATTTGCTTCAAACTCACAACGCGCCCTTCTCCGCGCTCTTCCGCATCCTAAAACGCACGATCATGTCTTTGAGTACGCCAAATTGCTGTTTCACTTCAGCTAACTTAGGCAGCAACATGTCCCGCCAGTTGAGGGACGTTTCGCCAATGAACTTGAACGACAACACCAGCGTCATGACAGCGTAGCCGAATGCCGTAGCTGCCGCCGCTCCGTTCGTTCCCCACAGCGGTAGAAGTACAAAGATCGCGATGGCAGTAACAGCCACACCAATCACTGCGGCCAACACCATCCATTGCTGTCGGTCTTTGGCCGTAAAATAGCGGATCAGCACCTTGTACAATCCCATCGCCATAATGCCGGGCATCAGCACGATCAATGGGATCACACTGGCCTGGTAATCTGCGCCATACACCAGCGGGATCAATAACCAGCCAGTCGACAACAGCCCGATCCCGATTAGCGCCGTAAATACCATTGTAAAACGTCCAACCTTGGCGGTGAGTGGTCCGATCTCAGCATCCTCCACAGCAGTCAAGCGCGGGAACAGCACCAGCCCAACCGAGTCGGGAATATACCACACCATTTCTCCCAGTGAAGCTGCCAGGCTGTAATAAGCCACTTCAACCGGAGAGAGGTAAATCGCCAGCAGGTACATGGATAGGCGATAATTCAAGAAGCCCAACATATTATGGGCATAGATCTTGGAGCCATACAAGAATGATTCTTTGAGCATCCCGCCATTAAAGCCCAATTCCACCGGTATGGTGATCATCAACGAGACCAGGGCGAACAACAACGTGGTGGTCATCACCCCAAAATAAAGTGCGATCACCTGTGTCAACCCACCATGGAATCCAAAAAAGATTACCGAGATTCCAGTCAGCAGCAAAATTCCTTCCAATAGACGCTGCAAGTTGAACAGGTCGAAACGGTCATAGGCGCGCAGGAAGGAAAGCAGCATCCGGCTCAAAAGCAAAACAGGTACTAACAGCACCATCCAGATATACGCTTCTTTCGGCATGCCCTTCAAAACCAATTCCTGGACCGGAATGCGCAGCAGCCACAACCCGATTGTAGCCACCAGCCCCACCACCAGGCAATACGCCAGTGAATTCCCCAGCACGTAACGCGGCGCGTACTCTTTTTTCTTTAACATATAAATATTGGCCTGTGACAATCCCACGTCTAGGAAGCTATACACCAGGATCGGCAACGTCATCACCAGAAACATAATGCCCCGGTCCAGCACGGTCAGGAAGCGCGCCAACAGGATGCCGACTACCGCATTGATGCCAACCATGATAATCTCGGCCGAGAAGGTGAAGAGTACGTTTTTGAAAAACAAAGCGAATCCTTATTCTGCTACCTGTAAACTATGCGTCATCGCCGCCAGAAACTGCATAGCGTGGTTCTCGCGTGGTACTTGCGAGAGGGCTTGCAGCGCCTGTCCATGATATTGTTTGAAGGTCGCAACACTGTTCGCTTTTGCATCCGATTTCTCAAGCAACCCCAACACCTGCTCCACTTCCGCAGCATCCAACTCTCCTTCATTCCGGGAGTAGATGGCTTGCAATTGTTTGCGTCCCTCCGCCGATAAAGTTTCCAGTGCATAGATCACTGGTAGGCATTTCTTTTTCTTGCGGATATCGCTGTACATCTTGAGGCCAAGCACTTCCGCGTCCCCCCAAATATTAAGGTAGTCGTCCCGGATCTGGTAGGCAACGCCCAGGTTCCAGCCGAACTGATTGAAAGCCTCGATGATCGCTTCATCCTCAGTCGCCAACGTGGCGGCCATCAGGGTTGGGTAGGAAAGCAAGGTAGCCGTCTTCTTTCCGATCACCTCAAAATACATATCCTGCGTGATCTCAGCCGTATTTTCGTACATCAGATCCAAATGTTGGCCTTCCGCAAGCGAAATGGACGCCTGAGAGAACAACGAAAGCATATGCGCCATTTTCGAACGGTCGATGTCAAGATTATTCATCGACTGGAAAGCCAGCGAATACAACAAACTACCTGCATTCACTGCCAACCCTTCGCCCAATTTCTTCCACAAAGTCGGGCGGCCGCGCCGTTCCAGGTCGCGGTCTTCCATATCATCCAGGATCAAAGTGAAATTATGGGTCAGTTCAATGGCAACAGCCAACGGAATTGCGGGGTTAAAATCGCCAGTGGTCGCCTCATGGACCAGCAACGTGAGGATAGAGCGCACTTTTTTACCCTGGCTGCCCGACATTTCAACCCCGTCTTCCCATCCAAAATGATAATAAATGATTTCGCGAATACCGGGCGACAACTGGTCAACGAGCACCTTCATACCCTGGTCGATGCAATCATGATATTGCTTAAAAACAGCCGTCTTGTCCATTGTTAGTCCAATTCTCTAATTATTATTCGTTAAAAATACCACACTACTTCCTTCGATATAAATTATAAGCACCAATCGACTCGTCCAGTTCATAATGTGCTGCGATTGACGCAGGGTCATAGACTTGCGTCCACTCTCCGAACTCGCCGACCAAGAGATACTCAGGTTGACCTGCTTCGTAGAAATCATAGTAAGCATAGGGCGGCTGCTCCTGGTACCAAATATATTTGATGGCAATATTCAAGATATCGCCCGGCGGCATGCTGCAGGCATGCTCGGCCATGAAACAAATCTCCGGGTCGTAAGTTTCGATTTCAACATCAGCCGGGACATACTCACGAATATAGGCGCTAATCTGTTGGGGAGTATCATCATTATTGTGGACAATGTCAAGTGCACGACCTTGCAGGGAACGCCCGGCAATGATTACCAGTAATGCCAGCAAAGCGATCTTTGCCACCACCCGGGGCTGGATTTCACCCCCAGCAAAAAACCCCTTGACCTCATCCCAATGCAACGAAAACCCATCCGTGAGATCATGGAAAATCAACGCCGTGAACAAAGCGGAGAGTGTGAACGGCAGGAAGGCATAGCGCGGCCAACCCACTGAAAGCAACGCAAACCAGGCAATCCAGGCTAATGTCACCACCACCAGCAAACCATAAACCACGTTCGCGCGCGTCTTTTTGATACTTCTGATTCCAACGTACAATACGCTTGGGAAGATCCAGCCATAGAACGCGTCCTGCCCGGTCAGAAATTTGATCGCATCCATCATGCGCGGCATCGAGAACGTCATAATCCCCCGATCGAGCGCACCGCTCCATTCATTGAGATTAGCACTCGCCAATTGTTCTCCATCCGGGAACAGAAAGACTTGCCCAACGTACCAGGCCAATACCGTCACCAGCGCAATCCCGAACGGTAGCAAAAAATCCCGATGGCGCAATTGTTTGTAGTAAAAATGATTCAATACCCACATCAACAGCCAGGCAGGGAAGAGCAGAAATAATTGGTTTTTGGTCAATACCGCTAATCCAAGAAACAGCCCGGTAAAGGTCAAACCCCTCAATTTTGATTTCTCCGTTTTCGGAACGATAGTCTGATACCACACCAGGATTGCGGCATAGAAGAACATCCCCGCCGGTATTTCGCCGATTACCTGGCGTCCCCAACGGATCAGATTCACCCCGCTAGAGGTGACCAACAGCAGCGTAGCGACCGATGCCACCTTCCAGTTCACCAGATTCTTAGAGAAGAGGTAAAAGACCAGAATCAACAAGAAGCAATAGATCACCATCACGATCCGTCCGGCGGTCAGGGTAGCTCCAAGCATCTTAAAAGCAATCGCCACTGGGAAGAATAGGGTCGGACCGACGGCAGGGCCGAACCGGTAGCGCCCTTCTAGTGCCAGTTTCTTGGCAACCAATAAGTGAATACCTTCATCGAAGGCAGCCTTCGGATAGGTCGTTAAGTTAAACATCAGCAAGAATGCAATCAGCAGCAACAAGAGCACATTCAGCAGTGTGGGCAAATATTTTTTTATGATATCCATCAATCAATCGTCCTCTTGCAAAAACTCTTCGGCGAATTTCCAAATTGGCACAGCAATACAACGCGCAAATTGAAACGCTAATAACTGATACTTGTTATCGTCTAGATGCTACGCAAACAGTCATTAATTCTCCCCTCGCTGTTCACTCATCTTCGATGCCAGCTTGTCAATAATCGGGTCTTCAAGTCCACCCCAGCCGCGGATACCGCTTAACTGCGTTGTGGCTCCGGCCGCAAATCCACGCGTCCACCAAATGATCCCTAAAACCAGATTGACGATCAAGGATGGATGCCGCATCATGATGCCAGGGTAGACCCGCACCATCGCCACAAAGGCGCGCAAGAATTTGACCGCACCCAATGCGGGAGACATCACAAAAGACAGGAACGCGCTCCGTCCAATGAAACTCCCCGGAAGGTCAAGCTGCGCCAGTGTACAGCGCGTCACCCGGCCAATGCGGTGCAGATGAGATAGGCAATCCCGCAGGTTGCTACGCGCGTAGTGGCGCACGAGGATAGCCGGATCGAACCAAACTTCGTGGCCGTACATGCCCAGCAGGTAATTGAATAATAAATCTTCCTGGGGATAGTAAGCATTCGGGAAACCCTCATGCTCCAGGAAAAGATCACGCTGGTAAGAAATATTACAAGTTGGGATGTGTATTACCGTGCGCGACTCACCGACCGGGGAAAATTCACGAAACTCATATAGATGTGCAGCCCAGGCCACCGCGTCGTCCATATCGGCCGGTTCGATCGCGCCCCCTACAATCATGTGGCCGTCGGCATGGCGCGCTTCGATATTCTCAATCCAGGCTGGGTCAGCGAGACAATCCGCATCAATGAAAGCCACCACCGGGCTTTTCGCTTCCTGCACACCGTGATTGCGCGCCGGTCCTGGGAAAATGCGATGGTCATAGACAATCACGCGCACTTCAGGATAATGTACTTTGATGATCTCCACCGTGTTATCTTCCGAAGAATCAACGATGATGACCTCTTTTGGCAGCACAGTTTGAGTGTAAAGCGATTCCAGGCAGCCGAGAATCGTCGCTCCACTATTATAGGAAGGGATGATTACGCTGATCTCAGCAGTCCGTCTCTCTTCAGCCGCGCTACTCACGATTCCATCACCTCTGTGCCGGTATAGTTTGTATGCAGACTACCGGCAAAGTTCCGCTCTTCGATCAACCAGGTGAGCGTGCGCGCTAGACCGGCTTTTAAATCCACATCGGGATGATATCCTAAGGCGTCTTCTGCTGCCTTTATGGAAAAACTCCGGTGCTTGCTCACCACGTTCACTTTATCACGCGTAAGAAATGGCGCTTGCGTAGAACGAATAATACCCAACCAATTCCCAAACCGGTAAGCTGCTTCTATTATACTCGCGGAAACTGTCGCAAAGGCCAACGGAATGTGAACATCGGGGCTACGCACTTCCAACAAACCAGTAATTGTATCCACAATTTCGACCATCGAATTCGAACTCGGGCCACCAATATTGAACGTCTGTCCCGGCGCAGTTGGATGCGTGCTCGCCAATAAAATGCCCTTCACCAGATCATCGATATAGGTTAGGTGAATGTGATTATGACCATTGCCCATGTACATGAACTGGCCTACACTTAACATACCAATTAAACGCGTCACCATGCCATCTTCATCACCGGGGCCGTAGGTAATCGTCGGGCGCACGATCACAATTTCCATCTGGTCGGCATATTCCCTGACAACTATTTCAGCTTTCGCTTTGGTGCGGTGATACCCGTGTCCACTTTTCTCGGTCTCGGTCGAAAAACGCTCATCGATCCCGGTCTTACCCGGAAATCCGTACACTCCAACCGAACTGATATACACAAACCGCTTAACTCTGTTCTGCGCGCATTCCAACAACCGGCGCGTGGCTTCCACGTTGACGCGCTCATAAGCTTCCTCAGATGTGCCCCAGCGATTGCGGATCGCGGCAGTGTGGATGACTAAATCATACCCGGCCAGGAAATCCTCATCCCCGCGCAGATCACTCAAATCCTTCGAGACCACATCCAGGTTTTCAATCTCTGACACCGTGTCCAGGCTGGCGGCGCGCACCAACGCGCCGACCTCCCAGCCCATTTCTGCAAATGTGCTGGCTAGCGAACGTCCAATAAACCCCGTTATCCCGGTTAGGAAAACTCGCATCCGATCAGCTACTCCTCATACTTCATGACCGGGCGATACATACAGCGGCATTCAGCTTTCATCGTACATTCCGGCAAAGGCAGCGTCGGCGCATCGTCAGGTAAATAAACGGTATCAGGATCGAGTTCTTGGGCTGCCTGACAGCAATCAGGAAACGAGAGCACTCGCACACCGCGGATCGAGCCACCGGCGCGGATGCCCAGCTTGTAAGCCGCCAAGGTCTTTTCGGCATAGTTTTCCGGCTTTTCTTGATTGCGTGCGAAATCCTTGAGCCAGTTAAGCGGCATGATCCACTTCCTTTCGCTTGACGTCCTGCGGCTTGGATTTATCATTCTCACTCAGACTGAGAATATTCGTGCTAACCCGGATAAGGGTGGGCACATCGTGCAGCATATTGGTATAAGCCGCGTTTGCTAACGGGCAATTGCATTCCTTGGCAGCAATACTGCGGCGCACTTCCTTGATCTTTTCGCCAAACCAGATTGCCTTGAAGTCGTAGTCGAAGTCACGCAGGTTGCCCAGATCGTCTGCGCGGATACAACACGGCCACACCGTACCATCGGCGTAGATCTGGCAGCTTGCCCACCCGGCATAACAGGGGATCACCTGGTCCTCTTCGGCCAGGATGCGCTGCACCAGATTGTAGTACTCCAGGCGGAACGCTTCCGTAATGCGAGACATTCCACGGTACGTACGGCTGCGGACATATTCACCAAGGCGGTTCACCGCCTTGGCATACGCCTCTCGGTCAGGGGTGATCGGCAGGCCAATCGTATCCAACTCCACGCGTGGTTCAGCGATCTCAGTGATGAACTGATCCACGCCCGTAGTCTCAACGTATTCAATAATCTCATCCAGGTCTTTAACGTTGAAGGTCGATAGCACCGTATGGATACCCAGGTTCAAATTGTCATATTTCTCGCGCAGTTCCAGCAAGGCGTTCAGTGTGCGCTCGAACTTCTCGAAGTTGTTGGCTACCCCACGGATGAAATCATGCTTTTCGCCTACCCCATCGAGGGATAAATTGATAATGACTTGGGAATCCGGGCAAGACTCGCAAATTGCCGCCACCCGCTCCGGGATTACTTTCAAGATACTGTTGGTGGGGATATTGATGATCCCAGGACGACAGTGTTTGTAAGCCGATTGTGCCAGTTCAACGATTTCATTATTAAGGAAAGGCTCACCGCCACTGATCGTGAACCAATACGGCGCCCTGCCCAAAGAAGCCAGGGTCTTATCCCACTCTTCCAGGGTCATTTCATTCTCGCGCTTCATCCAGATGTTGCAGGTCAGGCAGCGCGAATTGCAGCGCGGCGAAGGGGATAGGGTCAGATTGATCGGCACCATTTTCGGCCAGCCGGTCAGCCGGTAAAGCCAGAACAAAGGAACGCGTGCTAAAACACCAATCATAGATTGCATTACATTAAGCCTTTCTCGCCCATACCGCAGTATGGTGAGCAAATAATCGTTTTATAAACCGTATCCGCGTATTCTCAAAATAGGCCAATCGATCCATATCAGCGTGCACTTCGGCGAATTCTGCCCGATCGTAATATGGCAGTCCATCTGCGGGCCATAGGTAGCGGCTTTCCGGTTTTACTTTGTCGGCTGCCGAACGCATGAACGGAAAAAAGTCGACGATCAATTGGCTGATATCGATAATATCCGGCCACCATGGGCAGTCCACGTGATCGTTCTGAATATCTTTGAAACCCAAACGCTCAAAATACTTTTCCCAAGAGCGCGCCTGCATTAAATCGATCCGCCCATGATCCCACAGATCGTGAGCCACCCGGTGATGCAAGCGATGCATCCAGAAACTGTAATTATGCCGGTTTGGAACGCAGATCAATACAGCTTTGCGAGCAACCCGCCCCATTTCGGCCAACACCTGGAACGGGTCAGCTTCCCGGGGCATCACGTTGAAATTCCAGACCAGGTCGAAGCTGTTATCAGGGAACGGCAAACAGGCGCCATTAAATTCGGTCATGAATTGAACTTCGGCATCCGGCGCGTAGCGCTCCCAGATCGCGCGTGAAAAAGCTGCGCGCTCCGCTCCTCTCAGCAGCACAGTTGCCTTTGCACCCTTTCGGGCTAAGTTCAGGCTGTTAATGCCATCGATCCCGGCAATGCCGTCGTCCGGCCCTTCCAGCACACTCTCGATTTGCATATCTGCCGTAATGCGCAGCAGGAAACGATTAAGCGCCCATCGCTCGTAAGTTGTGCCTAGTCCACGATCGGCCGAATCAAAATACAATTCAGAATCCATAAAGTATTGCTGCCTATATGATCTCAGGAAGCTTCTTTGTAGACTCGGCAATCGCCCAGGAAAACGGGTTTCGGCGCATGATCAAATAATCATACGTTGCTAAGAGTCGCACAAAAACTTCCAGCACAACGATCCCTGGCCCCCAAATGAAATACCGCCAATCGAACTTGGCGTTTTGCAGATAAAGGCGCACAATCCGCGCCCCATTCATGGTCGACACCTTGTATCCCAACGTTTCTTTAACGTAGAGATGTCCGGCAAAGATCCGGCGACGCTGCTTGATGAAATCGCGGATGTTTTCCGGGCCGCGATTGTATACAAGCGCCTCCGGCGCGTATGCCAGACGCATGCCCTGCCCGATGACCAACGGCTCAATGCTGGCCTCATCGACAGCAGTTTCATTGGGGATTTGATAGAAAATATTGCGGAAGGCGATCAATTCACCAATCTTCGGGTAGCGCAGGGAAACCAGGTGATGTAGGTCCCACAACAAATTGATTCCGAAGCCAATAAATGTATCGTCTAAATTGGTAGGTATAGGATGTCCGCCCACCATACCAACGTTCGGGTCCTCAAAAGGCGACACCAAAGCTTCAATTGTGCCTTCAACCGGGACGGTATCCGCGCTTTGCATAACCACGATCTTGTGGTCAATATTGCGCATGAACAGATTAACTGCCGACGCCTTACCCTCCCGCTTTTCCTGCACAAGCAGTTCTACCCGGGAATCTTTCTGGGCAATTTCGCATACAATATCCTCAGTGCCGTCCGTACAACCACTGGCTACGACAATAATCCGATCGATAGCTACTTTCTCGGTCTTCTGATTTAACAGTCCCTCGAGTAAACGGCCAATATTGGCTGCCTCATTATATGCCATAATACCAATACAACAGTGAAGCATGACTCTCCTCCGCGATCAAGGATAATTACTTTTTTGCTCTGCCAAGCCCTTTGCTTATTCTGCCTACCGGAAACCAGTTCAAGGAAAAACTCTAATCCCAAAGTTTCCATACGTTAATCGACATCATGTTACTACTTAAAAACAGTCAGCATCACAAAAAAATTACCAGACGATTACAAAAACCTTTCCTGCAAATTAACACCTTATTACCTATACTATACTAAACTAATCAGACCATTTAAATCTAGGAAATGTTTTATAATTTCTAAGAAATATTATAGTTTGAATCCGGAAAGATCAGGGATTCTACTAACCCAATTTTATTTTCTCGGCTTGGAAGCAGACATTTCGAATTGCTTTAACCACTCGACCACAATCCACAGATGACCTTTGCCGGACGGTACTCTTTTCTAATCGTGGTCGTGTTCAGTCACATCCCAATCTTTTGCTTCAGGGAACAGCTCTTCGAGTTGGGTTGGTTTGTGGATCAGAATGGGTAAGTGCTGTGGACATATCCAAAGCGTTTCATTTTTGTAGTTCAGCGCCAGCAAGGGAACTTGTTCACTCGTGCGCTGGCAATGCAAACATTTATTTTCACTCATCGACTTCATCCAATCAGATAGTAGATAGTTAAGCAGTATAGCCGTAGCATAGGAACATGTCAAGAAAATTAGAGATAAATGATAAACAATAGTACTTTTGTAAGAAAAACACGATGATTCACGACTGGACAATAGAGCGTTTTCTTCATCATCTTTTCTCCTCTGATCAGACCCCGCTTTTTGCAACAGCGAGGTCTGATCGCTTAACAATCTCTCCACTGGGTCCAATAAACTGATTCAAATTTAACAACTGAAACGATTTTTCGGATAAAATAGGAAGTACGTTAGCGCTAACAAAAACTAGAGATGAGAGCATGGTATTCAATGTACAATGCCATTAAACATTTTGAGACCCTCTACCAAAATGCTCCCCGGGAGTTTGCTTTTTCGGCCGCATCCCAGTTCGAATTGCAATCCTGGCAAGCAGCCTTTCGTCCGCGCCTACATCAGATTCTAGGACTGGAAAACCTAAAAAACGACCTGGCAGGTCATACTACTTATGCCGAGCAGCGCGATACCAAAGATAAGGGGAATTACATCCAGGAAACGTGGCACTTATGGGTTGAGCCAACCGTACCTTTACCCTTCTATCTGCTCCGGCCAAAATACACACCCAGCCCTTTGCCACTGATGCTTACGCCGCATGGTCATCATCCGCCTCATCTTTACGCCGGAATCGTTCATACTAAAGAAGACGCCGCTTCAATCCGGGAATTCGACCGTGACATCGCCCTCCAAGCAGTCAATGCCGGTTACCTCACCATCGCCCCCACCGCGCGTGGGTTTGGTGAAACCCGCACCGAAAACGCCAAAGCAAACGACGAGCTGCATGCTTGCCGCATCGAATTAATGCACGGCTTGCTGGTCGGACGCACCCCGCTTGGTGAGCGCGTTTGGGATATTTCCCGCCTGATCGATTGGGCGCTTGCTAACCTGGACGTCGACCCACACAGAGTTGCGGTGACCGGCAATTCTGGCGGAGGCGCGACCACATTATTTGCCGCCGCCTGCGACCCCCGCATTACCGTAGCCGTTCCCAGTTCATATTTCTGCACATTTGCCGCCAGCATCGGCTCCATCTGGCACTGCGCCTGCAATTACGTCCCCGGCATGTTGCGCCTCGGCGAAATGTACGATGTCGCCGGGCTGATTGCTCCCCGTCCATTCCTGGCGATCAACGGCGAGCACGATGACATTTTCCCCATCGATGCTGCCCGCTTCGCTTTTGAAAAACTCCAGCAAGTTTATGCCGTTGCTGGAGTGCCTCAAGATTGCCAACACTACATCGGTGCTGGCGGCCATCGCTACTATAAAGCTGCCGCATGGTCATTTATCAACCACTATCTTCAACAAGGATCGCAAAATGGATAATACTGTGATCGGTACTGGAAACGCCCAGGAATATTTATCGGAAGTACAGACGCGCACAATTCTTACCGACGCGCTAAACCATTGGGACTTAAGCGGAAAGCGCGTCCTGGTCATTATCCCCGACAGCACTCGCACTGCCCCCATCCCGATGATGTTCCGCCTGCTCTTCGAACTCCTCCACGATCAAGTCAAAGCACTCGACTACATGATCGCGCTGGGGACGCACCCGGCCATGTCGAAAGAAGCTATCAATAAACTGATCGGGGTCAACGAGGCAGAGCGTACCGAAAAGTACAGCCATGTGAAGGTTTTCAATCATCTTTGGGACAATCCCGAAACTTTCACCACCATCGGTACGATCACTGCCCAGGAAACCGAAGCCGTAAGCAATGGCTTACTCTCTCTGGAAGTCCCCGTACGAGTTAATAAACTGATCTACAACTATGACCAGATCGTGATCTGTGGGCCGGTGTTTCCACACGAAGTAGTGGGCTTTTCCGGTGGTAACAAATACTTCTTCCCCGGGATTAGCGGCGCAGAGGTTATCAACTTTACGCATTGGTTGGGCGCGCTGAACAGCAGCTACAAGACCATCGGCGTGAAAGAAACCGCCATCCGCTCAGCCATCAATCAGGCCGCCAGCTATATCGATCTACCCAAACTGGCCATGTGCATGGTCGTTAGAGAAGCAGGGATGAACGGTCTGTTCATTGGAGAACCACAAGCCGCCTGGGAAAAAGCTGCCGACCTTTCCGCTCAGGTGCACATCTTCTATGTCGATAAGCCCTTCAAGCAGGTACTTTCTGTGATCCCGTCCATGTACGATGACTTATGGACCGGCGCAAAGGGCATGTACAAACTCGAACCGGTAATTGCCGATGGTGGCGAGGTGATCTTATTTGCACCTCATATCAGCGAATTATCCTATACTCACGGCCCCATCATCGAAGAACTCGGCTTCCACGTGCGCGATTATTTTGCCAAGCAATGGGATCAGTTCAAAGATTATCCCTGGGGTGTGATCGCCCATTCCACCCACGTCCGCGGATTGGGCAGCTACGAAAACGGGATCGAAAAACCGCGCATCACCGTAACCCTCGCCTCCAGCATCTCCAAAGAACGCACCGCACGTGTTTGCCTGAACTATCGCGACCCGGTCAGCATCGATCCACAAGACTGGGCTAAACGTGAGGACGAAGGCATCTTGCTCGTTCCCCACGCCGGGGAGATCCTCTACCGCCTGAAAGATGCCTGAAACAGCCACCGTCCCTCCAGAAAAAGCAGCCGCGCCATTGATCCTATCCTTGGACATCGGCACCTCTTCCACGCGCGCTTTGCTCTTCGACCGGCTCGGCCGCGCTGTGGATGGTGCACTGGCGCGTCGTCCCGTTGAGCTTATCACCAACGCAGGCGGTAAAGCCGAGATCGATCCTAATGAACTCCTTGAAGCGACCTGGCACTGCATCGACAAGATCCTCGCCGAAAATCAAGCCGTCTCGAAGCAAATTGCTGCAGTGGTCTCCTGTTCGTTTGTCAGCAACCTGATGGGCATCGATTCTGATGGCAACCCCACTACCCCGTTGATGATCTACGCCGACACTCGGCCGGCAGCAGAAAGCCAAATTCTGCAAAATGAATTGGATCTCTCCGCTACCTACGCCCGCGTCGGTTGCCTCTTTTACCACCCCAGCTACCAGCCAGCCAGATTCCTATGGTTAGATCGCCTCCACCCCAACATCCTGGCACGCACCGAACGCTGGATTTCGTTTGGCGAATACATGACCCTGAAACTATTTGGGACGAATGCGGTCAGCTTTTCCACTGCCTCCTGGACCGGCCTACTCAACCGCCACCAGCTCACCTGGGATGAAGAATTGCTTTCCGCCCTGCCCATCACAGCAGAAAATTTATCGCCATTGGTTGATATCGATGATCCCTGGCGCGGCCTTATCAGTGACTATGCGCAGCGCTGGCCGGTTTTAGCCAATTTACCCTGGTTTCCAACCATCGGCGACGGTGCCACCGCCAATATTGGCAGCGGCTGCGACTCGCCGGATGAGATCGCCATCACGATGGGCACTTCCAGCGCCATCCGCGCTGTCATTCCCGGCACCACAAAAAATATCCCGCAGGGTTTGTGGTGCTATCGCGTCGACAGCCACCATTCACTATTAGGCGGCGCGATGAGCGAAGGCGGCAACATATCAGGTTGGATGAAGAAAAATCTAAAACTCAAATCGAAAGCTGAATTGGATGCTCGCATTGCCCAGCTAGAACCAGACGCCCACGGACTAACCTTCTTACCCCTGTTATCCGGAGAGCGCAGTCCCGGCTGGGTTGGCGACGCTCGCGGCGCGCTGACTGGCATCTCCCTCTCAACCACCGCCCTGGAAATCTATCGCGCCGGATTGGAAGGCGTTGCCTGCCGCCTGGGATTGATCTTCGATCTGCTCAAACCGGCCGTCTCTCCGCAGCCACAGGTCATCGCCAGCGGCGGCGCTTTGCTGCACTCCCCCACTCTGCTGCAAATCGTCGCTGATGTATTGGGCAATCCGGTGACCACCTCCCAAGTCCTGGAGGCATCGGCGCGCGGCGCGGCCTTATTAGGGTTGAAAGCCCTCGGCGAAGTCGAAGACTTACGCAGTTTCCCCAAATTCACCGGCCAGACTTACCAACCGGACCTCCAGAACCACGCAATTTACGCCGAGGCTAAAGCGCGCCAACAGGCGCTCTACCAACAGGCAATTCGTGCTGAATAATCCCCCTAACCAATTTTAGATTTGCAGCCAAAGGTATTCGAATGGCTGCAAGGTTAGCGACAAACCAGAGTCACCAGATACCGAAATTTCCTTTTCGGATAGGATATCCTTCAATTTCTCGGGTACACCCGCCGGCAGTTTGAGCGTCAGCACTTGCTCATCCGCAGACAAATTTTGCACGACCAGCACACTGTCCTTATCAGCAGAACGCAGATACGCCAGGATCGATTTGTTGCCATCCCCTTCCACCCAGAAAAAATCCCCATTTTGTAACGCTGCACTTTGCTTCTTGGCCGCGATCATCGCCTTGATGGTATGGTAAAGCGAATCCGAGTCAGCGCGCTGCACCTCCACATTGACTTTCTGGTAACCGAATACGGCATCGTCGATCACAGGAGCATATAAGTCGCCATCCGCTTTGGAAAATCCGGCATTTGGACTGGCATCCCACTGCATCGGCGTACGGACACCATTCCGGTCAGAGAGCCAAACGTTATCCCCCATACCAATCTCATCCCCATAATAGACGATTGGCACCCCGGGCAATGTGAACAACAAAGAGTTAGCCAGCTCGATCTTGCGACGGTCATTGTCCAATAATGGCGCCAGGCGGCGACGGATACCCAGGTTCAGCCGCATGCGCGGCTCTGGAGCGTATTCCTGCCACATCCATTGGCGCTCTTCCTCGGTAACCATTTCCAAGGTCAACTCATCGTGATTACGCAGGAACGTACACCATTGGCAGTTATCCGGAATAGTGGGCGTACGGTTCAAGATATCAATCACCGGCGTCCCATCCCCGCTTCGGATCGCCATATAAATGCGCGGCATTACTGGGAAATGAAAGCCCATATGGAACTCATCCCCATCTCCAAAATACGGGCGCACATCCTCCGGCCACTGGTTCGCCTCACAAAGCAGGATTCTTCCAGGATAATACTTATCCATAAAAGCGCGCAGCTTTTTAAGGAAAGCATGCGTTTCCGGTAAGTTCTCACAATTCGTGCCTTCGCGTTCATATAAATACGGCACAGCATCAGCGCGGAAACCATCAATCCCCAGGTCAAGCCAGAATTTCATCACCTTGAACATCTCGGCATGCACCTGCGGATTGTCATAATTTAAATCGGGCTGGGAAGAATAGAACCGATGCCAGAAATATTGTCCGGCAGTCTCATCCCAGGTCCAGTTTGATTCCTCTGTATCCAGGAAAATGATGCGTACATCCTGATATTTGTCCTTCGTATCGGACCAAACATAATAATCGCGATATTTCGAATTGCGACCGGCCCGCGCCGCCTGGAACCAGGGATGCTGGTCAGATGTATGATTGAGCACCAGGTCGGCAATCACGCGGATATCACGTTCGTGGGCTGCGTTCACCAGCGCTTTAAAATCCTCGATGGTGCCGTAATCTGCGTGTACACCATAATAATCGGCAATGTCGTAGCCATCATCTTCCAATGGAGAGGGGTAAATTGGCAGTAGCCAGATACAATCCACTCCCAATTCCTTCACATAATCAAGTTTTTCTACAACTCCGCGCAGATCACCATGTCCGTCCCCCCTACTGTCGTTAAATGCCCGTACGTAAAGTTCATAAAAAATTGCGTTCTTATACCACAAAAGATTGTCGTTCATCGTCACCTTACTTTAAGTTATGGGGATATGTAACGAATAGAATGCCAAACCGGTTATTGCATACGATCACATTTAGCTTCCTCCTGCAATCACCATAAACCGGCCTACGAGATTGGCGCGGTGGTCTTGCGCTCCACCAATTCAATCTCCTGGAGCACGGTTTTCGTTTCCTTATTTCCAGTTCGTAGGCGGTCAAGCAGCATCATCGCTCCTGTGTATCCCGATTCGAACAATGGCTGTCTGATCGTCGTCAGACCTACCAATTCGGCATCACGGATATCATCGAACCCAATGATCGATAAATCTTCAGGAACGCGCAGTCCCAATTCCCTGGCCGCGAAAAGCGCGCCAATCGCCTGCATATCACTGGAGGCAAAAATAGCCGTTGGTCGATGCTCACCAGCCAACCATTCTTTCGCAACCTCCCGCGCTTGTTCACGATCATGCGGAACTTGCCGATGATATGCTGGGTTGAACTCAATTCCAGCATCCTTTAACGCCTGACAATATCCATCAAACCGATCTTTCATTGCACTGAAACGAAATACATTTTTAAGATAATCGCTCAGAAAAGCGATCTTATGATGCCCTAGACCAAGCAAATACTGGGTAGCCATCATACCGCCTTTAAAATTATCAACATAAACGCTCGAAAATTTCGGATAAGTCACATCGACGAGAATGATTGGCACATCCGATTGCAGCATGCGCTGCACTTGTATTTCATCTGGTCGCAGCGATAAGATCAAAATGCCATCGGTTCTGGATTTACGCGGTAAGATCGAAAATAAATAGTCAATGCGTTCAGAAGTATCCGCACCATAGAGCACCAAATCATACTCACAATCCAAACCACAATCGGCCATCGCATGTTGGACGCCGCGCAGGCGTTCCACAAATGAAGGGATGGTCAGAAAGGGCAAGATCACAGAAATCGTGTGCGTTCGCCCTAAGGATAATCTTTGTGCAGTAGGATTGGGAGTGTAGTCCAAATCCTCAATGGCTTTGAGGACTTTTTCACGGGTACTGGGGCTAACAGCAGGATTATCATTTAATACTCGAGAGACCGTCGCGATACCGACATTAGCTTTCTTCGCTACATCTCGAATAGTAACTGTCACAAATAGCTCCAGTAAAGCCTTGTATTGGGATTGTTACAAGAGGAGAATTCATTCAATGAGCTGGAACCGGTTCCAGCATTAACATAATATTAACATGCTGAATTTACGTTGTCAAGTAGAAATGCAAATATTGGAGCTAGAAATCCGGATATGCCGTTTTGACTGCCGTCAGAATATCGAGTGATGGGGCCAGAATCCAAAGCGTTTGGTTGTCATGAATGTAGGTGCAACTAACCAACGATTCACCTTGCCAGCACGAACCCCTCCCAACTGGCTCGATTGTGGTACCAAATCGCGCCAATTGATACTCTCTCATCCTCTCGTCGAAATCCAGGGCATCATCAGGCGTATCCCAGGACCATTGTCCTGCCAGAACAATTTCTCGCGTTCCCTGCCGGTGATAAGCCTGGTACAAGTCTCCGTCCCACCCTTCTGCGATTCCAAATGCGACATTATCTTCAAATGGTGTCCCACCATTCAAGCCATAACGCATAATCAGGTAGGTATACCATTCACCCCAAGATCCCTTCCCGATCAATTCCCAATCAGCGGAGAGATTCTCCCCAACCGGTACATCCGGCATCTCCTCTGGAACTTCACCGGCCAAATACCGTTCTGGGTGCATGATCTGTTCGCTCGAAACCGGGGGTGAAATATAGGCCTGATTTACCTGTTCCCAACCACCTTGTTCGAATAGGTAATTTACAAAGTTATAACCATACAAATTTGCAAATTCATCATTACGCCGGGCAAAAGCCGGGGCAAATTCATCGGAAAACAATTCAATCGGCGAAGTATAGGCAGCAATTTCGCTCTGTATGGTCCCATCCGCGTACTGATTGAACCACCGCTCTTCAACTACCCTGGAATCGCCAGCCAACACGGCCCCTAAAATTTGACATTGCCCGTCGAGGAACAAGCACCCCGGAAAATACCCCAAACCGACAAGATCATAGTGCTGGTCTATCAACGCTTGGTCGAACTCATACGCGTAAACAACCTTCTGAACGCTTGAAAAGCCAAGTCCCACAAGCAAAATTTCATTCGCTTCCGGCCGGTACATACCACCCCGTGGATCGACCATTTTGTTCATAAAATACCGGTCCAGGTTCTGCGCCGAAGTCATCATTCCTAGTGCAACAAGAATCCGCTCTTGATCTTCGATTAAATCTCTTGTAGTTTCATCCAGATAAGCTTCCCGCAAATTATTCTCTAATTCAGCCTGTGAAATAATATACTGCCCGGTATTTGTGATCACTTCCAGCTCACGGATCGAAATCAATTGCTGCTGAATACGCTCCATTTCGGTAACGATTTCCGGGTTCAAAGGTTGTGGGGTGATCGTAGGCGTAAGTGTGGGGGTTGGCGTGGGTACCCAGGTTTCAGTCGGCATAATCGTGACCGTTGGCGTGTAGGTAGGAGGTAGCTGCCGGAAACCTATCGTCGGCGAGGGCGTTGCAGTTCCAAGAAAAATACTTGCTATAGAAATTCCATCTCCGCCACCGCCAATCGAATTAAGCAGAATTATGCCGATAATAATAATGCCAATCACCCCACCCACTCCAATTCCAACCCGCGTTAAAATCTTTTTTGTGCGCGGTGACTTCAAAAATTCTAACCGTTCCGCAATATTGAATCGTGCTCTTGGTTTGGGCTTTGTCTCGGACTCAACTTCAAATTGCGGTTCAGCGGTTGGCTGTGTGGGAACTGCCATAGTTGCTGGCACCGCGGTCTGTGCTTCTGGTTGGCTTTCTCCCTCAGAAACCTGCTCGCTCTCCTGGTACCCTTCGTCCCAACCAAAGATGCGTTTCTCCAACAGAGACGCGTCATCCTCAGTCGCCTCGAAATTATCTTCTGGCGATGCTTCTTCAGCCTTCTCGATTTCACCGGATTGGATTTTTTGCAAGCGCGCCAGCGCTTTTTCGTTCTCAGGATTGACCCGCAGCACTTGTTGAAGCGCGTAGACTTGTCGGCGGCGATCAGAAACAGCCACGCTCAACAACAGCCAAGCCTGCTCGTTGTCCGGCGCATCCTTTAATACCCTGACCAGAATCGGGCGCGCTTCCTTATGTTTTCCTTCCCGGAGCAATTGATAAGCTTGGGTCAGTTCCCTGATAATCTCTAATTCCATCGGCTAGACTACACCTTGTTCATGGCGTTTTAGTTAAATAATGGTGTATAAACATTATACCTTTCCACCCAATTATTGATATTAAATTATCATAACGAATTTATTCCTGCTTTGGTACTATACGATCTGCCGTCAGTTGTCCCGCATTTTCTGGAAGAAATCAGAAATCGTCGTCATCATCCAGCCAGATGTCCTCTTCATCGAAATCATCTTCCCAATCGTCCAGGTCATCGTCATCACCTTCCCAGGCGTCATCTCCCTCCACCAAAGTCCCACCGGCGGTATAGGTCAGACAACCCTCGTCCGGGTCTAATTCGACCGCGCCTTTGCTGCAATAACCATCTTCTAGAAAAACGCAGTCGATATAGAGGCAACGTATGCGAGGCATAAATCACTCTCCTCCTTCAATATTTTCAAAGTCTTGTGGCTCCTTGAGATACCGAACGAGTGTCAATGCGAATAACAGTACCAGAACAATTGCTGATATCACACAAAATGGGCAAACCGCATGTAGAACAAAAAGCTCCAAATAGGTTAGATAAGCAGAATAAAGCACGCCAATGAACGAAAGTCCCAATACGAAAAGGATTGAATTTTCACCCAAAACATTTTTCTGCCGATCGAAGATCAGGAAAAACAAGATCATCAGATAAGCAACCGCACCCAATAAAGCGATTGGAATTCCAGCGACTTCTGCATAGCGGCTTGAATTGACCGCATCGCAATCACCAATGCCGGCACAGGCTGCTTCTTTATGGGCTAATTTGATGTAGGTCAGGTAAACCGCGTCAACCAAACCAATAAGTGTGAGAAAGATCGAAACAATCCGAAGTCGTGCGTCAGTGTTTGTCAAAGCAATGCACCTCTAAATAAGTTATCGGTCTAGGAGCCACACAGTGACCTGCTCGCCAGCGGAGATGCGCTTTACGCCAGCTGGGATAACGATCAAACCATTGGCTCGTACCAATGAATATAGATTACCCGAACCTTGATGCCCCGTCAAGCGCGCAAACATGCGGTTATTCTCCTGGTTTATTTGTGCTCGGAGGTAGGTTTCGCGGCCATCCGATTCTACATCTTCCCGCAAGGTAGCTTGCATTACAGGACGTTCCCAGTTCACCTGACCCGCTAATTTATACAGCGCTGGGCGGAGAAAAACCTCAAAGCCTGCGAATGCCGAAACCGGGTTGCCCGGCAAGCCCATAAAGGGAATCCCCCTGTAACTGCCAAATGCCAGCGGTTTACCCGGACGCATATTCACGCGCCAGAAATTCAATTCGCCATATTCTTCCACAACCGCGCGCACAAAATCAAACGCCCCTACACTTACACCTGCCGAGGATACAATCAAGTTTACATCACTTTCGGCGGCTTCATCCAGGCGTTGTTTTACAATTTCAAAACGGTCGGGCACGATGCCCAAGCGGACAATTTCCCCACCGGCAGCTTCGATCAATGCTGAAAGCGTATAGGTATTCGTATCACGGATCTTGCCTGGTGTCAGGTCTGCATCAATGGGAAGCAGTTCATCCCCAGTAGACATTACAACCACGCGCGGTTTTTCATAAACAGCGACTGCGCTCATCCCCATCATCGCCAACATACCGATATCCTGTGGGCGAATGCGCTGGCCTTTCTTTAATAGCGGCTCTCCTTGCTTGAAATCTTCCCCGCGTGGACGCACGTACTGTCCAGACACGGAAGGAGAAAAGATTGCTACATTCTCCGGCAATTGCGCCTCGAGATCACGATAATTGAAATCGGTTTCTTCCACCGGCACGACCGTATCAGCACCATCCGGCATAGGCGCGCCGGTCATGATACGATGCGCCTGTCCAGCTTTCAAAGATGTTTTCTGCACCGAGCCGGCCGGGATGTCCCCGGCAACTTCAAGGATCACCGGTGTGTCCTTTGTGGCCACAGCCACATCCGCAGCATACACTGCGAAACCATCCATTGCCGAATTCGAAAAAGACGGCGCGTCATATTGTGCCAACACATCCTCCCCCAAAACACTTCCATAAGCCTCTGTCGTCGAGACCCGCGTAATTCCAGTCGGAGACAACGCGTCCAACAACCGTTGACGCACCTCAGAAACAGGTAAAAGCAACGCTAAAACTCCTTCCTAACCTCATCCTCATCCTACCGATCAGCCCGGCTTGACCCGGCGAGCCTGCAAAACATTGGGTAAATTCTCCACCCGGCTGAGCACCCGGCTCAACTGAGCAATATCGTCCACATTTAAGATCAGATCAAAAACCGCCTGGTTCTGCTGCACGTTCACGCTAACCGAACTCATGCTGATGTCTTCCTCGGCGATCACGGTAGAAACATCCCGCATCAGCCCTTCGCGGTCGAACGCCTTGATACGCACGGCCACCGGATAGGTATTCTTGGCCTCTCCCCAGGAAACCTTTACCAGGCGCTCACGATCGCGGATACGCATAGCATTGGGGCAATCAGAGCGGTGAATGGTCGCGCCGCGCCCGCGCGTAATATAACCAATGATCTCATCACCCGGGGCAGGTTTGCAACATTTTGCAATCGTGGTCAGTAAGCCCTTCAGCCCCAGAATCGAGATCGAGCCATCACTCAACTGCACCGCTTTTTCTTCGCGTCCCCCAAACTCGAGTGGCTCTTCCTCCTGGGTCTGCTTCTCGACTAATGTCAAGCGATTGACCAACCGCCCCATCGACAAGTCGCCACAACCGACCGCCTCATAAAAATCTTCGGTGTTCTGGAATTCAAAATCTTTCGCTAACCCATCTATCGAAGCATCGGTGATATTGAGGCGGCGCAATTCACGATCGAGTTGCGCTTTCCCAATGCTGATGTTCTGTTCACGATCCTGATATTTGAACCAACGCCGGACTTTGGTGCGCGCCCTTTGGGTATGAACGATTCCAAGGTGTGGATTCAACCAGTCTCGGCTGGGACCACCGCGCTTGGCGGTCAGAATTTCCACCTGATCACCGGTCTTCAATTTGTAATCCAACGAAACCAACTTGCCGTTGATTTTGGCGCCCCGGCAGCGATGGCCTACGTCGGTGTGCACGTGATAGGCAAAGTCAATCGGCGTCGATCCCGTGGGCAGATCGATAATGTCTCCACGTGGGGTAAACGCATACACTCGATCGCTGAAGACATCCGTTTTCATGCTATCCACAAATTCAGTAGCGTCTTCAACGTCCTGCATCCACTCCATCAACTGGCGCAACCAGATCACGCGCGCCTCATAATCTCGGTCGCGCGGCACGCCTTCTTTATATCGCCAGTGCGCGGCGATACCATACTCGGCGCTCTGGTGCATTTCCTGGGTGCGGATCTGTACCTCAAGCGTTTTACCATCATCATACAGTACCGCAGTATGCAAGGAACGATAGAAGTTATCTTTCGGGGCAGCAATATAATCATCGAATTCCCCTGGGATGGGCCGCCAATGGGTGTGAATCAAACCCAAGATACTATAGCAGGCTGGGATATCTACCGCCATGATACGGATACCGCGCACATCGCGCACCATTTCAAAGGGCACACCCTTCCGGCTCATTTTCTTAAAGATCGAGTAAATGTGTTTGGGACGCCCGGAAACCTCAGCCTCGATATTATTCTGGGCAAGTAAATCCTTGATATATTTGACGATATCCTTGAGTTGCTCTTCTCGTTCCGAGCGTCGCTCGGCCAGCTTGGCAGCAATTTCGCGATACGTGTCCGGATTTTCATGCCGGAAAGCCAGGTCTTCCAATTCCCATTTCATTTGCCAGATTCCCAAACGGCTGGCAAGTGGGGCGAAAATATCCAGGGTTTGGCGGGCAATCCGGCGGCGTTTACGCTCCGGCACGTAGCCGAGCGTGCGCATATTATGCAGCCGGTCGGCCAGCTTGATCAAGACGACGCGCACGTCTTCGCTCATCGCCAGGAAAGTCTTACGCAGGGTCTCCTGGGCTAAATTGGCCTTGCGGCTGCGCTCGAGTTGTTCAGCCTCTTCCTCTGGGTCAGGCAGCCCGCGCCGAGAAGCCACTTCGGCCTGTTTGGCTTCCTGCGCTTCGCGCTGCTCACTTCTGGCTTGCCCGATACGCGATACGCGTGGCAAAGATGTCAGCTTGGTCACCCCATCGACCAGGCGGGCAATCTCTTCACCAAAGTCACGCGTCAGGTCTTCCAGCGTGATCCCGGTATCTTCTACCGTATCATGCAACAGTCCCGCCGCGATAACTTCAGGCGGGACATGCATTTCGGCCAGGATCAGCGCTACGGCCAGACAATGATTGACGTAAGGCTCACCAGAGGCACGGAACTGATCTTTATGCGCCTCGTCGGCCACACGAAAAGCGCGCTGAATCAGCTCCCGGTCGGCGGGAGTATAACGTGTAGGCAAAGCTTCCATCAATGTTTCAATGCGCATGGGCACCTCATCGTTGAAGATTAAGTATAACCATCCCGGTCTTTTGCGGCAAGAGGATTGCGGAACATCTTATATGAATCTCATCCAATCGCCAAAATGACAAAGTCGCCTGCGCAGAATCTTGACTTCGGTCACGGCGTATGGTAAACTACAGCCCGCTTGACTTGAGGTCCCGTGGTGTAGCTTGGTTCAACATGCCGCCCTGTCAAGGCGGAGATCGCGGGTTCAAATCCCGTCGGGACCGCTCAGAAAAACCCCGCCTTTTTGCGGGGTTTTTGTTTTAATGCTCATCGTGATCCATCTTTATAAATTGGGAGGTAGCATGCGTCATGTTACCTCCCAATTACTTATCCACTTTATATTACGAGATCTCATTATAAGCCGCAACAGGAATTGTACTTTTCACTGGCATGATATCGATTTACAGCTTTGTCGATCCAGAAGCTTCCTTGCGTTCATTTTTTCACCGCCTCTTCTTTCTTTGCCAGATAAGCGAATGCTTCTTCTGTTGGCTCTTCAAAGGTCATTTGCTTTTCGAGACTGATCGATACTCGTTCTGAACCATCTAGAAGCCGGAATATGACTTCTTTACGATGCAGGTAGCCATCATCCTGGCCGAAAAGGGCGCGGATCTCTGTCCCGATTACCGGCAACTCATAACTTATCAATTCCACCGGGCTATCCTCAAACTCATCCCGGATAACAAAAAGAAGGCCTGCCCCGCCATCCGGCAAGATTTCTTCCGTGATCTGGGGTTGGGAACCGGAAGCTTCAAATTGGCCCAAGTCCCATAGGAACTGGCTGTCAAAAGCACTCAAGACATACGGCTCCGAGGGTTCAATAGCTCCCGTTGCAGAATTCCATCCAGTACCATCGCTGTAAACGCCGACCTGCACGATCTGTCCTTCTCCAGAGCGCATGATGCTTACCATTTCGATCACCCGCTGCGATTCGTCTACCCGATACCAAGTATCATTGACTTGATGATGAGGGATAGCGATACCATTGGGAAGCACGCCATTGTTTTCGGAATCCCGATCAAGCACCTTCTCTATTCGAATATGAATCCATCCCACAGGGAGCTGATCAATCGCCTTCTGATTGAGATTTCAACCATTTCGGAAGCGCTGGCGACGATTGCAGTTGCTTCTGCAGTTGGTGGCGAGGTATCCACGGCATCCGATTCGCTTGCGTATTCTTCAAGGGCCGGCTGCCCAGATGAGGTAATGTCCAGTTGCCCCTCCCCAGAAGAAGCCAGCTCATTTGCTGCCACAGATCGACCGCGAAAAATCCGATCGAAGCCCAATTTTGTACTTGCCAGACCGATACCTATACCAACACTAAACAGCAAAACCACAGATAGAACGAAACGTCTTTTCATCGGCATCAACACTCCTTTCAGTATGTGTACCAGTCGGAATACATAAGGTGCTGTCTACTTATTATATCGTCGATAAATCTGGATTCAAAGTGGGGCTATTTCCCCACTTTCACATCACCACACAGGTGCACGTGCAATCCCATTTCAGCAAACATGGCTGCCTTGACTGTCAGGGCCTGATCGGCAACCTCGGCAGAGGGTGCATAGGCTACGTTGAGATGGTTCGCTTTATGGCGCGCCATCATCTGGTCACGTGTCACGCCATGCAGCACCGCATGCATGATCGGCCATTGCGGTGTGGTTGCTCGCCAGCGGCGCTCGGTTTCCTCATCCGACAACGCAACCACCGTCGCCCGGCCAATATCGGCGTGCAGCTCATTATCCATCACAAACACGCGGCTCCACACAATCTCCCCGGGCTTGCTGACACCCTTCAGCGTGCCGCCGCCCAGGCGGAAATACATCGGCGGTTGGCGTTCGCTGGTAGCACCCGTGTAGCCATTGATAAAATGGGAGGCTGGGGCCGCTCCAGAGATCAAGAATACCCACACATAATCATCGACGCCCTCACCGGTATAATGCTCGCCCCAGCGCAAATCATGCAGCGTAGTGGCAGGATCAAGTCCTAGCGCCGTCCACACGCGGTTGGTCACCAGTGCATCTACGGCTGCACCTTCATCCACCTCATTGAAATGCGGTATCGCTTGCCCGGCGAACAATTCCTCTTTGGTCTCTGGATCAAAGACTGGCGGGCGCTCGACATTATTGAGCAAACCTTCTGCCAGATCAGAGGCTGGCACCATATCTTTCAGCCCTTGCTGGTACTGGATTCCGATGGCTGCACAGCCAAATTCGTGCGCAATTCGCACCGCCGCGATATACATCTTCAGTTGCTCCAAGATTTGCGCATCGGTCAGTTCAGTAGCTTCATCCGTCCCGATCACAAAACGCATCCCGCTCGCATCCAACCAATTGCGTACTTGCTGCGCTTCGGCATCACTCACCTTACGCATCCCGGCCACCAACGCAGACTGGCTTAGGCGTTCCTTGTAAATCCCCGTCGGGTTGAGCAGTTCATCATCAATAATGGCATTATACATGCCCATGCAACCCTCATCGAAGATCCCCATGATCGCCTTCTGCTGCTTCAACTGCCGGGCGAGTGCCTTTCCCAATTCCGCTTCTGCAGTTGGCAGCTTTGAAACGGCCAGGTCACGCACGTGACTGGTATCGTGTGCAATGTGCTGCCCCTGGATCCATTGGCGGATACCACTCAGAAAATACTCGTCCGTGAAATCTTCGCTCCAGATCGTACTGTAAGTCACCCCCATCTTGGTCAGGCTGCCGTTCAGGTTCAACAATCCTACCAGTCCGGGCCATTGCCCGTTCCAATTCGCTACCGTCAGGATCGGGCCGCGATGATCGCGCAGTCCCGCCAACACATGGTGACTGTACTGCCAGACCGCCTCGGCCACGATCAACGGTGCATCAGGATGGATGGATTGAAACACATCCATACCCATGCGCTGGTTCCAGATAAAGCCATGCCCCAATGCTTCATCGTAAGGGTGTGCCCGCCGCACAGTGATACCTTCACTGGCAAAAGCCGCTGTCAATTTTTGCTCCATATCCACCTGGGCAGGCCAGCAGGTTTGGTTCGCAGACAAACGCAAATCGCCGTTGGCAACTAGTAAAACTTCTTGCGCGCCCACAGGCTGTGGTGAAACTGGTTCGGGAATACGATAGGTCGTCATCTCCATCATCCTTTGTGCACAATAGTTTTTAGAAATCGTATTAGGTTTTCAGCTAAATTTTTGGAATTCAACGAGCATATTATCACAGCCGGGCAAAGCTGTAAATCAGCACGGCTATCCTGAGAATTATTGCTCTAACTTTTACATCCGATCACAAGTAATCGCAGAAAAAAGCAGACTATTTGATATACTACTATCCGCTACACTAAAAAATCTAATTCAGCGCTTAGTTGACAAATGACAGACAAATTGAAATTCAACCTGGGTAAATCTTTGCCTTTTCTTCAAATTTTTAAGAAGGATGGGAAAACGGATAAGCTGCTTTTAAGTATATTTATCCTAATTAATCTACTTGTACTTGTTAATGCCCTCCTGCACCCACCCGAGATCGGCTATGATGCCAACGACCACCTCGAGTATGTGCGCACGCTGCCATTTCAACTA
Source organism: Anaerolineales bacterium (assembly GCA_016935415.1). Classification (GTDB taxonomy): domain Bacteria; phylum Chloroflexota; class Anaerolineae; order Anaerolineales; family UBA11579; genus JAFGRA01. Next base: position 54,001 of record JAFGRA010000318.1, read on the forward strand.
CCCGACAAAGAAGAAAATCGCGAATTCTTTTCGCCGCCGCTGCCCTACTTCGTGCCTTCCCTCGTCGATGAAGCTTGTGTTGCCATCTTCGGAGAAGAAGATTTTGCCGGGCCAGACATCAGCTGTCGCCGGGTAAGCGGAAAATTCGCCCAATTCGTGAATCTGTTGTTGTCAGTTGGATTGACTTTTCTGCTTCTGCATATCGCCGAGTTGTTGCACCCCGGCGACCGCATCCTCAAACTCACTACCCTGGCTTTATTAGCCGTGCTAAGTGTATATTACAAAACTTTTGCCCAGGTGCGTGGCGAACCGTATGTAGCCTTCTTCACCATTTTGGCAATCTTTCTTGTCTTAAAAATCTTGACAGCTGATGACGCTGCCAACTGGAAAGCTGGTATCCCTTTGGGGATCGCGTTGGGCTGTGCGCTACTCAGCCGCCAATGGAGTATCTTGATCTTCCCGGCGCTCTTTAGCCTGGGATTGCTCATTTTCTTCAAGGATAAAGCTTCTGGAATTGCGTTTGGCAAAATCATACTTACCGGGTTACTGGTCGCTTTCGTGGTCAGCAGTTGGTTCTATTTCAGCCTCTATTTCCGCTATGGCTCTTTTACCGCCTTCAATCGCCCCCAAACAGAATTTGCCTTCTCAAACATGCCGCGTACTTTCTACCGCAATACTGGCCTGGGCGAACTACAACTCTTCAAGACACCCCGGCGGCCATTCTTCGATAACCAGTTCATTCCCACCTTCTATTCCGACACCTGGGGAGATTATTGGGGCTATTGGATTCTTGTACGCCGCACACCTTACCGCAATTGGGTCTGCCCAAACAACATCCAGGAAATTACCCCCTATCTCGGCAGGGCAAACTTCGTGTCCTTGATTCCAACTTTGATCCTGGCGGGCGGATTTTTACTGGGTAGCCTGAATATCTTCGGTGTGATTATCGAGAAGAGAAAATCAAACACAATACAACTTTTCCATGCCTTCCTGATCCTGATCGTCCTCTTCTCATTCGCCGGATATTTGTACTTTGTGATCAGTTACCCGTTTATGACCAATGGTGACACAATCAAAGGCACGTATATGCTGCACATGTTCATTGCCTTGGTCATGCTTGGTGCAGCTTTCCTTCGATGGGTGACCGAAAGGATTCCCAAGTCAACTTACATATACTTCATTATCCTTGCCCTGGTGTTCCTGCACAACCTACCGGTCTTCATCACTCGCTATTACGTGATCTGTGAACGCGCCACCTGACTCCAAACCCTTAATCGGCTATACTCACTCAACCGGTTTCGCTGCAGTTAGATAGCCATAACGTTCATGCCGGTTCTCTGGCAATGGCATATCAAAAAAGATCTCCATTTTCTCCACCACAAAGCCCGCTGCGGTGACCAACTCGCGCCACTTCTCTTCATCAAAATCATCTGAAAGCGGCTCAACGGAATACAGCCACCCGCCAGGAGCAATCACCCGGCCGATCTCACCCAGCAAGCCGGTCGCGGGTACATCCGGTGCATCGTGATGCAACACCCAACCGATCACCACACCTTGGAAGCTATCGGCCGGAAAACATAGCTGCTGCCCAGGACAACACGCCGAACGCGTCAGGCCATTTCGGCGCATCAAACGGCAACCCAGATCAAAAGGCTCGACAAAAAAAGCCTGGAGTCCACACGCCGCGTACAGATCGCCAAAACGTCCCCAGCCCGCCCCCACATCCAGCAACCGCCCGGTCGTCCGCGCAAGGTCTGTCCGCAACAAGTCCAGTTCGATTTTTTCAGCTTCGGAATCGGAGCGCGCATTGCGAACAGCGAGTTCCGCATAATCCTGCACGGTCGTTTCCCAATCTTTGCCGCGGTTTTTCACCACAATGCAGGCAAAATAAGCATAAGCTGTGATCGCTTCTTCCAGATCGAAATCCGCGGGGAAATGATCGCCAGTCAAGCGTCTCAACTCATTGCGCGTCAAATCGTATAAAGCCAGATCATCCACTTCTGTCTCCTCTAACCATGTTGAATTGTCCATGCCCCCATTGCCTCATCGCTGCACTACCACAAGCAGACAACCTTTTTGCTGCCGCGCATCTCGCCACGCGTTTTTTCCATATGTCGCAATGTAGCCAGCTCAACTTCCAGATCAATTATTTTTATCCTCAGCCGTTCAGCCAATTCAGCAGTCTCCAGGCCGCCGGTCTCCGCCAGAACGGTCAGGATTTCCTCTTGGGTTTCACTCAAATGCACATCCCCACCACTCATTTGCGAAAGCACCTGGGCACTGCGTACAGCCCACGGATTACAAGCCTTCACCGGCGAAAGCGCACGCATATAGCATACTTCGCAAAGCGTCTGCTCGTGATATTCCATTTCCTCTTCAGAAGGGATTTCCTCTCCGCAGCGATCACACTTCATCACAAAAACTCCTTGTCAAATAAATAGCAATTCCTCAAAATTCTAATCCCCGCAGGAAGTTGCGGTGTATGTTGGAATTTTGTTCCTGCGGGCATAGAATTGCTTCTATATTCCTTCTCTCCATTCATTCCCCCAGCAAACTGGGGATATTCTGGAAAAAAGGAATAAAACCCATACGTTCTCATAGAGCTATTTTACCTGAACCTGGAACCAAAAAATTTTAGAATCCTAATCCACAGCATCCCTTTGACTGAATAGCCCTAAGCACATACAATAGAGGAGGGCATCGAGTAATGCATACATCAAGTCCCATTTTCAAAGTTCTGCTAATCGGCGGCACATCCCACACCGGCAAGTCAACACTCGCGGCTGCCCTGGCCGAACAGTTAGGCTGGCATGTTCGCACCACAGATACGCTGGCACGCCATCCGGGCCGACCCTGGCCCACACCTACCTGGTCAGTCCCACCTCACGTAAGCGAGCATTATGCAACACTTTCGGTTAGAGAACTATTCGATGATGTACTGCGGCATTACCAAATCACCATTTGGCCCATGGCGAAAGCCCTAATCGAGTCATACGCTCAGAGCGATTCAGAAGCAGGTCTGGTGCTGGAAGGTTCTGCCCTCTGGCCGGAAAAAATCGTTACGTTAAAATTGGATAATGTCGGCGCACTCTGGCTGACAGCACCCCGCCACCTAATCGTAAAACGGATTTACGAAGAAAGCAAATACTTGCAAAAGACGCCATCCGAAAAAGAACTCATCGATAAGTTCGCCCAACGCGCCCTGCTGTTTAATGACCGCATGCTGCAAGCTGTCACCCGATTGGGATTAGCACACGTTGATATCAGCATCACTGACAATCTACCCCAACTTACTGGGTTGTGCTTACAACGCTTCGCTCCGCTTAAAAGATTTGACGAGGAACTGTAGAGTGAATACAATTAGGCATATGGATTAATCGTTACAACATTGTACAAGGAGATAGCACGACAAGTACGGTTTACTACGGATCACCACGCCAGGCGCGCCTGGAGGCCAAAGAAACTCTCCCCGCCAAACTCGACCTGATCCTCGAAAAACTGAACGTGCGCGACCGGGTCAAGGACGAAGTTGTTGCCCTCAAGCTGCACGTCGGCAATAATATCGGTTACTCCACCATCCACCCGGTATTCGTGCGCAAGGTCGTTAACGCCATCAAGGAAGGCGGCGGCAAGCCCTTTGTCTGCGATGTAGATTGGGATGTTTCTGGAGCTGAGACGCGCGGCTATACCGCCGAAGTGCTCGGCTGCCCGGTCCTCCCGGTCGGCGGGATCGGCGACAAGTATTATTACGCCCACAAACGTCCCTTCAAGAACATCCAAGAATGGAAGGTGGCTGGATTGGTGCAAGACGCCACCTTTATGATCAATTTCGCCCATATCAAAGGGCATCCCAGTTGTGGTTTTGGCGGTGTGTTCAAGAACATCGCCCTGGGTTGTATGATCGGTGAAACCCGCAGCACCATCCATGACACCTGCCACTATGAGCCATATTGGTTCAAGGATAAATGCCCGGATGAAGCCACTCGTAAAAAGCTCATCCAGGTTTGTCCTCATGGGGCAATAGTCGAGGACAAAAACGATCCCGAAGAGTTGCACCTGCACATTGAGCAATGCAACCAGTGCGGGCGCTGCCTGGAAGTTGCCCCGCCTGGAAGCCTAAAAATCGACGCCGCCAATTTCCACGTTTTCCAGGAAGCCTGCGCCAACAGCGTCGACATCACGCTTTCCACCTTTGAACCGGGCAAGATCACCAATCTGGCGCTGGCCACCCAAATGACCCCGGTCTGCGATTGCTTCGGTTTCACAGGCATGGCCGTCCTGCCGGATGCCGGCATCTTTGGCTCCGACGACATCGTCGCCCTCGACCAGGCCGTCCTCGACATGACCGGGAGGTCAAAACTGATCGAGGAGAACGTACCTACCTTCATGGAAGTTCACACCCGCGAGGGCCATCCCTTCCAGGTGCTGCACGGCCCCTTGAAAGATCCGTACTTGGTTCTGGAGTATGGTGAGGCGTTGGGCCTGGGCAGCCGCGATTATGAACTGATCGATATACTGCCAGTCGATGAGGTCGAATACGCCCCAATGGGCTACATCCCCGCCAGCGCAGACTGAACCCCACCGAATAAGTTTAAAGAACAGAACCCTGAGAGCTTAGATTCAGGGTTCTGCTTTTTTAAATCTTTAGGTTTTCCCTATTTTGAGTTTTGCGCCTCTTTTTGTCGCTCACAAAGCTTAGTGAGCTTGTCAATGATCTTATCTCGCTCTGCTTCAGCGAGTTTTGCATCCTGCCAGATATTGCCAATTTCATCAGAGAGCCGATCATAACGCCATACGGCCACCGAAGGATTTTCAATATATAATGCCCCTTCCCTATTTGCCCAAACAACGGCCGCATTCACAAATACATTTAGA
>JAFGRA010000319.1 GCA_016935415.1 Anaerolineales bacterium
CGGCCTGAACCGTTTCAATTCGATTGTCAAGGTGCCACTTTTCATCCTGATCAAAGATCAGGCTCAATCCGTTTGTCTAAATACGAGCTATAAAATTCATTCCAATATTTTCTGCAAAGAGGAAAATACAAATGGTGATTTTGATTGGCGGCATCGGCTGTACAGGCAAAACCTGGTTGGCAAATCATTTGATGAAGCAAACCAACATCCCCTATTTCCCTTTGGATCACTTGATGATGGGAATCTACCGGGGGATACCAAATTGCGGGTTCACGCCGATGGCCGAACAATTTGTGTTGGGAGAGAAGATGTGGCCGGTCATCAAGGGCATTATTATGACCAATATAGAAAATGAACACAATATCATCCTGGAAGGCTTTCAATTGCTGCCTCACCTTTTGAGGGATTTCCCATCTGAATACCTGGATCACATTCTGCCAATTTTTCTACTGCATTCAGAGCCATACCTGAAAGAGAATTTCGGCCAGAAGATCATCAAGTATCGCAACGCGATTGAAAGTCGGGAGGATATCGATGATGTCAGCCATAATAATTGGATTGCAGCGACACGGCGCTTGAAAGCGCAATGTATTGCTAAGCAGATCACTTTCTTTGAAATTAAGGATGATTTTGCTACCAGCATGAAAGCTGCCGCCGATTTTGTCTTGGCGAATTTAGGTGTATAACTTTGTTGCCGCCGCCATAGTAATTTGATTGGCTATGGCGGCGGTGATTCCTGTTTGGTCAATCCTCGGTGAGTAGATAGTTTTCCAACGCGGGACTGAAATTGAAAGTCTGTTGGAGTTTTTGGTACTGTTCGTTCAGTTGAGCGACGTTATTCACGTGCCCCTTTCTGGCGCGCAGCATGATATTTTTATCCGTGTAGCGGGTAGAGGCGAATTCGATGATGTCGACTTGATAGCCGTGCATTTCAAGCAGCATCGCGCGCAGTGAATCTCCGACCATGTAGGCCAGTTTTTCCTTGAAAATCTGGTGCCGGGTGATACCGGTGTAGGGATGCCCTTTCATCTTTTTGATATTGGTATGCTGGCAGCAAGAAACCGAGAGGATATTACGTGCCTCAGTTTGCAAACCCAGGTAGAGCATTTTGTCCGTGGCCGAATCGCAGGCATGTAACGAGTACACCATGTCGGGACGCCCATCATAAGCATAATCGGCAATGTCGCAGGTGTGAAAGTACATTCGCTTGAATTCAAGTGTCTCGGCGCGACGGTGGTTGTTCTCCATCAAGTATGGATTGTTATCCAGGCAATGGATGCGTACCGGCCTTTTTTCGATCTGGGTATAGAAATAGTAGACCAGGAAACTTAAATAGCAGTTTCCTGCCCCGCAATCAATCAAAACCAGTTCGCGCCTTTTGGAATACTTGCGAACCTGGACATGGATGATTTCCAGATAGGAAAGTATCTGCCCGATCTTGGCAGTTTTGTCTTTCCCCGATTGTTGATTTTGGTCTTTGAGTCTGATCTTTTGAAAGAAAAGATTGAGTGACTTCTGTACTTCTTGCTGATGAAACATTGCTACCTCCGTAGTGCTGTTGGAAGTGAGCAATGCCTGAGGTTTTAAGAATACAGAAGTTAAGATTGGTTTATGCGAATGACCATACTGTACTGTAGATATAACCGTATCAAAGACTTGCCTCACTTCCTGATAGGAAAATTGCATCCAAATGACCCGTGCTAAGCCGGGCTGCGTGCTTGCTCCCGCGGCAGGCCGGAACTAACACACACTTTGGATTGGTGAGACGATTGATTTGTTTTACGGGTTTTTCTACAGTCCCGACGCTGCTCGCATAAAGCAGTGACGGGGATGGCAACTCCTGATTACTTGTGTTTGTGGCTAAAATAATCCGCCAGGATTTTATCACTTATGGGGTAACTGTCAAGCAATAGAGAACGCTCTACATAGACTTGGAAATAATAAAGACGGTGATATCTGATTTTCAGTACAATCTTCAATATCTGTACTTCCTAATTCTTAACTCATCTTTCTTCTCCCACTTTCCTTTACAATCTAGTAGATTTTGCCGCCATTGGCAAGCTTCCCCGATTGGGGTATGATTTGGCAAGTTTGGAAGGACACCCTTGTGAAAAAAGAACGCTATTTTTTGATCTTCATTGTGTTGTTTCTATTGTTGGGCTGCAAACTGAGCACCACACGCCCGGAAGACCTCGCCGGTACGGCAACCTCCGTTGGAGAAATCAACCTGGAGGAAGTGCAAATTGATAATCCAGAGGCGACTGCCACAGAATCTGCTGCCTCAACGCCCGAAGCGCTGCCCACCGCCACTTTGCTGCCAGGCTCGATCGGGCCGAGTGATTTCCCGGAGAACGTCAACCCGCTGACCGGGATGGTGATGGATGACCCCGGCGTGCTCGACCGCCGCCCGGTGAGCGTGAAGATCAACAACTACCCGCGCACCAACCGCCCGCAGTGGGGGCTTTCGCTGGCCGACATCGTCTACGAGTTCTATCACAATAATGACCTGCCGCGCTTCCATGCTATCTTCCTCGGCAATGATGCCGAACAGGTTGGCCCGATCCGCTCGGGACGGCTGTTCGACCGCTTCTTGGTGGATACCTACGAAAGCATTTTTACCTTCGCCAGCGCAGATTCTCGCATCCTGGAAGTATTCCGCGCGCAGGACTTTGCCGACCGCCTGATCTATTTCCTGGATGGTGACTGTCCGCCCCATCCGGTTTGCCGCTATATGCCGGAGGGTGTCAATTACCTGATCGGCGATACAAATGGCATCCGCGCTTTCCAGGTGGAGAGCGGTGGCGACAACGACCGCCAGGATTTGCACGGCATGGTGTTCCATGCCGATGCTCCCTCCAGTGGGCAGGATTTGCAGCGCCTGTATGTGCGTTATTCCTACAGCGCCTATCTGTATTGGGAATATGACCCGGCCACAGGCGGCTATTTCCGCTACCAGGATACCCAGGAAGATATCAACGGTAGTGGCGAGGCCTATGCCCCGCTGCGCGACGGCCTGACCGATAAGCCGATTGGCACCGATAATGTGGTCGTGTTGGTGGTCGACCACTTCCACGAGGTTTACCAGGCTCCAACCGGCAACCATCCGAAGGTTGAGATCGTCGATATGGATTTCCTCGGCAACGGCCCGGCCTATGCCATGCGCGATGGCAAGGTGTACGAATTGCAGTGGGTGCGCCCCCCGACGGATGAACTGGTCTACCTGATCTTCCCCGATGGTTCGCGCTATCCTTTCAAACCGGGCACGACCTGGTTCCAGGTGGTCAGTCAGGATACGCTGCTGGAAAAGACCGACCAGGCCTGGCGCTTCCTGTTCACTATTGTGCCGCCTTCCTAGGGGCGTTTTCAAAGCTGTAAGTTTTGGAACGAGAATTGCAACAAATTGGTACTAAAAGCGGTTTACTTTAAACCTGATCCTATGCTATGCTTTACAAAGCAATCATGTACAAACGTCTGACATCGATCTTCCTGATATGTCTTTTACTTGGAGTTGTCTCCCCGGCTTTGGCTGCGGCAGGTGAATTCCCAGAATCTACCGCTACCCGAACGCCGACCCCGAGGGCTGGCAAAACCGCGACACCAACGCGCACCAGCAAAGCCACCCAGACGGCAAACCTAACCACCACGGCTACTCCTTCTCCCTCTCCAACGATCACCCAGACGCCCACACCCGCCGAGCCGACTGAAGCACCCTATCCAGTGGTGGTGCAGTTGATCATCAACGAGCCAACCCCGGTGGGGTATGGCCCGGAGCAGTATGACTTTGGCATCAACCCGTTGACCGGCATGCCGGTCGATGACCCGCTCCGGCTGGAACGGCGGCCGATTGCGATCAAGATCACCAATTACCCGCGCTACGTGCGCCCGCAGTCCGGGCTATCGCAAGCGGACATCATTTATGAATATTATATGGAGCGCGGCGTGCCGCGTTTCATCGCCATTTTTTATGGCAAGGACGCCCCGCGCGTTGGGCCGGTGCGTTCCGGGCGTTTCTTTGACGAACACGTGGTGCGCATGCATGACGCTTATTTCGTGTTCGGCAGCGCCGACCGGCGCGTACTCGATTATTTCCTGCTGATCGACGAACACTTCAAGAACAGCCTGGTGATCGAATCGCCCGAAGACCGTGAGCGAGATTGCAACGATGGTGAATTTGTGCCGCTGTGCCGCGACAAATCCCTGGAGACCTACAACAACCTGTTTGCCAATACCACCGCCCTGACCCAATACCTGAACTGGAAGGGTAGCAGCAATGACAAGCCGGACCTGACCGGGATGCGCTTCGCTTTCCGTACCCCGTTGGGTGGTGAGGTGGCGCTGAACGTGTACACGCGCTTCTCGCTGTTCATGTACAACCAGTGGGTTTATTCGATGGAAAACGGTAAGTACATGCGCTTCCAGGAGACGATCGGCAAGCCCGAACCAGATTTTGAGGAGTATGCTCCGCACATGGACGCCCTGACCGGTGAACAGCTTTCCGCCGACAACGTCGTTGTTCTGATCGTAGATTATGATTTCTTCGTCAAGACCAACACGACCGAGATGATGGACGTTAACCTGTACGGTTCGGGCAAGGGGTTTGCCTTCCGCGATGGCTATATGTTCCCGGTGCGCTGGGAACGCCCAGATAACGGCGTACTGCGCCTGTACACGCTGGATGGAGAGCCGTATGCCCTCAAGCCGGGCCAGACCTGGTATGAGGTGATGAGCGAGGAAAGCGAGTATTATAACGACGGCGTCGATTGGCGTTTCAACTTCAACCTGCCACCCATCCCTGTCGAACCGCTTAGCCCGACCGCTAAGCCGCCTTTCACCCCCACTCCCAGGCTGGAAGACCAACCTTACGTTGAGCCGGAAGCCACGCCTACCCTCACTGTAGTAGACGACTAATCGCAAATTTCAAGCAGCGGGGGCTTTTTCGATTCCCTTCCCTGTGAGGGGTTCAAATCCTACCGTAGGGTGGTGGTGAAAACGCGCTCCTCTGATAAGATATGGGCAGTAGAATGTGTTTCTTTTCCTTCGTTGAACTCTGCCCGGGGACGGTGGGGTTCAATGACTTTAAGGGGCAGGAGTATGCAGTAAACAGTATTTAGTGGGCAGTTATCAGTGGGGAGACAGGTATATCAGTAGACAAGTGTACAGATACATAAGTAGAAAGCCAAAGAAGGACGAGGTTGAATTGTTGCAGGCGACGGAAATTACTTCGTGATTTCTCTAGCCGCCTAATAAATTTTCTCTACCGCAGAGGACGCGGAGCAGCGCAGAGGGGAATAAAAAACGAACGCTAAACATTTATAAAAAATCCGTGGTATTCGTATTTTCTCTGCGGGGAAATAGAGGATGAAGCAAACTACGCGGGCCAGACCGTACCCGCCCGGACGATACCGCCTTCCGGGACATCGGACTTGACGGTGGCGCCGTTGCCGATTTTGGCATTGCTGCCCACGATCGTACTCAGGTTGACGGTTGCCCCCATGCCGATCAAGGCCCCGCTGCCAATCTGCACCGCTCCGGCCAGCATCGC
>JAFGRA010000320.1 GCA_016935415.1 Anaerolineales bacterium
CTGGCGATGCGCCCGCGCATCCTGCTGCTGGACGAACCGCTCGCCAGCCTCGACCCGGCTTCGGCCCACGAAGCCCTGCAACTCTTCCGCCAGTTGGCCGACAGCGGCATTGCCGTGATGCTGGTCGAACACCGCGTCGACGACGTACTTGCCATCAATCCCGACACGGTCGTTTACATGGACGACGGTGAGATCAAATACAACGGTGCGCCGGATGGCATGATGGCCTCCGCCGACTATCACAAGATCAAACTCCCGGCCGACGTAATTATGGAGCGCGCCAAAGCCGACCCGGCCCCGGTCTTCGAATCTGCGGTGGGCACGCTGGAGCGCGGCACCGCGGGCGAAACGCTGCTCTCCTTCCAGGATGTCGAGTTCCGCTACGATCGCGACCTGCCGACCGTGCTGCATGGGGTGAGCTTCGATGTCAACAAAGGCGACATCGTCGCCATCCTGGGGCCGAACGGCGCTGGGAAGACCACCATGGTGAAACACGCCCTCGGTTTGCTCAAGCCAACTGAAGGTAAAGTATTGTTGGACGGCAAGGAAACCAAAGACCTATCGGTGGCCCAAGCCGCCCATACCATCGGCTACGTCTTCCAGGACCCCGGGCAGATGCTTTTCGCTCCCTCAGTGGAAGAAGAACTGGCCTTCGGCCCCAAGAACCTGCGTATCGAACCAGAGCAGATCGACGAGTACGTTGACTGGGCTTTGAAGACCGTCAATATCGCCGAACTGCGCAAGGACCCGCCGCTGGCACTCTCGCACGGCCAGCAAAAGCGCGTCAGCATCGCCGCCATCCTTTCCATGCGCTCGCGCATCCTGGTGATGGACGAACCCACCTCCGGACAGGATTATTGGAACTACCGTGCCTTCATGGACGGCATCCTGCAAATGCCCGGCTTCGACTCGGTGATCTTCATCACTCATGATCTCGACCTGGCGCTGACCTATGCCACGCACGTGCTGCTGCTTTCGGGCGGTACGGTGGCCGCATTCGGCCCCACCCACGAAGTCTTACAAGATAAAGAACGCCTGGTGCAATGCCGGGTGCTGCCCACCACCTTACTGAACCTCAATCTAAAACACCTACCCCAGACCGGCCGCTTCATGCGGGCCGAACAACTGGCTCATCTCGTTAATTAACTGTTTAAGTTATTTTATCCATTGCTTACGGTCACTGAGGAGGCTGCTATTGAGAGGATTACGAAAAATAACCAACCGTATCATTCATATTATTCACCAGTAAAGAACAAGCTATTCGGAGGATGAAAAATGGAAAAAAAATCTCTTTGGAAATTCGGGACCCGTGAAGTCGTCTACTCGGCCATCGGTGCGGCGCTGTATGGTGTGCTTTCCTACGCCACCAACATTCTGGCCCTTCCAGCCGCCGGTAACATTTCGCTGCGTCCTGCCGTTGCGATCCCGTTCTTCTTCGGTATCGCCTTCGGCCCGATCGTCGGCTTCCTGACCGGCGCGGTTGGTAATCTCCTGGGCGACTTCATGACCGGTTGGGGTTTCTACTGGTCGTGGGACGTTGGTAACGGCCTGATGGGCTTTGTGCCCGGCCTGATCGCCGCCAGTATCGTCAGCTTCAAGGATGTCAAGAGCATTGTCCTGGCAGAGGTATTTGTGGTCTTGGGCGCCGCCGTAGGTATGTTATTCGCCTCCCTGATGGAGATCCCCCTCAACGGCGTGGAGCCCGGTATTGCCCTGAGCGGCTATTTCCTGCCCGCGTTCCTTTCCAACATCGTCAATGGGCTTATTCTCGTGCCCATCCTCATGGTCGCCTACGATGCCGTTGCATCACGGTCCGGCCGTTAGCTGAGCAACGCAACCATCACGTGCCGGGGCAGCTAACCTTGCCCCGGCACATCCCTGGAAGAGAAAGCTATGTTGGTAACCTGGAGATATCGCTTCCGCGACAGTTTCATTGAAAAGTTCGACCCGCGCGCCCGCTGGTTCGCTTCCTTCATGATCATGATCGGCATCATTCAATTTTGGGATATTCGCTTCCTTTTATTCTTTTTTGCAATCTCAATGACACAGTTCTTCCTAACCAAGCTCACCTGGCAAGAAACCAAACGTGCCTGGTTATTCATCTTGCTGCTGGTGGTTGTAGTGATCGGGGCCAATGCCTTGCTGACTGGCCGCGGCGGCCCTGGCATTATCGAATCAATGGATACACATATTTTCTGGGAGAAAATAATCACAGTACCTTTAACTAACTGGAAGATCACCATCAACATCACCGACGTAAAAATTGCCTTCGCCGCCAGCCAGATGGTGCGTATGCTTTCGATTGCTGTGCTGTTTTTAATTATCCCCTGGACGATGGACCCTTCCCTATATGGTGTAACCTTCGGCGGCATGGGTATTCCCTATCGCTTCGCTTTCTCGATGGACCTGGCCTTTCGCTTCGTGCCCAGCTTGGCGCGCGATTTCCAGGTAACCCTGGATTCGCAACGCGCCCGCGGCTACGAGATCGAGAAGTTGGAGGGCGGCATCTTTACCATGCTACGCAAGATCGCCCCCCTGATCGTACCGGTAACCATGAACTCCATCGTCAGCGGCGAAGACATCATTAATGCCATGGACCTGCGCTGCTTCGGTCTGAAAAAGCGTACCTGGATCGGCCAGTTGACCTATACCAGGCGGGATTACGTCCTGCTGGCTTTCGCCGGAATCATTATGGTTACCAGTATCGTGTTCAATATTATGGGGATCGGCGCTTTCTGGGTGCCGGCCTGGCTGACTGCCCTCACATAATAACTTTTCCGTAAAAAAACAAATGCCCTCCAGCCTGGAGGGCATTTTTGATTCAACTTGTAGCGGGAATTTCTAAACGGGAATCACTTCGACCTTGTCGCCCACCTTGGGGTGCATAACTTCGCGGGCGCTGCCGTTGACCACGGCTACGTTCAGGTAATGGCTGCTGCCAAACAGCGCCACAATCGTACCGGTCTCGCGGTCGCCGAAGGTGCGCACAATCTCGGTGATCTCCACCCCGCATAGGCGCACGCGGAATTTATCCAGGTGGGCGACATCGTCCCTGTGGATATTGACGATGACGTTGCCCAGATGGCCCCACACCATCGTGATCTGCCCGACAACGGTGTTATCCTCCAGGCGTTCAGGCAAGGGCAGATCGATGCGCACCGCATCGTCGATCTCCTCGCCCAGGTCTTCCAGCGGGACACCTGCTGCCAGATGCGCGCCGACCGGCGAGAAGATGTCGCGCCCATGGAAGATCTCGCTGACTTCCGGCAGCCAGTATTCGGGCTTATTGGTGTGCACAACTTTGATCGGCCAGCCATGTTTCTCGGCGCGCTGGTACACGGCGGTAAAAACGCCGTTGTCCGGGCCAACGAAATAGTGCGTGCCGATCTTGGCCGCAATCGGCCGGCGGTCGGTGCCTACGCCGGGGTCGATCACCACCACATGTACGGTGCCATCCGGGTAGAACCAGCCCTGGCGGTCCAGCACCAGGCTGCCTTCGAGCACGTTCTGCGGGCTGACGTCCCAGGCAATATGGGAAATTTGGGCGTCTGGGGCGATGTTCCACATCACACCTTCCATCACGCCCACCGGACCGCCGAAATCTGTCAGAATAGAAATATAGCTCATCGATGCCTCCTATAATGAGACGACCTCTACCGGGTCGCCGACTTTTGAATGCAATCCGCTTGATGCCGAACCGTTCACCACAGCTACGGACAAATAGCCAAAACTATCGAACAGGGCCACCATTTCCCCCAGTTCACCTTCACCGAAGGCCTTCACCAACCCCTCAATCGTGCGCCCGGCAATGGTCACCTTGACATCACCCATACCGGCAATATGCTCGACGCGGATGTTGGTAGCCACGTTGCCGAAATTGTCTATATTAATGACCTCTCCCACCACCTTTTCCTCGGTCCGCTGCGGCTGCGGGATGGTGAAACGCATGGGGTCGGTAATGACAGAACCTAGTTCCTCCAACGGCACACCGGCAGCCAGATACGCCCCGACCGGTGAGAAAATGTCGCGGCCGTGGAACACGTTGCTGATCTCCGGCAGCCAGTACTTAGGATTGTCAGTGTGCACGGTCTTGATTTCCCAGACATTTTTCTCGGCACGTTCATACAATGAAGATAACACGCCGTTATCCGGGGCAACGAAGTAATGCACGCCGAGTTTGGCGGCGATCGGGCGGCGGGCCGTGCCTACACCAGGATCGACGACCACCACGTGTACCGTCCCAGGTGGGAAGTACCACACCTGCCGGTCGAGGACCAGGCTGGCAGCGTAAACATCCTGAGGGTTGATCTCGTGGCTGATATCAGCGATTTGAATGGTTGGGTCGATCCCCCAGATCACACCTTTCATGACCCCCACGTTTCCATCGCGTGTGCCGAAATCGGTAGTCAATGAAACGATACTCAAGACGTACTCCTTTAGGAAAGACAGATTGTAAATATTGGTGTCTTCAGTAGGGAAGGGCTTATCAGAACACCTGAATCGGTACTGTGTTCTGCCCCCTCCCCTACGATGTTGATGTTCAAATATTTGATCGAAGCAAATCTTCCGTTAGGAATTTATCATCCAATATCTTTAACCATGTAACATTCGCCCTGGTGGAAACCGCGCCCGGCATAATAGCGCCGCGTGCCGATGGCGGCAATCACCGCCATACGTCTGAAGCCTTGCTGGCGGGCGACTTGCTCCGCTTTTTCGATCAACTCGGTGCCCAGACCAATGTGTTGGGCGGCACCCTCCTGGTCTTCCCCTACTTCCAGGGATTGGCCATACACATGCACTTCGCGGATGATGGCTGCATCTTCCAGATCAGACAGGCCGGTAGCCGGGCTGTCCAGACCGGGCAGTGACAAGCGCAGGAATCCGGCCAGCTTATCTTGCGGGGTAACAAAGGAGAGGAAGTGCTCTTCTGCTCCGCCCGCCGGGTAAGTGAGGTCTTTGAAATCCAATTTTTCAGGCTTCACCTTGGCGCGCCGGATCTCGCGGCAGCGCACGCATTGGCAGCGCTGGCCGCGCTTCTTCAGTTCCTTATGGATATCCATGCGCAGGCTGGTGCGTTTGTTGCCTTCGACCACGTTCGTCGAGGGGATATCGCGCACCACGCGGTTGACGCGGCAGTAACGCGGGATGGTCGGCTTGATCGTGACCAGTAGTTCGAGCAACTCTTCCGTGGTGTAGGGAGTGTACTCGCCGCGCTGCCAATACTCATAAAGTTCGGCGTTTTCAAGCAGTTGGTTGGGATAAATCTTGATCTCGTCCGGGCAGAAATCCTGCCACATTTTGGCGAAATCAGCCTGGTCGGATTCCAGGGTTGCGCCGTACAAATTGGGCATCCAGTGCAGCACGATCTTGAAGCCTCCGGCGCGCAGTAAAGCCGCCGCCTGCCGAGTCTCCTCGACGGTGTGGCCGCGCTTATTGATCTCCAGGATATGGTCGTCGAAGCTCTGCGCGCCCATTTGCACCTTGGTTACACCCAGATAGCGGAACCAGGCCAATTCCTTGGGGGTAACGTGGTCGGGGCGGGTTTCGATCACCAGGCCAACGTTGCGATGGTTGGTGGTCTCGTTATAGACCTGCGCTTCGGGCAGCGTCTCGAATTCCTTCTGGTTCATGGCATCATAGCAGCGCTTGATGAACCATTCCTGGTAATCCTTGCGATAGGCGCTCCACGTACCGCCCAGGATAAGCAATTCGATCTTTTCGGTCGGATGGCCCACGGCGTCCAGCGCAGTCAGGCGTGAGAGCACCTGGCGATACGGGTCAAATTCATGGTACAGGGCGCGCATTGCCCCGGGTTCGTCGGGCAGGTAGCTCTTGGGCATACGCACGTCAGTCGGGCAGAAGATGCATTTGCCGGGGCAGGGGTAAGGCTTGGTCAGCACGGTCACCACGGTCACGCCCGACAGGCTGCGGGTCGGCTTCATGCGGATGCGCGCCAGCAGGCCGGGGTCTTCTTCCCATTCGCCGCGTTCGACCAGGTCACGGTAGGCTGCCACCAGCATGTATTTGCTGATGTAGCCGCCGCCTTCACCGGTCAACGGGTGATGCTTGATGGCTTCGAAGACCTGTTCCCCGACGCGAATCTCTTCCAGCGCCTTGCGCGCCAGCGCCAACTTCTCCGGGGTATATTGGCGAATCTCTAACCAATCTTCGTTTTGGGCTTGTAAAGAGAGATCGTTCATCAGTATTAGACACCAAGTAATCGGTCAATCAAGCACTTAGGGTTTGGGCGTTTTTCCTGGTCACCAGGAGCCCGATCACTAAGTGCCTAAAAATTACATTCTGTTTATGCAATTTGTTATCAACAGATTGTCAGGCGATGGTTAGCCGCTCAATCGGCGAATCTCGAATATAATATCACCATGCAACCCGAGATTGCTGACAAACTCCGTCAACTTAACCATCAATTTTACCAGACGTTCGCCGAATCGTTCTCACAGACACGGCAACGCTTGCAACCCGGCGTAACGCGCATCCTGGAGACCTTACCTCCCCATTTCAACATCCTCGACCTGGGCTGTGGCAACGGCGAACTGGCGCGCGCCCTGGCCGAGCGCGGCCACCAGGGCACCTACACTGGGCTGGATTTCAGCGAAGAACTGCTGTCCGAGGCGGTCACCAACACGCCCCCCGAACTCAACGCTCGCTTCGCCCAGGCTGATCTGACCAAACCCACCTGGGAATGCTCTCTAACACTGGCGCGCTACGATATCATCTTCGCGTTTGCCGTGCTGCATCACATCCCCGGCCTGGAACTGCGCGAACAAATGCTGCGGCGGGTACGCCTGCTGATGACCGACGAGGGACGCTTCATTATGTCCAACTGGCAATTCCTGAACAGCGACCGCTTGAAAGGGCGCGTCCAGCCCTGGAGCCGGATTGGGCTGACCGCCGAAGATGTCGACAAGAACGACTACCTGATGGACTGGCGGCGCGACGGCCACGGCCTGCGCTACGTGCACCATTTCAGCGCCTCAGAACTGCACCAACTGGCTGCCTTCACCGGCTTCCGCGTGATCGGCATTTTCACCTCCGACGGTGAGGGGGAAAACCTGGGGCTGTACCAGATCTGGACCAAGAAACGACCACTTTGATAAATCGTATGCGAAAATTAGAACCACCACTCCTCTCGCCAAAGTTCACCGAGGCGCTGCTTTTCACCACTGAACTGCATGCCCGCCAGCGGCGCAAAGGCTCGCGCGTGCCCTACATCTCGCACCTGCTGGCCGTCACCGCGCTGGTGCTGCAAGATGGCGGCGACGAAACCACGGTGATTGCCGCTTTACTGCACGACGCTGTCGAAGACCAGGGTGGTATGCAAACGCTGGCGGAAATTGAAAACCGTTTTGGCAAAAAGGTAGCCGAGATCGTGCTGGCATGCAGCGACACCACCGAGACTCCCAAGCCACCCTGGCGAGAGCGCAAATTGGCCTACCTCAAACACCTGGAAACTGCCCCGCCGGAAGTTCTACGCGTCTCGCTGGCCGATAAGCTGCACAACGCCCGCTCGATCCTGCGCGACCTGCACATCCAGGGCGAGGCGATCTGGGATAAGTTCAACGGCGGTAAACAAGGCACGTTATGGTATTACCGTTCGCTCTACGAATTCTTCAGCGCCCGCCAGCTTGGATTCATGGCTGAAGAACTGGGCCGCGTGCTGGCTGAGATCGAGGAAATCACCGGGGAAGCCTAATACTTCCAAATAACCGAAACATCACAAACCGCGAAGTCAGCTTCGCGGTTTGTTCTTTTTTATGAAAAACTCGAATTTCAGCCTGCAACCTTCTCTACCCATTTCCGTATAGGTAAGTAATGCGCAAAGAACTTAGAAAAAAAGATACGTAAAAGCGCATTCACTAAAGGAACTGACTGTTTATGGCCGTTGAAAAAAATCAATACAAGCGGTCAGTTACCAAGTAAAGATCATTATTTGTAAAGGAGATTGTAAAAATGAAAACCAAAATCTTGCTACTTATCGCCATCACCACTCTGGCGCTCAGCTCCCTGGCATGCGGTGTTACCATCAACGGGCCTGATTTCGATTTCAATGTAATCGAAGGTTCCGGCAACACAGTGGAAGAAGAACGCAGCGTAAGCGACTTCAACGCCGTTACCCTGGCCGGGATGGGCACCCTGATCATCGAATACGGTGATGAGGAAGCGCTGACCATCGAAGCCGAAGACAACCTGATCGAGCACATCGAAACCGAGGTGCGCGGCGACACGCTCGTGATCGGCATAGAAGACGGCTACACCTTCAACACCAATGCTACCCTGCGCTATTACCTGACCGTGGATGATCTGGAAGCGGTCAAGGTTTCCGGCCTCGGCGATGTTGAACTTGATTCGACAGAGACGGAAAGCTTCACGGTCGAGATCAGCGGCGCGGGCGACATCGATATCGACAGCCTGGACGCCGATAATTTGGACGTCAGCCTGAGCGGCCTGGGCAACCTGAAGATCGATGGCGGCGAAGTTGTCAGCCAGGAGATCAACATCAGCGGCACCGGCGACTACAACGGCCTTGACTTGAAAAGCACGCAGACCCGCGTGGACGTCTCCGGCCTGGGTTCCGCCACCGTGAACGTCAGCGAAAGCCTGGATGTCAACATCAGTGGTGCCGGGCACGTGAAATACACCGGCAACCCTTCTATCGACCAGAGCGTGAGCGGCGTCGGCAGCCTGGAATACATCGGCGAATAGACATTCCTCCCTCCCCCCTTAGTGCAGCGGCCGGCATATGCCGGCCGCTGTCTTATTTCCGCCCCGGTCTGCATATTAGCCCAATCATGCTATAATCTGTTTCACGTGTTCCATCCCCTGAGGAGAGGAAGACCCTGTGGCGGGGTTACGCCCCCCATTAGTGCCACAGCGATATCGACGCCCCCGTTGATGAACAGGAGTCTATGACCATGCCTCTCGACACCTTTACACCCCAATTGAATTTCTTACCCGACGCATCACCGGGAAACTATCAACGCGGCAAGGCAGCAGGACGATGAATTTCCTGATCACCGGCGCAGCTGGCTTCCTCGGTTCGGCCCTGGCTAACCACCTCTCGCGCGAAGGGCACCAGGTGCGCGGCCTCGACGACCTCTCGGCGGGTGATCCTTCCGCCCTGTACGAAGATGTGCTCTTCACGCGCGGCGACATCAACGACCGCCCGAAATTATGGACCTTGATGCAAGACGTGGACGTGGTCTATCATCTGGCGGCGCGCGTGCTGGTAGCCGAATCGATCCTCTACCCACGCGAGTACAACGACGTCAACGTGGGCGGCACGGTCAGCCTAATGGAAGCCATGCGCGATGTGGGCGTAGAACGCGTGGTTTTCATATCTTCCGGTGCCGTCTACGGTAACCAGGAAACGCAGCCCCTCAAAGAAGATTCCCCCACCTTCCCCCATTCCCCCTATGCGGTCTCCAAGCTGGCCGGAGAGTTCTACGTGAATACGATTGGCAGTTTGTGGGGCATCGAGACCGTTTGCCTGCGTGTCTTCAATGCCTACGGCCCCGGCCAACACCTCCCGGCTGCCCATCCACCGGTGATTCCCAATTTCCTACGCCAGGCCCTGCGCGGCGGGTCATTGGTCGTGCACGGTTCCGGCAATCAAACCCGTGATTTCATCTATGTCGAGGATGCCGTGCGGGCCATGGTGGCCGCCGCCACCGCCCCCGATGCCAACCGCGCCGTGGTCAACGTCGGCAGCGGGATGGAAACCTCGATCCGTGATCTGGTAGGCCGCATTTTAGAAATCACCAACAGCAAAGCCGAAGTGCTGTACACGCCGCGCAACGATCCCGGGGTTTCGCGCATGTGCGCCGACCTGTCATTGGCCGGTGACCTCTTGGGCTACATGCCGCGCGTGCCGCTGGAAGAGGGCCTGCGTCTGACGCTGGAAAGTGACCCACATTTCCAAAAGATGCTGGAAAAGGGATAAATCACAAACGGGCAACCAGCCAAGCCCCTACCATATCAAACGAACCGGCGCTGCGGAGGCGTATTCCACAGTGCCGGTTAATTTTTACCAAATGAGTAAAGCATGTTGCAGACGACTTTTGTCGCCAGAGTAACAGTCTGCAATATAGTTATTCTTCGTCGGGGTGGTTATCCAAGATGCTCTCAATTAACTCCAAGACATTATCGGATAGCTTATCCACCGCGTCCCCGGCGGCGATGTTCTCCTCAAGCTGGCTGATCTTGGTTGCACCGGTGATCACGCTGCTAACTTCTTTGCGCCGCAGGATCCAGGCAATCGCCAGTTGGGCCATTGTCAGGCCCAGGTCGCTGGCTAAACCGGTCAAGGCACGCACTTTCAAAATCTTCTCTGAGGTGATCTCATCCTTGATCCAGGCCATGCCTTCCTTCGCCGCCCGGCTGTCTTTTGGAATACACTCGTTATATTTACCGGTCAGGATACCGGACGCCAACGGACTCCAGGTAGTCAGGCCAATCCCCAGGCAATCACACACATTCATCAACTCGTATTCCACTCGACGGCGGCGGAACATATTGTATTGCGGCTGCTCCATGGTAGGCGGAATCAAGTTGTGTTTCTTGGCCACTCCATCCGCCATCGCAATCTGCGCGGAACGCCACTCCGAAGTGCCCCAATACAGAATCTTGCCCTGCTGGATGAGGATGTTCATGGTCTCCACCAACTCTTCCAGCGGAGTATCGGGATCGTAACGGTGGCAGAAATACAAGTCGAGATAATCGGTATCCAATCGTTTCAATGAGGCGTGCACGGAATCGAAAATATGCTTACGCGACAGGCCGCGCCCGTTCGGGCCGGGCATGGTCGGCCAGAAGACCTTGCTGGAAAGCACCAACGCCGCCCGCGGCAGGTCTTTGATCGCCTTACCCATCACGATCTCCGCCTGCCCCTGCGCGTACACATCGGCATTATCGAAGAAATTGACGCCATTGTCGTATGCAGTTTGGATCAAGTTGGCGGCGACCTTGTCATCGATCTGGTCGCCAAAGGTTACCCAGGCCCCCAGGGAAATCTCACTTACTTTAAGGCCAGAGCGGCCCAATCGTCGGTAGTGCACTGACAGCTCCTATGAATTAAATTGATTGCACACTCACTTTAGCGGAAAACGCTTTGCGTTTTCCTAAGAGACAACAACGGAGGAAATAACCATTGGCTATTTCCTCTACTGTTGTTATCTCCATGGTACAGAAAAAAGGAACCTAAGTCAACCGGCTTGGGCAAATCTATAACCCGATCTTACTGCTCTCCTTTCACTGCCTCGATAATCTCCGCTGCCAAATCCCAGCGGTTGAAAGGCGGCATCAGGTAAATGCCACTGCCCCAGGCTTTGATTTGTTCGATCAACTCGACCGCGATGCGCACACCTTCGCGGGGCGCATTTTCGCCTGCGTCCTCAATGCGCGCCATCATCTCCGCCGGGATATTGATCCCCGGCACTTCGTTATGCAGGAAGGCGGCGTGGCGCAGGCCGTAAAGCGGCAGCACGCCCACCAGGATCGGTTGTTCGAGCGGGCCGAACTCGGCCGCGTAGCGATCCAGGAATTCCTGCGCCTGCTCTGGAACATAGACCGGCTGGGTGAGGAAGAAATCGGCGCCGTTCTCCAGTTTGCGGCGCAGCACCTTGATCTCCCGCGCCGGGTCTTTAGGCGTCAGGTTGAGAGCCGAGCCGACAAAAAAGGAAGTCGGCGGGCCGATCTGGACTCCGGCGTGATCGATTCCGGCATTGAAGCCCTGCTTGATGAGCTTGACCAGGCCGGAGGGTACCAGGTCATAATCGTCCATCGCCTCGGGGTAATCACCGATGGCAGTAGGATCACCCATCACTACGAAAACGTTGCGCACCCCCAGCGCATGGGCAGCCAGCAAGTCGCCCTGCACGCGCAGCAGATTGCGGCCACGCGTGGGGAAGTGCAGCGTGGTTTCAATGCCCACCTGTCCCTGGATGAGATCGCACACCGCCCAGGGACTCATGCGCATGCGCGCCATCGGGCTGTCGGCCACATTGATCACGTCTGCTCCGGCTTCAGCCAACAGGCTGGCCCCGGCCAGCAGCTTATGCGTGGAGAGACCGCGCGGCGGGTCCATCTCCACTGCAATCGGAAAAGCTTTTGCCTCGAATTTATGCGCCAGTTGCGAGCTTTTATCATCCAAAGCCTCGCTGTCCAATAACTCAATATGTTCATCGCTGCCGCCGTTGGCGTAGGCTTCCGGCAGGGTGGTGTCCAACGCTTCCCGCATAGCGGTGATGTGCTGTGGGGTGGTGCCACAGCAGCCGCCGATCACACAGGCCCCGACGTCACGGAAGGCCAGCGCATACTCGCCAAAGTATTTCGGTCCGGCCGGGTAGCGGATGCGCCCGCCGTCCTGTTCCGGCCAACCGGCATTGGGTTGCACCAGGAAACGCCCCTCGGGGAGCGCAGCGCGCATTTGCTTCAAGATGCGCAAGAGCTGCGCCGGACCGCCGGAGCAGTTGATACCGATCACGTCGGCCCCGGCAGCAAAAATTTCTTCGGCGACCTTGTGCGGGGCATCGCCCAGCAGGGTGCGGTCGTCGCGCGTGAAAGTCATTGAAGCCACCACCGGCAGTGTACACACTGTGCGGGCGGCGCGCACGGCGGCGCGCACCTCATAGAGGTCGGTCTGGGTTTCGATCAAGATCAAATCCAGCCCACAGCCACACATCGCCTCGATCTGTTCGATAAAGGCGGCCTCGGCCTGTTCGGGTTGCACCCGCCCGAAGGGAGCCAAGCGAATGCCCAACGGCCCAATGTCCCCGGCAATCAGGATATCCTTACCGGATGCCTCAACCACTTCATGCGCCAAACCTACCCCGGCGCAGTTGATTGCTTCGAGTTGGTCTTCCAGGCCATGTTCGGCCAGCTTGAAGCGGTTGGCGCCGAAGGTGTTGGTGGTGA
>JAFGRA010000321.1 GCA_016935415.1 Anaerolineales bacterium
ATCGTCGGCCAGAGCGTTCAGGCGCACGGCAATCTCGGCGCGGCTCAGGTCGGGAGCATCCACTTCGGTGCCTTCCGGCAGGCGGGCGCCAAAGATCAGGCCGTAGGTTTCGCCCATATGGAATTTACCCAAATAGGGGCCAACGTGAGCACACGGCGTGAAGATGATGCGTTCAGACCGCGCGAAGGATTGCGCCCAATGGTCTTCAAGTTCTTGTCCGGTGACAAAGCGAGCCACCTCCATATCACGCATACCGCTAAAGTCGATCTGCTGGAAGGCCCGGGCCGAGTCCTCGAGCATGGGCAGCACCCGTTCCCATTCCGCTTCGAGATATTTGTCCCACATGGCCTGCAAGTGATTGACGATCAGTTCCTGCATGGCAGGGGGATTGGCGGCATAGCTGTAAGCCATCGACTCGATATCCTCGAAAACATTTTCCTCATCGAAACGTGCCCGCAAGAAATCCAGGTAGGCATCCACGGAAACCAACGCAGCTTCGATATCTACTGCAGTCGGGTCCACGGACAAATTCCACCTTTCTTCCTCATCGATCTCTGCCGACCGCGCCGGGATAGCGGCATAGGCATACATCAATTTGTCGCGCAGTTCGACCGGGTCCATCTCATCGAGATGTTTGATATAAGCCGGGAAGTTGGGCCAGCTTTGCTGGGGCGCAACCGCATAATGCAGCCCCCATAGCACAAGCATGTTCTGCTCGCGCTCTTTAGGCGTCATCTTCGCCACGGTGTCATAGACCCAGTCTCCCAAGCCGGACAGTGTGTCCGCCCGGGTCAACATCACCAAACTGTGAATGGCATTGAAGACCGGCTCAAGCTGTACGGCGATGCGAGCCTGGGGCGGGGCGGAAATATAATCATCAATTGGTGGCATGTTTCTTTCTCCTGTTTGCAAGTGTTTTGTATAATAGCCTCAATAAGTCCTGCTCATTTTATTCAATTACCCGCATAAGCGGGTTATGTGCATATAATAGCAAGTTTTGGGGCGTTTGTCAAGGGGCGGAAATTAATTACTAATAACCAGGAAGGAAAAAAGGGCGACCAAATGGCCGCCCTTTTGGTGATGCAGTTATTTAGATCGACTTTCCCCTGACCGCGGAAAGCTAATGGTTTCTCGCAATCAGCTCCTTAAAAAGTTGCAAGCGCTCTTTCAACACAAGGTGTATTGCCCATCAAGGTCAGCTTATCGCCCATTTCCAATTGGGTTCCGCCATTAGGAATAAGCAATTCGCCATTGCGCTGCAAAGCCACGATCAACAGGTCTTCCGGGAAATCCAGGTCGCGGATACGCTTGCCAAAGTAAGTTTCCCGGGTAACGACCACTTCACACACATCTTTGTCATCATCGGTACGCGTCAACAAATTGTACAGCGAAGAATTACGTGCCAGCATAGCGAGCAGCGCAGCCTGATCCATAGCCGCGTTCATGGTTACCACGCCGATCTTCTCGAAAGCGGGGATCATGCGGGTTTCGTCAACGCGTGCAACGACATTGTCGATGCCATGTACCAGGCGTGCTTGCCGACACACCCGCAGGCTTTTCTCAGCATCACTGTATACGCAAACCACCGCCTGCGCCTTTTCAAAATATGGGGCTAAATGTGGGTCATTCTGGTCGGCGTCTGCGATGAGACCTTGCATCCCCCGTTTTTCTACGCGGGCTAACTGCTCCTCATTTTGAGCCACCACCAGCACATGATCCTGGTGTTGGTGCAAGTGTTCGGCCACCTGGTTGCCCAATTCCCCGGCACCGACCACAATATACAGCTTCTCTTTCTCTTCCGCTTTAGAAGGGATAAGCCGCGAGAATAAGACCGGCGCAATCGATACCGTCACCAGCGCCACCAGCACAATCGCCGCGTTGACTGGCTCAGAGATGATTCCCAGGCGCAGCCCGATGGCCGCAGCGGCGATGATTAGGGAGAGACGGGCGGAAAGGATCGCTCCGGCGCCAAATGTTTCCCGCCAGGAGAAAGCAAACTTGAATACCAGGCTGGGGATAAACTTGACTGCCAGTGCCGCCAGGATCAGCAAGGGGGCCAGCAGTAGCGCTTCAGGAGATTCGAGCAGCGCTCCCAGGTTGAACTCTACGCCGACCATCACGAAAAAGATGGGGATAAAAAAGCCAAAGCCGATGGCGTTGAGCTGGTGTTCCAACTCGGCATCTTCCGGGCGCTTCAGCAGCGAGACGATCGCCCCGGCCAGGAACGCGCCGAGAATGACTTCCGTCCCGATCACCTCGGACAAGGCGACGAAGATCAGCATCATCGTGAAAGCGGCGCGCACCTTGATCTGGGCCGTCGCCCCACTCAGTTCCTCAATTGTGCGGCGCACCACCGGCACACGGTTGAAGAAGAACATGCCAAAGCGGTACATAAAAAAGAAAGCCAGGAAGAGTACACCGATCAACAGAATGTCGGGCGTCAGGCCGCTTGAGATCACAGCAACGAACACGGTGATCAGGAACATGGTAGTGAAATCGGCGATCAGCGCTGCTACCAGCAGTGATTGTCCGTAACGTCCCGTACTGATGCCTTTCTCTTTGAGTACCGGCACAACCACACCCGGGGAGTTGGTCGAAATGATCAGCGCCATGATCCACGGGTTTTGAACCAGGTCAAATTTATAGAAAGCCAATCCAATCCCCACCGCCATGGCCAGGGTCAAAATGTAGGTGAGGCCGCCAAGCTGGAGCGGCCCCCAGCGATTGGCTTTATTGCCATCTCCACGTCCACCGGACGAACCCAGGTCAGAGAAGTTTAGCTCCATACCGGAAAGGAACATCAAGAACACGAACCCAAATTCAGCCAGCAGCTCCAGCACAGGGTCATGGTAATCGACCCAGCCAAAACCACTGCGTCCAATTATGATGCCGGCGATCAATTCGCCAACCACAATCGGCAGTCTGAGTTTCTTGAAACGCGCCAGGACCATCGGCACGGCAAATGCTAATAGAAATACGATCAACAAGGGAGCAAAAGAACGAGTTTCTTCCATAGATAGATTTATACTCCGAAACAGGTCTAATTGATAAAAGTTAATTCTACCAGATACCAGTTCTGAACCGCCTATCTGGCAAAACACACTTTACTTTGACGCAATTGAGGGGGCAAATTTTACATCCGATTCAAAGTTAGGGTAAAAATAATGACGATTGTCCTTCTGTAATCCAATCTATTCTTCCGCTTCGTCCTCATCCACTTCCTCGCCGCGCGCCAATTTGCGCTCCAGGCGATTGAGGCGATGGGTCAGTTCCGGTTCTTGCAACTGGCGCTCGAAACGCGGGTAACCAGGGGCGTTGATAATCGCCAGGGCAGCCTGCGTCCAGCGTTTGGCTTCGAGCAAATTTTTTTCGCGGTGCTCGTAATATTTCGCCAGTTCCACATGGGCGTAAATTTGCCGGTCGGCGGCGGCCTGCCACCACAGGCTGAGCGCCGCGCTGGTATCGCCGCGCCGTTTGTGAATGTAGCCCAAACGCTCGATAGCGGCAGTTTGATGCTCGTCCGGCAAGCCGCGCTCGATGGTCTGCTCGATGATCAGGGCGGCCTTATCCAGGTAACCGAGGTCTTCGTACAGGCGGCCGACCGCCAGCATATCCAGCGTGTGCTCGTTCTCCCCTGCCAACGGCTCGGCCAGCATCCCGGCCATGATCTCCATCAAGGTCACCATGCTGAGGATGTCGATGGCGTTGTGATAGAGCACGCTCTTCATCGGGCGGGCGTCGCCGCTGCGCACATAATCGAAATACATTTGCGGGATCATCCAACCGGGCACATCCTCTTCGGAACGATCCAGCCCCAGGATTTCCACTTCCAGGTTGCCCAATGTGCGGCTGGGCAGGCGTTCGCGCCACAGGCGGCGCGCCAGATGCAGCAGGTCGAGCTGCGCCAGGGAACGCAACGGGGAAAGCGTGCCCTGCATCACGTAGCGCGTATTGAGCAGGGGCACGTCGAAAGATTTGCCGTTGAAACTGACAATCGTTTCGCAGCCGTCCAGAAAGCCATCCAGGGCGGTGAGCATGGCCGCTTCCTCGGCCGGGTCACGCATGAAGAATTGCGCCAGCCGGAAGCCGCCCACCTCGAAGCGCCCCACCCCAACCAGGAAAGCGAATGTGCCGCTGGCGCCACCCAAACCGGTGGTCTCCGTATCCAGGAAGGCGTACCCATTCGTGGAGCAGGTGGCGACGCGTTCATCCTTTGCCCAGGCCGCCAGCATCTCTACCGGGGAGATCAACTGCAAAGGTGTGTTACCATGCATATCAGCAAGGGGATAGAGCTTCTCAACCAGGAAAGCCTCCCCGACCGGCGTGACCTGGAAGCGCCCGTCGACCAGGGTCTCGATGGGATATTTGGCATGCTTCTGGCGCTGTGCCAGACTTTCCCCACCTAGCTGCACACCAAGCTGCCGAAAACGGTCGGATAACGAAGACATGGCCTTATTATAGCGGAGAAGCGGGGAGTTTCGGGTTAGAGAATACTTTACAAATTCAGAGCGGATATGTTTTTTTACCACAAAGGCGCGGAGATTTTTTGGATTTAGCTCTGTGCCCCCGTGGCTCTGTGGTAAATTTTAAGTGTAGGGCCACTGACTCTTAATCAGTTGCTTTTTTATCTATCATGTCTATCCGGCAAAATTGTGTCCATTATGCCCAGATGTGGGGGGTAAAATGTCTATTTTGTCCACTCAATAAGTCTATGTCTATCCTGGTTGCACCAGAATTGCACCGAAAAAATGAACGGAAAGGCGATCCGGTTAAGTCCCTAGATCGCGATATCCAGTCTGCTTGCATCTGGCTAGGTTAAATTAGAACTCCCGGGCTATGTCGATAATATCCGAAAAAACGGAGCTATAAAGTTTACTATATCCATTGAATCAGTTCTTCCATTGTCATTTTCAAATGACAATGGAAGAGTTATACCTCAATGCCATGGTTTTGATAGGTGACTCAAATTTTACCACTTGAGATTTAATTACGGCATTCTCCAGATTTGGAGTGGCACCCCGGGTATGATCGTGGCAATTTCAGATCCATCGGGAGAGATCGAAAAATGAGGACGATAATATTCTTCGCCCTTCTCTGAAATCTCAATAATGCCCAATACTTCGCCAGTATACGGATCATAAATTGTAAAATTCCTGTCCTGATCGCGCGCCACAAGCTGCCCTGTGGACGAAAACTTTACCTTGTTAAATCGTTTCTCATCTTGATCCATAACCGGCCATACGATTTCTTGCGATGCTGTCAGATCCCAGATGCGAACCTTTTGGTCAACGATTACGGCGATCAACTCACCATCGGGTGAAAAATCTATGCTCTGAGCATAACCCCCATCTGAAAACAAATCCAATACAGGTTGGCAGTATTCTTGATCATCGATGCGCCAAACTCTTACATTAACACCCTCGGAGAAGACATCGACTGCTCCCGCGATCAGATTTTGGGTGGGAGAAAACGCCAAATCTTTGTAATTAGTAATTACTAAAGGGAAACGACATACACTTTCACCAAAGTTAATAATAGAGGCATCCGTCATAAGATCGCCAGTGATTATGTAGGCCAACAAGTTCCCATCACTTGAGATTACTATCCGGGTAATTCCTGCAATTTTTTGATATTCTTGGATCAATTCTCCTGAATCCAAATCCCAGATGAGCACTTTTTGCTCGGAGCCACCACCCGCCAACTTTTCCCCATCCGGAAAGAAAGCCAGATCGCCGATGCCATAAATCAGTCCATCGATCTCACTTCTGGGTTTATATATCTCCTGGACAATTTCACCTGTCTGGGCATCGATAATCAGAATGGGATCAGGATCCTCGTTGGCAACTACGATCTTCGTGCCGTCCGGCGAAAATTCCAAAAGGCGTCCGGCCATGTCGAATTCTCGATCGAGTTCCAGATGTAGGCTGATCTCGGTTGCGTTAGGCTGCTGTGTTGGTGAAGGTGCAATAGTAACGGTTATTGTGGGCAACACCAATGCATCCGACGTCGCCGTGGCTTGTTGGGACAATGATACAGTGGAAAGAATCACCTCTTCGGTTTCTAGGCCTTCAAAATCCAGATCACATCCTACAATGCAGATCGCCGCTATAAATATCCACAGAAGATTCTTGATCGTTTTCATTTTACTCATTTGCTTTCCTTTTCAATATCTACATCAACTAAAGCAATGGAAGTTACACATTTACAGGACAAATACATCCCAAAATGGCTTCTTGACTGAAATTCCGGCTCAATAAAATAGGGTCCAGTTTTGCGAATGTACTTTAATTATCTCCTAGAAGGATTATACAATTCAGAAATAGGCTTTAATATCCAGGAATACTGTTTTCAGTGGCAGATTTTGACGCAGTTCTTACAACACTGTTGTGGTACATTCACTATGAAAAGTGGAAGGTTTGAGCGGGATTTCATGCATCGTCATGAAATCTTCCAAAGCATACCTGTTTGCTACCTTCAATCAAGGTTCAATTATTTTATATTGAATACGGCTCTGCTTCTTGTCGCATGGATTTACAACTCCTATCCCCGGGTAATATTCTAGGCATTTTCCGGGTTTGTCGTTAGGTCCTGGCCCTACTGGGTTATAGGGTTCACAAGCTGGCAATAGATTTGGAGATTCATAATAATTTGATAACGATTCACCAAATCCTACCCCACTTCTCTCTTCCAACTCGTATGTAGACCAAGCAAACCCATAACCGTATGTCCCTTCATCATAAAATCCTTTCTTGAAAAATGCCGGGCCACTGTCCCTTCCATCAGGTGTACAGGCAAATCCGGAGAAATTCGCCAGTCCTGGTTGCCATGTCCATGTTCCATTAATCAGAACGGCTTCCCAATAGGCATCTTTGGGCCGATGCGTATACGTATGGGCTCCATACGATGTGTCCATTAAGTAATTTTGGTGAACTCCAAATGCAATGATGAGTGAAATATCATGGATGTCTTCCGCTTTTTCAAATAAATCGGCAAATGGCCCCATGGCGTAATAGTGCCGATTCATGATGCCAAGTTGTCCTCCGGACAAAAGGTAACTCTTAATTTCATCATTAGCACCTCCCCAGGGCGTAAACCTTAGAGGGCCAAATTTTGCTCGATTATATGGGGTGTATGCCATGCCAATCGCATCGGGGATAGCCCACGCTTCTTCATAATAAAAAGCTGCACCCATTTCAGCAACAATATTGCGAGCATTCAATTCCCAAACAGTAAAATTGTCGTTCCAAGTTTGCCGTACTTTTTCAATATCATAGACCAACTTGCCGTCCTTTTCAACCAGGCAAGGATTAAATAAGGATACGACATTTAAAGGATGGCGTTTTGAAATATATTTAACTGCTGTACCAGATTGATTATACTTTAGCAAAGCTGGCTGAAGGTAATTTATTGTAATCCCATAAACTGTGCTCTTCCATGTTACACCACTTAATTCCTTTGTCTCAGCGAACATTCCTGATGGATCTATGTAATTAACGGGATTACCCATAACATAGCCCCACTTATTTAGCGTTTGCGGACTAGAGTAAACTCCCTCCCAAGTATCTTTGCTTGCAAACCTTCCCATTGCAGGCGCATAATAGCGCGCCCGCAAGTACTGCAACCCAGTTTCATCGGTCCATTCCCCGGCAAAGCCGTAATTACTGCCTGCTTCCCCGGTGCTGCTCAAGGCTTCGCCGTAGGGTTTGAAGGTCTGGGCATAGGTCACCGCTCCGGTAGCATCCGTGATCTGGCGCACCGAACCGAGTGCATCCGGTAGGTAGTAGGCCCAATCCGCCGTGTTGTATTCAGCAGAGTACACAGAGGTTCGCTGAGGTAAGGGTACACGCTATCTCGTTTATTATCTCTGTGTTTCTCTGCATCCTCGGTGGCAAGTTTTCTCGGCCACTCACTTTACCGCGATGAACGTCCCCGGGGCCTTGCTGATGTGGATGGCCCCGTCGGCATCGATCCTGGCCTGGAAAAAAGCTTCCATCTCCTGCGCCTGGGCGGCACTGACGGGTTTCTCCAAAGAATTCATCGACAGCACATAATCCACCAACGGGCGGGCTTCTGTAACTTCCAAAGCATCTTCATAACGCCGCATCTCCACCTTCGAGAACCATTTCTCAAGCTGTGCCGTACCGTTTTCCAGGCTGAAACCCAATGAAACCGGGCCGCGATAATCCAGGCCAGGATCGAAGGCGTTCACCAATTCATGCAACTCCGCCAGGTGAGTATCACCATTGGTGGCAGCATACAACACCCCATCCGGCCGCAGCACACGCGCGATCTCAGCCAGGGCGCGCGCCCGGTCGGGTACGTGGTAGAGCATGTGGTTAGCAGAGACAATATCAAAATGCCCATCCGGGAAAGGAATCGACTGGGCATCCACCACCAGGAAGCAGAACTGCCGGGCGGTTTGCATTAATCTATCGCGCGCTCGCGCCACCATACCGGCCGAAAGGTCGCTAAGTGTGAACGCAACCCCGGAGGGTAAGCGGTCCACATTCTCTACCCATAGCGAGGCCGGGCCGCAGCTCAATTCCAACACCTGCGCCTCCACCGGAAAATTGAACTGGTCGAACTGCCACGCCAGCCAACCGTAGGCGTTCGTACTGAAGCGGGCATGCAGGTTGGCGCGCGCGTTGAGATTGCTGTCGTCCCGGTATTGGGAATTGCGCAGATAATCAGAATCGGTAAATCTAGAAGCGCTCATCGTCACACCTCCCAAACTGTAACAACTGGCTTTAAAAACCATTTAAGTAAATGCACAAAAGACTTTAGATAAGGAAGATGCTTCCAAGTGCATTTAACAAAGGAACTGACCATTCATAGCCGTTGAATAAATTCTAAATTTAAATGGTCAGTTACCGAATACTTGCAGGATTGTAATTCATGGGTTTAAAATTACAAAGAGACCGCAAAGATAAGTGAATTACAATTTGGGCGCACAAAACAATATTCTGACTGCCCACAACACACTAAATTCATCGAAGGGCTAGAACAATGCACGCCAATGTAAATTCAGGCATCGCAAAGGTTTACGACAAGAGCAGGTTCCTGGCTGAAGTGCTGTACGAGTTGCAATTCAGCCTGGACGCAGAAACCGGACTGACCAGCGTCTCCGGAGTGATCGATGTCCTGCGTGGAGAACAATTCTTCAAGCTGGACAGTATCCTTCATCTGGAAATCGAAGATCGCCGCATATTCGAGGTCACCGTTGGCTGGAAAGATGAGTGGACGGGCCGCTATTACGTACGCGGCACCGAACTCAGGGGCAAGTCTCCCAATGCCAGCCAGATCCTGCCGTCGAAACCGAGCGCCGAATTACCCGGAAATCCGATCATTTACTAATCAACTCAAACAACCTGGTTCGAGTGGGGAATCTGCTGCCTGCACCTGTACCGTTACAATTGTCTACGCAAACCCATACAAATGTCTATCTAGCCGTGAGGTGTTTGTTCAGCGCTTCCAGGATCGCCAGCGTTTCGCGCTTGCCGCCCGCGCCGCTTTCGCCGCCCGGCCCCACGCAAGAGGGACAGCCGTCGCTGCACTTGCAGGCCGAGACCAATTCATAAGCGCGCAGCATCAATTCATCGTGCAGGTCGAACAGGCGCTCGCTCATCCCAATTCCCGCCGGGATCTGTTCGTAGATCACCACCACCGGCTGCCCATCGGCCAGGTCGGAATTCTGGTCGGCGTGCACGCCCAGGTCACCGGCATCGCACATCAGGAACAGTGGGGCGAGGTGTTCGAGTGTAAAGGCCAGCCCGGCCAGGCCGCTGCGGATGCGCACCACCGTTTCCGCCCGGCGGTGGCATGTGCGGCACAGCGTGGTCAGGTTACGGAGGTTGTTGGCTTCCTTATAACCGGCAAAGCTGCGGAAAGGCACTTTGTGGTGTACGTCGTGGGCGCGCCCGTCCTCCGCAGCGCCACACACCTGGCAGGTGTAGTTGTCGCGCTCGCGCGCTTTTTGTTTCTGCTGGTTCCAATTGGGACCGTAATTATTGGGAGCGTTGCTCCACAGGCCGCGTTCCTGCAAATCGGTCACTGTCTCGGGTGTGAGCGCCAGCCAGTAGCCGGTGGTTTGCAACTCGGTCGGCTCCATGTCTAGTTTGACAATGCCCAGATTCTGGTGCGTGTACCACTGCACCTTGCGATAGCCGGTCAACTGGTTGGTCACCGTGATCTGCCCATAGCCTTTCGCGGTGCCGTGCGCCTGGGCGGAATCCAATGCTTCCATTATAGTCACGCTGGTGTCGCGGCGCGGCTGGGTGTAATAATCCAGTTCAACCGGGCGCAGGCGGGCAACGTATTCTTCCAGGTCCAGTTCCTCGACGAAATAGGTGCGCCCTTCATGCATATAAACTGCCTCGGGATGCACCATCCAGCGTGCACTGGCCGAGTCGACTTCGCCGATCACCTGCCAGCTTTCGCCATCCCAGGCGTGCAGCACGACCGTATCCGGCGAGGTGCTGCGCAGCGAGACGTTGCCGGAAGGATATTCATCCGCCATCCAGAAATAGCGTGCCCCGGATTCGTACAACACTTCAGATTCTTCCAGATACTTGAGATATTCCAGCACCCGGTCGGGGTCGATATTTCCAAAACTGTCGCCGGTCGTGAAAGGTAGTTCGTAGCTGGCACACAACATATGCGAGAGTAAGATCAGCATATTATCGGGGTTGACCAGGGCCTGCTCGGGGGTGCGCCCGAAAAAATATTCGGGGTGGCGCATCAGGAACTGGTCGAGCGGGTTGGCAGAGGCCACCAGCATAGAGAGGGCGTTATCGGTGGCGCGTCCGGCGCGCCCGGCCTGCTGCCAGGTGCTGGCAATCGAGCCGGGATACCCGGCCATGATCGCCGCCCCCATCCCGCCGATGTCCACGCCCAATTCCAGGGCGCTGGTTGCCACCACAGCGCGCACGGCCCCATCCCGCAGCCCAGTCTCGATCTCGCGGCGCTCGCGCGGCAGGTAACCACTGCGGTAACCGCGCACCTTGCTGGGTTCCAGGGCCGATTCGGCGCGCAAATAATTGAGGATGATCTCGACCGTGCGCCGGTAGCGCCCAAAGACAATCGTCTGGATATCGTAAGCCAGCAGGTCGGCCGCCAGGCGCACGCTCTCCTGGGTTACGCTGGCACGGATGCCCAGGTCTTCGTCGACCACCGGCGGGTTGTAAAGCAGGAACTGGCGCGGGCCGCGCGGGGCACCGTCCTGGTCGACCAGGGCGACGCGTTCTTCGATCAGCCACTTGGATAGCTCAATTGGGTTGGCAATCGTGGCCGAGGTGAGGATGAACTGCGGCTTGGCGCCGTAGAACGCGGCGATACGTTTGAGGCGGCGCAGCACATTGGCAACATGCGAGCCAAACACACCGCGGTAGGTATGCATCTCGTCGATCACCACGTAGCGCAGGTTACTGAAGAAAGTATCCCACTTGGGGTGGTAGGGCAGGATGCCGGTGTGCAGCATATCCGGGTTGGTGAGGATCAGGCGCGCCTTGCCGCGCACCTTGGGGCGCGCCGTTGGGGAAGTATCGCCGTCGTAGGTCGCCGTCGGAATATGGTCCGCTTTCGGGAAAACCGCGTTCCATTGGTCGAGTTCGTCTTTCTGGTCTTGGGCCAGCGCTTTGGTCGGGAAAATGTAGAGGGCGCGCGCTTCGGGGTCACGCAGCAAGCGGTCGAGCACCGGCAGGTTGTAGCACAGCGTCTTGCCGCTGGCCGTGCCGGTCACCACAACCACGTTCTCGGCTTGCTGGGCGTGTTTCCAGGCCGCGGCCTGGTGGGTGTAGAGTTGCCGGTAGCCGCGCGCCGTCAGGCCGTTGGTCAACAACGGATGCAGCCCGGCCGGAAACGGGGCCGTCTGGGCGGGTCGGGCGGGGATCGTGCGCCAATCGACGATGTTGCCACCGATGGTTGGCTCGGCCCGCCAATGGCTCAACAAGCTTGCAAGCGACATGATCTTACAGTCCCAATTCCTCCCCGATGCCGGTCAGGTCTTCGTCCGGCCAACTGGCGCGCCAGGTTTGCAGCAGCCAGGCGTCCATTTCGGGCGGCAAAGGGTGAATGCCATTTTCGAGATCAGCACGCTGCTGCACGAGCGTTTCTAACGCCAGCACGTGTGCCGCCAGCGGCGGGTCGACGTAGCGGTTCAGGGTCGGTTGTGCGAGGTGGAAGTTGAGCGGAATCTCGCGGCCGCCCAAAATTTCGGCGTCGGCGAAATCCGCGCCGAATTCATCCTGCGCGCCCAGGTTGACCAGCACCGGGCGGTTGGCCCGGAACCAGGCCGCCGGAACCTCACTGGCGCTGTGGATGTCGGGGATGCTGGTGACCGAAATGATCACGTCCGCTTGTCCCAGGGCTTTTTGTAAGGCGGGCACTGCTTCAAAGTCCAGCGCCACGAAACCGTCTGCCTCAGCTTTGGCACGCGCTGCCGGACTGGGATCGACCACCGTGACCGCCATCCCGGCCTTGCGGATCTGGAAAGCCACGCCGCGCCCGATCTTGCCGTAGCCGAACTGCACGCTGCGTTTGCCCGCCAACGAATCGCCGGGGCGCAGTTGATTCCAGGCGCGCCCGAAACTATTGCCGGTGCCGAAGAAGCCTTCGATCTTTTTAGCGCGGCAGTTATCGGCGCTGACCACCGGGCAGGCAATCTGTTCGTAATGGTGCACGCCGGTGCGCGTGATCTCAACTGCGGCGGCAGGCGCTTTGACGCGCCCCAGCACACAGTTAATGTCCATGTACAGGTCGGTCTGCTCTACAGCTTGTTCCACGCTGTAGACCGGTACATCATAGCGCGCCAGGTCGGCCAACACCGGGGCAGTGGCC
This sequence comes from Anaerolineales bacterium, assembly GCA_016935415.1. Classification (GTDB taxonomy): domain Bacteria; phylum Chloroflexota; class Anaerolineae; order Anaerolineales; family UBA11579; genus JAFGRA01. The sequence goes on from JAFGRA010000321.1 coordinate 12,835, forward strand.
GGGCTGGCGAAGGCGTCAGCGATCACGATCTCGGCCCCACCGCGCCACACCGCTTCGAACACGATCATCGAGTTGCGCACCAGCAAATAGCCCAGTGCTACCTTCAGACCAGCGAAAGGCTTTTCGTCGGCATAGCGTTCGGTCAGGGCGCGCAGCACGGGTAAGCTTTGTTTCTCGGCCACGTTGGCCGGGTCGGCAAAAAATTGTTCGAGGCTCATACCCCCTATTGTGCCACAAAGCGGAGCGCGTGGGTAGGATTTACCAACGCGGGTCGAATACAAAGTTATCGAAGATCAAGAAACAA
>JAFGRA010000322.1 GCA_016935415.1 Anaerolineales bacterium
CACCCCTTATGAGGTATTCTTTCAACATCCACCTGTTGCACTTCAATGTTGAATCCAAGAAGGGAAACAGGAATTAGACTTGTCATTGTATTTCCATAGACAAACTTTCGAAGGAATTGGAGATAAAGAGTATGGTATCCCAGGAACTGATTGGGATAATCTAGCTACGTATATTTATTCTGAGACTTCTAAAGATGTTCAACAAAGAAGAAAATCTTCTCCCAATAGATGGCCAGAAGTCAAACTTTCTGAAGATATTAAATTTATATCAGCTGATCCAAGTGAAATGAAGGCTCAGAATTTTAGTATTCATTGTGAGCTTATACAACTTACAGATATTCTCACAGGAGCAGTTACTCAAGCAATTGCTGCGATATCCACTCGAAAGACAAAACGAGAGTTGGCTAGTATTGTTGGAGAATGGATGTCGGATATTAGAATTGAACCATGGAAGCAGAGGCTAGGTTTGCATAGAAAATTTGGGGTATCTTATTTCCCTGATGCGAATGGACGGCTCTATAATGATGGTCAATTGAAGATAGCAAAGCGTTTACCAGGTTCCAGACAAGGGAAATTACTTAAATAAAAAGGCAGGTCACTCGACCTGCCTTATGTACATACTTTCTTTTATCCGTGTTTGGGCGTGATGGTTACTTTACGACGGGGATCTTCGCCGATACTTTCGGTGGTCACGTTTTCGTCGTCGCGCAGTTCCATGTGGATGATGCGGCGTTCGTTGGCCGCCATCGGTTCCAAGACCTGGCGGCGGCCGGTACGCACGGCCTGGCTGGCCATGCGGCGCGCCAGTTGGCGCAGGCTGCGCTCGCGACGCATACGATAGCCTTCCACATCGACGATGACGTGCACGCCACGGCCGAGTTCCTTGCCGACGATCAGACGGGTTATAAACTGCAAGGCGTTCAAGGTTTCCGCCCGGCGGCCGATCAAGATGCTGAGGTCATTGCCGGTGATGTCGACGGTCACGGGGGGCGGGAAACGCGGGTCATCGCTTTCGCCCAGGTTGGCGTTCACGTCCGCTTTCACACCCATTTTGTCGAGCAGTTCGGCCACGGTTTCCCGGGCGACGGCGATCATGTTTTGATCGTCTTCATCGTATTCAGGCTCAGGGGCGGATTCGGCTGGGGCTTCTGCTTCGGATGATTCCTCAACTTCCATCGCTGCTTTGTTGGCCTGGGCAGGTGTATCCGGAGCATCGCCCTTGACTGTCAGGCGGACGCGCGCCTGGCGATTGCCTAGTCCAAACAGACCGCGGGTGCCTTCGTCCAGAACCTCGATCTCCACGTTATCTTCGGAAAGACCCAGTTCGGCTAACCCAATCGCAATCGCTTCTTCGATTGTTGGGGCGATCTTTTCCAGAGTAGCACGGTGTTCGCTCATGTTCTCCTCACAAAGGTTTAGGGAATATTAGCTGCATTTTGAGCGAAGCGAAACGCTTCCCTTGGTCAGGTATGGTTTTCAAAAGTGCTTCGCACCACCCAAAATGGTAATCTTCGAGTGTAGCTATTTGGCCGTTTTTGCGGATGGTAATAAGTTTTTAAGATCCAGGCGGCCCATGAGTGCATATTGAAGGATACTGGCAATATTACCGATAAAGAAGTATAACGCCAAACCGGCGGCATAGCTATAGGAGATCCAACCGATCAGCAACGGCATGTAAAGGCTCATGGCCTTGGTCATGGCTGCACCCTGGTCGCCGGGTTGGGAAGTGGTGGGGGTCATTAACTTGGTTTGCAGGAAAGAAGTGACCGTCACCAGGATCGCCAGCACGGGGATGCCAAAGTTTTCCGGCAAGAAGGCCAGGTGCAGGCGTTCGGGTTGGGCCAGGTCCATCCACAGGAAGGTGCTGTTCAATGGGAGGACGTGTGACAGACCATCGTTGATCACGCGGGCCAGATCGAGCAGTTGCACGGGGGTGGAAGCCAGCGCCTGCGTCACCGCCCAGTACAACGCAAAGATGATCGGCAGTTGCAGTAGGGTGGGCAGACAGGAGCCCAACGGATTGATGCCCATTTCCTGGTAGAGCTTCATTTGCTCCTGGGCCAGTTTTTCCTTGTCGTCCTTGTATTTCTTCTGGATCTTCTGCCACTTTTCGGAGTTTTGCATTTCCTGCAAGCCCTGGGCGCTCTTGACTTGAGAAGCTGTGAATGGGTACAGCGCCAGGCGGATCAGGATGGTGAACAGAATGATCGTCCAGCCAAAGCTCTGTTCGATGCCAATACTTTCAATGGCCTGGGAGATCCAGATCATGATGTTCAAAAAGATGTTGATAATCGGGTCTAACATAATGTTTTCCTTCGTTGAGCGTAAAGCCTATTTTTCAGGGGCGAACGACCATTGCTCGAAGCCGCTTGTTTCCAGGGCAACCACGATCACGTCGCTTTCTTCACTGAGCACGCCAAAAAGCAGCAGATCGTTGGCAACGACCGGATTGCTGAACAGTTTTCCATCCACGTTTTGGATTTTCTTGGAAGCTCCGTCTGCCGGATCGATGGTGAAAACTTCGCCGTTCTCGGTGCCGATGTAGAGTGCATCTTCGAACATCACCGGGGTGCTCAAGATGGTGCTTTTCAGGTCAGCCGACCAAATCTCGCTGCCGGTAGCGGTGTCGATGGCATACATTGTCCCACTCTGATCACCGACGTAAAGCGTACCGTCGACCAGTAATGGTGTAGCCCATACCCAGGCTTCGGTGGGGAACTGCCAGAGTACATTCCCGGCCGGGCTGACCGCGCTGACTGTGTTGCCAAACGACCCCACGTAGAGAGTGCCGTCAGCATCAATTATGGGGGCATTGACAATCGCGCCGCCGAAATTGATCGGTTGGTCCCAGATTTCGGTATGGTCGCTTTTTTCCAGGGCGTACAGGGTGCCGTCTAGTGTTGCCACATAGATGGCAGCGCCATTGACGACCGGGCTGGCCCAGATGGATTGGTCGGCTTCAAATTCCCAGCTCTCTTCTCCAGACAGGCTCAAAGCATACAGTTCATGATTGGCGTTGGCAACGTAAATGCGTTCGTCCGCAACTAATGGGCTGGAGATGAAGCGGTTGTCGGCATCAGAGAAGATAGGTTCACCGATTCCGTTATCTTCATCTATTTTATAGAGGATATTGTCGTAGCCGCCTACCAGGATGCTGCCATCACCGACAACCACCGGGGCGGCATAGTAGGTGGCGCGGGCATTGGCTTCGGCGGGGAAACGCCATTGCTCTTCCCCGGCAGTATCCAGGGCGTAGACCTGTTGGTTGTAGGCTACGTAAATTTGTTCGGTTTCTGGGTCGTAAGTTACACCCGGCCAGCTTGTGGTTTGGAAGCGGCTCCCACTGCATGCCCCCAGCAGCAAGGCTGCCAGGATCAGCGTGAGGATCAGGAAAAGTTTTCTTTTGGTCATGTGGTTGTTTTATGATCCTTATATGATTGCCGATAAGATAAAACCCAGGTGCTGCCGGTTTACGGTACCGGATCGTAGCCGCCTGGGTTGAAAGGGTTGCAGCGGAGCACGCGCGTAAATGCCATCCACCCGCCTTTGAAAAAGCCATATTTAAAAATGGACTGGTAACCGTAATGGGAACAAGAGGGGTAGAAGCGGCAGGTGTCGACGGGAAGCACACGTGAGATGGTCAACTGGTAGATGCGGATGGGAATCAAGAGTAGCAGGCGCGGTAAATTTCCGACTGTCCAGGGCAGTTCTCGCAAAGCTGGAGAACGGTGTTCAGGAATGGATTCCTCGAAATACACGCCCTCATCGATTTTCGCTTGGTCTGTGCTCATATTCTCTGGGTAACAGATTGGCCCGTTTCAGTAAAGTGACCAACGCGGCTTGCACCTGTGGGGTTTTGGTATTCCCCATTGCCTTTCTGGCAAGGATAACCAGGTCGTGTCCGGGAGGAAGGTCTGCAAGCAGGGGGGTGATGGCTTCCCGGATTCTACGTTTTGCCCGGTTGCGCTGGACCGCGTTGCCGACCGACCTGCCCGCTGAAACGCCAACCTGGATCGCGGCACCTTCTACGGGGGTGGAAATCAATACAACAAGCGGGTGGGCATAAGACTTACCCGTGTGCCGCACCCGCTCAAAGTCTGCTGACTTCCTCAGGCGATATCTTCGCTTCACCTCATGCCCTGTAGAGGCAATCTGGAACGCGATTGCATGGCCGTAATCGGCCTAGCTCTTCCAGTTGATCTTCTTGACGTGGTTATTCATGCGCGTGGCCAGGCGATAGCGGCCTTTCAGGCGGCGGCTCTTGAGGACACTGCGGCCGCCACGGGAGGACATGCGCTTCCGGAAACCGTGGACGCGCATTCTGCGGCGGATTTTGGGTTGGTAAGTTCGCTTTGGCATGGTTATTTCTTCCTTTAAACTAAAAATGACTCTACTTGATAGCCGATGGATTATACCGCATGGCTTTTGATTGGTCAAACCAGATTTTCTGGTATGGTCATCCAAACTGGCTGATTTTAGCTGTAAATTGTAAAAAATTTCTCAAATCCCTTGCAAATTTGGCCCGGCTGTATTATCTTTATAATCACATAAACTTTGTGAAATTATTCAGATTTTTGAGGAGTGCTGCGATGACCGAAGCCGTACAAGAGCAAGGGATTGAAGCCCAGGAAGTTGAGAAGCCAACCCATTCGTTCCGCGAACACCTGATCGCATTGTTGGAAGGTTTGGCGCTGGGTGGGATGGTGGGCGGCTTTTTCTTCGGGCTGGTGTTTGGAGCCGAGTTTGCTGCCCAGCAGTTCAATGTAGCCGCGCTGACCACCAAAACTGCCGAGCTTGTGTTCTATAATTTGAAATATTTCCTGCCGGGCCTTACCGGATTGGCGGCAGCGGTGTTCTTCTACCGCTTCACCTTGAAACTGCCTTCTGACGAGTAGGCCTTATTCGTCGTCCGGGTCGACTGCGCCGGGTTGGGCGACTTCGATCACGTCGCCATGCAGGTTGATGCGCACTTTGAAGCCCGACATGCCCATGAAGGCGCGACCTTCTTCGGGGATGCCGGTTTCCAGCACCTGTTCGAACTGTTTCTCGATATTCTTGAATTGATTTTCCAACGCTGCCCGGCTGAAGATGTCTTCCTGGCCGAGCATTTTGGCCGCCTGTTCGCTGAGCAGGTCTTCGTGGCCTTCGACCATCTCAGCCATGAACTGCAAGACCTGGCGGTCGACCTGTTCTGAGGGGATGTGGCGGCGGAAGCCTTGATCGTCGACCACATAGCATGGCTCTTCGCCTACGTAGGCAACTTCAACAGCATTATCGTATTCATCGACAACCAATCCGGTAAATAATGGTTCCCGCGGCATAGTTTCTACTTCAAAGCTCCTGGTTATTTTAGATATTGTAATTATCTTACCGTAAGTTTCGGCGCGCGTTAATTAACGTTTTATAAATTCGCGGGGGAAGGCACCGAGTGATTGGTAATGAGTAATCAGGGGGGCGGAACTTGTGAAGTGTGATTCGAAATTCGTAAAACGTGTGCAATGTGTGATTGTGGGGAGTGGCGGGGGAATATGTGAATCGAATTTTTTACCTTATTCCTAAGTGCCTGGTTGCCCAGGTGCCTGTTTTCCTAATTCATAACCCTCAACATGCATCTTGCACCCTTGCATCCTGCATCAATATTTGATCTCCACCTTGGTTCCGCTGCCGGGCAGACGGTGGATCAATTGGTAGTCGGGACGCACGACCGGGTTGGTCCACAGGTAGATCCATTTAGCGGCGTGGATGGAGAGATTGATACAGCCGTGGCTGCGCGGGCTGCCGAAATCGTTGTGCCAGTACGCCCCGTGGAAGGCAATCCCGTCTTTGTGGAAATAACTCACCCAGGGTACGCCGGGTAAGTCGTCTCCGCCGCCGGTCAGATCGCTGGCGTCCATGTGGCGGGAAGGGCGCTTGTAATAGGTATCGAAGATGCCGGTTGGCGTGTAGAAGTCGGTGTCTCCGGTGGATGCCTGCGCCATGAACACCGCCCGGCGGCCTTCGTAGGCTGTGATCTGCTGCTTGCTGATTGAGACTTCGATGCGTTTGTTTTCGGGGGGAACGTTTGGTGAAAGCGGCTGCAATTCTGCGGCGGGAATTACGCGCAGGTAGCGCGCCGGGACGAAGTATGTTTTATCCAGGCGGTCGTCGAGCACGCGGTACCACGGCTCCAGGCCGCGCCCATAGACGCGTTTGTCGATCCAGTGCGTGGTGCCGTAGTAGAAGCGGTAAGCGACCTCGCTATCGTGGTCGGCACGCGTGTGGGCGTCGGTAAAGGGGATGGTCACTTCGGCCAGCATGCCCCATTCAGGGATTTTCTGGGCTTCGTTCATCACGGTGCGCACGGTCTGCACGTTGGTGGCGTGGATGTAACTGCCGTCTTCGAGTTCGTGCCAGGTGCGGTTGGGGGTATCTTCTTCGGTGCCGATCACGGTGCGCACGATGTTCAGCAGATTGTCTTTCCAGAACACGGCCACCGGCCAGCCGGCTAACGACGGCCGGTCGAAGGTCATGGCGTTTTCGACCAGCACACGCCCTTGCAGTCCTTCCCAGGCGGCAGCCGCTTTGCGGGCAGGCGGCACCAGCAGGCTCAACGCACCCAAGGCGCTGAGCTTGAGGAAATCTCGTCTGGAAAAGGAGCGATGTGAATTGGTTTGCATGGGCTTATCGGGTTAAGAATTACGAATTAAGAATTAGGATACATCGTGCCTGATTTCTTGTTCATGTTTTTCGGATCACGAATATCGCTTTACGAATCTCGTTTCTCATCTCACGTTTTTCGATTCGCGTTTCACGAATATCGGTTCTCGTTTTATGTCTAATATATCACCGCTTGTAGAGACCTGATTACTGGTTACATTCATTCATGTATATTCACCCACGTACCCACATTGGCGCGCTTGAACACCCAACCAGCATCATCGGTCGCCATATTCACACAGCCGTGGCTCATTGGGGTACCAAAGTTAGTATGCCAGTAAGTACCGTGGATGCCGTAATCCTTATAGAAATACATCACATAAGGTACACCGGGCAGATAATAGTCAGCGCCGTACATCAGGGCGGATTCGTATTTGACGTAAATCTGGTACTGGCCGGTGATCGTTACCGTCGGCCAGCGGCCGGTCGACACCAGGAACGAGCGCAGCATTTCATCGCCTTCATAGGCCCGCACGGTCTGCTCGCTCAAATCCACATCGATCCAGAACTCATCGCCAAAATCTGCCGGGGGCGGCATGTAGTTGGAGGCTTCTTCTTCTTCGGGAGGAGCGGGTGGCGGTTCTTCCGTGGCCGTGGGAGTGGGGGTGAGGGTTGCGGTGGGGGTCGGTGTGTTGGTAGGTGTGGGGGTCAGCGTCGCGGTTGGCGTGGCGGTATAGGTAGCGGTGGGTGTAAAGGTCAGGGTGACTTTCTGCGGCAAAACGGCCAACGCCCAGGAATTAGGTTCTTTGGCAAACGTGCTTTGCAGCCAAGGCGTGCCGAACCAGGCCAGCAGGCCGAACAGGACGACGAGTACGAAAACACTGGCCCCGATCAGGCTGGGCGTCCAGCACGACAGGCGCGCTTTGACGGGCGTCGGGGCGGTGTCGCTGAGCGAAGCCGTAATTGGTTCGAAGGGGCGGCGGGTGGTAGGCACGGTCTCCCCGGCAGAGATGGATTGGGGCCGGGAAGGGACAGTGTACCCATTCACCGTTTGATTGGGTTGGGTCGATGCCAAAGGATCAGCCAGACCATCGCCATCGAAGACACCCTGTTTGCGGGCGCGCTTTACCGCCCAATGCATGCCCTGGCGGGCGCGTTCGCTCTTGGGGTTGGCTTCGAGTGCCTGGGTAAGGTATTCCAGGCTGGCGCGCGGGCTGGCCAACGCGGCCAACAGCAGCCAGGGTTCTTCCTGGTGAGGAGCCAAGCCGGCGGCGTGCAGCGCCAGGCGGCGAGATTCCGCCCGGTCACCACGTCGTAAAGCCGTGTGCGATTCTCGTAAAAGGTGGCGGAATTGGATTTCCTCTGCCCGGTTCATGGTTCCGAAGTCGGGGTTGGGGGAGGTGTAGGTTGGGTGGTGATGCTTTCGTTATAAATGTAGCACAGTACGCCGTCGGCAATGCCGCGCGCGATCACATCGGGGTGCTGGGTGAGGATCTGGCGGTCGAGGTTCAGGAAGCCGGTTTCGATGATCGCGGCGGCGGTCTCATTGTGGATTTCGTCGAAGGCGTGGTAGCTGGTCATATCGCGGGTGATGCTCCCGGCGTGGAACTCCATGCCGGTAGCGTTCTGGTAGCGGCTCTGAATGCAGGCTACCAGGCGTTCGGAGTTGCGCGGGCGGGTGGAACCGAGGGCGGAAGTGACCTTGTAGCCGGTGGCATCGGTGCTGATGAAATCACAGGAATCGGCGTGGATGGAGACCAGCGCCAGGGCGTGGTATTGTTCCAGCCGGTCGTCGAATTCCTTCAACAGGTCGACGTCGAAGCCTTCCGAAACGAGCAGCTTTTGCACCAGTGAGGCGATCTCCAGGTTGATCTCTGCCTCGGTCAGTCCATCCGGGCAGACCGCGCCAGCGTCATTGCCCCAGTGCCCGGCAACCACGCCAATCCGCGGTTTGGGGCGCGGGGTTGGGGTGATCGATAGGAAAACCTGGGGGTCTGTCTCGCTGCCTTCAGCGCGAGTCAGCAAACCCTGCGCAATGCGGTCGACCCATTCGGTGGGGAATAGTCCCAGCGGCGTCCAGGCCGTGAACAGGGTAGCCAGGATGATGCCGACCGTCAGGATACGCCGCAACTGGCGCAGGATGTGGATGCGCGGAAATCGCTCTGGTTTTGCTGGTGTTTGTTGTACGCTTTGTTCTTCGATCATTTACCCGAATACTACCTTAATTGTTGGCGAACTGGCAAGCGGAATTGGTTAGTAGTTGGTGGCACAAGCCGGTGGTATAAAATCGCGTTCACCACTAAAGCATTTTATAACGATATGAACCAGCCGAACATAAATGTTTCATAAATAATCCGGTATGGACGATGCAGATTCTGTGCCGGAACGGCGGAAAATGATAAAATAGATAAATTATAGAAAAATTGGAATAACCATGGAAACCAACACAACAGAAAAATTACGCGATGTGATGCGCTTTTGGGGTACGGGGGTGGCGATTGCGACGACCAGCAATGGGAAAACGCGCCACGGGATGACGGTGAATTCATTCACCTCATTGGCGCTCGACCCGCCGTTGGTAATGATCTCCCTGGAAAAAATAACCCGCACGCATGCTTTGGTCAGTAAAACCGGTACGTTTGGTGTGACTATCCTGGCGACCGATCAGCAGCACATTTCCGACCGCTTTGCCGGGCGAATGGGTGATGAGGATGAACGTTTCAACGGCATATCAACCTGGTCGCTGGAAACCGGCAGCCCGTTGATCGAAGGTGGGCTGGCGTTCTTCGATTGTGTCGTACGTGAACGCGTTCCGGTTGGTACACATACCCTCTTTATCGGTGAGGTATTGTCTGCTCAACTCGGTGAAAATGCCGAGAGCCGTTCGCCGTTGGTGTATTACAATCGCGGGTACCGGGATTTAGAAGCGTAGTTTGTTTGTACAGTAATCTTATTTTGGGGATGGATAAAAAAGCAGAAACATTGGCGGCAGCTAAAGCTGCACCGACGGTTTGGTTTTCTTATTAGGGGAATAAGAGTGTCGCGGCGGCTTTAGCCGCCAGCGGAATTTGTACTAATCTCTATTCTCTCCCTCTACGGCCCCCACTGTAAATTGTAAGCATTAGCAATGATCGGGCGGATGGGATTGCTGTCCAGGGTGAGCAGCACAACCGTCCCGGCTTGGGTTGTACTGGTTTCCCCCAAAGGAACCTGCACCACCAGTGCCAGCGAACCATCCTCCGCCCAGAGCACCTCACGGATCTGGAGCAGGTCTGGGCGCAACTGCACCCGGTCGCTCACGCCGTCTGCCGCGGAACGCACCAGCGTCAGCGGCACTTCACCAGTGGGGAAGGCCGGCAGGTTGTTGTAGAAATATTGCAGTTCACCTGTGGGAAGCTGTACCGGCCAGCCCACGAAATTATAAGTCTCATCGCCGGATTGGGAAGGGATCAGCACGCTGCCCGCGCCGCTGGCGACGTCGTAACGCCACAGTCCAGATTCGATCATCCCCAGGATCGGGCTGCCAACATACACGCTCTTGCCGTCCACACTTATGGCCGGGTGGCAGCACACGATGCCTTCGCCCAGGCGAGTGACTTCGCCAGAATTCAAATCGAGCATTGTCAGGGTGCCGCCTTCGAAAAAGCCCACGTTTACCAAAAGCCTGTTGGGGGCAGCGGTCCACATTTCCGGCGAATAGATATTCGAGGGCACAATCGGGCCTTCGTCTGCTTGTTTGACGGTGTTAGCCATCACATTCCTGATCTCGCCGGTGCTGAAGGTGTACAGGTTGATGCCGTCTTGGGCAAAGGCCAGCGTGCTGCCATCGGGGGAGAAGCGTGGGCTGGAGAGCTTGCGGCGATAACGGAATTCGTCGCTGTTTTCCTCTGGGCCGCCTTCAACGAGCAACTGGCGTTTCTCGCCATTGGCATCCACCCAATAGAGCTGGTTGCCGATCAGGTAGGCCACGCTGCCGTCAACGGGTGAAACCGTGTAATCGAGGATGTCGCTGCTTTCGTAGGTGATTTGGTAGCTGATGTTATTGAAAGTTTCCCGCCGCCAGACCTGGAAGCTATTCTCGGTAACGTCGCTTAAGTAATAAACCGCGTGGGGTAAATCTCCCTCGGGAGTCACCGCGGACTGCTCCACCGGTGTTTCGGTGGATTGGGGGATTAGATTGGGATCGATGCTTTTGGGGGTGAGCGAGGGGACGGAGGCAGGTCCAACGTCAGGCAGGGTGCAGGCCAGCAGTGCCAGGGCCAGCATCAATCCTGCCAGGGCAAGCTTTTTGGTTGCGGTCATGGGATTAGACTTGCTCGAAGCGATCCACGTTGAGTACAAAGAGCGTGGCGCGTTTCATACTCGGCTCAGCGGGTTCAGCGCAATTTTCCCGGATCGTATCGATCACAAGGTCGACGCGCTCGTCTTCAGTCCCCACCATCAAGGTGGTGTTGCCGCGCCGGAAATACGCCCCGGTAGAAGGGAGTACGGTGACGCGGAAATCCTGCCCGATCAAGGCGTCTGCAACGCTATCTTTATCTGAATCCTGCAAAATGCAGATGATCAACTTCATGGGTACTACCTTACTAATCTCTAAATATTACCAAATACATTTTATCAGGTTCAAAGCGATTTGCAGAGTGCAAGCGAAATATTGCTTCGGTCGCTTGACACAATATTACATAAAGTGCTAATATCATAGAGAGTATGTTCATTTTTTCACATAAGTAAATAAGGGCTGAGTGATGAGTAATAATTTGCGGCAAGAAATCAACGATCTCCATTCTGATATCTGTTCGGCGCTGGCTGACCCCAACCGCATCATGATTCTCTACCTGCTGGTAGAACAGGCGTATAACGTCAACGAACTGGCTGAGGCAATCGATCTTAGCCAGCCTTCCACGTCTCGCCACCTCAAAACCTTACGCGAGCGTGGCCTGGTGCGTTCGCACCGGCGCGGGGCCAGCGTAGAATACCGCCTGGCCGACCATCGCATTATTGATGCGTTGGATATCCTGCGTGCCGTGCTGCACGACGAACTTTCCCATCGCGCCAACTTGATCGAAGAAGAGATGTCCAATAATGATTGATGGTTATTCTTATATACCAATCCAGGGCTGCGGTTCAAAATCGCAGCCCTTTTTATTTTGAAATGAGGAGTTGAAAATGAAGATTGCTGTTCAAGCACCAGATGATGTGGATATAACCGAGCTGGCCGCGTTCACTCATCGCGTCTGGAAGCCTGAGTTTGGGCGCAGTGGATTGGCGTCCGGCAAATCGAAGCAGGCCTACAGGAGCAGACCGATGACAAACCGACCGTATTTCTGATCGCGCGCACAGCGTCGAAGCTGACCGGCTGGATCATTTTGCACCCAGTTTCCCAGACAAAATTGCAGATCAATCTGGGTTATTTGATTGATGGCCGTCCGGTGGTCGATCCGTCCTATGTACAGCATGGTCTCGAGGAACAACTGATTCAGACTGCCAAGGTGTGGGCGCAGGAAAATGGCTATCAGGAAATCAAGGGCAAGCTGTTGTTTGGGTAAAGGGGGGACGAGATTCGTGAATCGAGAACCGTAATTCGAGAATTGTGATTGATAATCAGACCCCGTTTTGCAATCAGCAATTTGCATTTGCGGCTCGAAGAGCCGCCCACATCTTGCATCCTGCATCTTTTCACCCCTGCCCCCCGGCAGCCACGCCCCGTACTTTAGGAGGTGGTGCTATTTCTTCCTCGATACGGTATAATACCCCTCATCATGTTGAATGCACCAGGCCTTGAACCAGTTGAATATTTGATCGTCGGGCACACCATCTACGACCTGATGCCGGATGGCGGACGGATTGGCGGGACAACGGCTTATGCTGGTCTGACGGCGCGTGCTCTGGGATTGCGCGTGGGTGTGGTCACTGCCTGGGGTGGAGAACTCCCCCTGGAAGACACTTTCAAAGGTATCCAATTGGCTGGGATCGAATCGGAGCACAGCACCACGTTCGAGAACGTTTACACCAAGCAAGGGCGTGTGCAGACCATCCATCATTTTGCCGATGCGCTTGACCTGCACATGATCCCGGAAAGCTGGCGGCGGGCCCCCATTGTCCACCTGGCCCCCCTGGTGCACGAGGTTTCACCGCAGATCATCCATTACTTTTCCAAGTCGCTGCTGTGCCTGACCCCTCAGGGTTGGCTGCGGGAGTGGGATGCCGAGGGCAAGGTGCGCCCGGCAGAATGGCCGGAAGCCAACTTCGTGCTGCCCAACATCGACGCCGCCGTAATCAGCATCGAGGACGTGAACGGCGACCAGCGCCGCATCGATGAGATGGCGGCGGCCTGTAACATGCTGGTGGTCACCTATGGAGCTGGTGGGGCCGGGTTGTATTGGAACGGTCAAGTCTATCATTCCGGTGCCATTCAGGTGGAAGAGGTCGACCCGACCGGCGCGGGAGATATTTTCGCAGCAGCTTTCTTCTACCGCTTGTATTCTGGAGCGGGGCCGGAGGAAGCCATGCACTTTGCCAATCGCGTGGCCGGGAATTCGGTCACGCGCCAGGGGCTGGACAGTGCGCCCACACAAGATGAAATCTACGATTTAATGACCGAGGTATATTGAGCGTGGCACGCGTATACACAATTGTCAATCAGAAAGGTGGGGTGGGTAAAACCACAACTACCATTAACCTGGGCGCGTACCTGGCCTATTTTGGCCAACGTGTCCTGCTTGTCGATATCGACCCGCAATCGAACACCACTTCCTGCTTAGGGATTGAAAAACACACCGTCAAGAGCGGCACCTATGAAGCGCTGGTTGACGGCGCTGACATTGGCCCGGCGATTTTGCACAACCCGCGCCTCAAGCTCTCCCTGCTGCCGGCTTCCCCGGCGCTGGCCGGTGCAGAGGTGGAGCTGGTCAGCGAGTTGGCGCGTGAGCGTCGCCTGCGCGACGCGCTCGAACCGGTGATTGACCGTTACGATTACATCTTGATCGATTGCCCACCTTCACTAGGCTTACTTACTTTGAACGGTATGGTAGCCGGGCGTGATGGTCTGCTCATCCCCGTGCAGTGTGAATACCTGGCGTTGGAAGGGCTTTCGATGCTGCTGCAAACTATCGAACGTGTGCGTTCGGCTGTGTTCCAGGAAATGCAAGTGCGCGGTGTGATCCTGACCATGTACGATGGCCGTACCAACCTGGCGAAAGATGTGGTCGATGAAGTGCGTAAATATTTCCCTGACAAAGTCATGGAGAGTGTGATTCCGCGCAATGTGCGCCTGGCCGAAGCACCATCCTACGGTTTGCCGATCTTGGCGTATTATCCTGATTCATCCGGCGCAGAGGCTTATGAAGCCCTGGCGCGCGAGCTGTTGGCCGCCGATGGTGTGAAGGTCGCGGTCTAAGGCAAATCGCTCTGCGATTTACTACTGAAAAAATTTTGGAGAATTATTAACGATGCCCCCCCGTAAAACCGGTTTAGGTAAGGGCCTGGACGCCCTGATTATCCCCAGTGAAAGTGCATTGCCCGAAAGCGGGATCGACCAGATTCCCGTTGATAAGATCGTGCCTAACCCGCGCCAGCCGCGCACGCAGTTCAACGAAGAAGAACTGGCCGAGTTGGCGGCATCGATCAACGAGCATGGCGTGATCCAACCCTTGGTGGTCATGCCCGGGGTCAATGCCGATGAATATATCCTGGTGGCCGGGGAACGACGTTTACAGGCTTCCAAACTGGCCGGGCTGGCGCAGGTTCCGGCACTCATCCGCGGCAAGGCCAACGACCAGCAGCTGCTCGAACTGGCGCTGGTAGAGAATGTGCAGCGCGCCGACCTGGCTCCACTGGAGACAGCCGAGGCATACAAGCAGCTCAGTGAGGAATTTGGCCTCTCCCACGACCAGATCGCCGAGCGCGTGGGCAAGAGCCGCGTGGCGGTCACTAATACCTTGGGCCTGCTAGACCTTTCCAAAGCGGTCAAGCAGGCGTTGGCCGATGGCCGCATTTCCGAGGGCCACGCCCGGGCGCTAAAG